>JAGCSE010000075.1 GCA_017964325.1 Victivallales bacterium | reverse complement strand
TGCCGTCTGATGTGGTTGAATGGTTGTGCAGAGACGACTTATAGGCGTTGAGTTTCTTGCCGTAGAAGTCTATTTCGTGCATGGGGCGTTCTCCTGGCGGATGGTGCGTCTTGTATGCAGCAATCAGACTTTAGTGAGACATGACCTCGGTCAGGTCGATGATCTGACCCGTCGTGATTGACTTGAAGACGGCGTCGCCGATGGAGATGGCGGCCAGACCGTCACGGGAATATGCGAGGATGTCATACTTGCGGTCGGGGTCTTCGCCCATGAAGACATCTTCGACGATGAGCGAGTCACCGCCACCGTGTCCGCCGACGCCTGGCTTGACGGCAATACGTTCGCGTGATTCGAAAATCGGATAGAGGTCGACATAATGGTCGGTCTTGCGCGGGCACGGGAAAGCCGTGGAGCCCATTCCGCCCCATTCTTCGGCTTCGATACGTCCGTGCGTACCGTTGATGGCGAGGCGATAGCCTTCGTATGGCGTGGAGAAGTTGGCCGAGTAGTTCAGCAAAACGCCATTAGCATACTTGACATCGGCGACAATCGTATCCTGGATGTTGATTTCTGAGTCGAACATGCACATGTCGGGACGATAGATGGAAGGCGTATAAAGCACTTTGGACTCATCGAAATTCGTCAGATGGTCATCGACGATTTTAGCCGCAGTGGCTCGTGTTTCCCAACGTGCCTTGTAAGCGCACTGGCGGCGTTCCGCGCAATCCGAGCAGTGGCGTCCGTCTTTCTTTGAAGGATTGAACGGACCATTGGGGCCATAGTGGTTGAGCGCGCCGAACGCATGGACGAGTTGCGGATCAGGGCTGCCGATCCACCAGTTGACGAGGTCGAAGTGATGGCTGGCCTTGTGGATGGACAGCGAGCCAGAATTTTCACGCATGCGGTTCCAGCGATGGAAATAACTTGAACCGTGGAGAATGTCGATATACCAGTTGAGGTCAACGTGTGTAACGCGACCGATACGGCCCGCCAGGACGAGTTCGCGGATAAGACGATGCTGTGGGTTGTAGCGGTAATTGAATGTGCAGGTGACTTTTCCCTTGGACTTTTTCTCCGCCTCGCGGACGCGGATTCCGTCTTCCCAGTTGGTTGTCATCGGCTTTTCGGTGATGACATCAAGGTCTTTTTCAAGTGCCTTGATAATATAAAGTTGATGGAAACAGTCCTTGCAGACGACGAAGACGGCGTCTGGCTTTGTCTCTTCAATCATCTTGTCAAACTCATCGGGCATGTATGTGGGGACGCCTGCCGCTTCTGGAACATTGTCAACGCAGACCTTGAAACGGATTGGATCAATGTCCAACATGCCAACCAGTTCCGCATGATCCTTGAATTCATTGTAGATCGGCTTGATCCACATTCCAATGGCACGCCCTGAAACACCACAGACTACGTAACGACGACGACTCATTTTACTGATTCTCCTTTGAATTACATTAAAAACGACCTAAAGGTCTAACCTAAAAACAGGTTTACTTAATGGCATAAAGCCAGACAAGCAAAACAACAGCCAGTACAATTCGGTACCAGCCGAACAACTGGAAATCCCTCCTGCGAATGTACGACATGAGAAATGCAATAACCGCCAGGGCGACGATGAACGCCGTCACAAAACCAGCCGCCGTAGCAATCCATTGTGCTGCAGTCATCCCCATGCCTTCTTTCATGACGCTGTACGCTGACGCGGCAAACATGGTCGGTATCGCCAGGAAGAAGGAATATTCGACGGCGACTTTTCGGGAAGCCCCGAGGCACAGCGCGCCGATAATTGTCGCGGCGGAGCGTGAGACTCCAGGAATCATGGCGACACACTGCGCCAGGCCGATGCCGATGGCTGTTGTCCACGGCATTCCCGCCGTATCCGTCAGTTTCGCCTCATGCTTCCTTCGTTCCATGACAATGAGCAGAATACCACCGATAAACAACGCGATTGCGACGCACTGCACTGAATAAAGATGCTGCTTGATGGCGCTTCCGAACAGTCCGCCAATGACAAGCGCGGGCAAGACACCAGCCAAAACCTTCATCCAAAGCAGAAACATGCGTTTGCGAACCGCGATGTCATGCAATGCCTCCTTTGGCAGAAGGGTATTCCAGAAATAGACCACGACAGAAAGGATGGAGCCCAGTTGAACCACCACCAGGAACATCTTGCTGAAGTCCTCAGGCAACCGCAGATATTCGTCCACAATGATCATGTGGCCCGTGCTGATGATAGGAAGAAACTCCGTTAGCCCTTGGACGATGCCAAGAATGACTGATTTGACGATAAGTGCTAAATCCATTGCCGAAGAGATTTCCGCTTTTCACCAACGCTTGATCTAAATATGTCTGAAAGCCCCGTGAACATGCCTGCTCACGGGGCGACAAATTATTTATGCCGTTTTCTTTGCGCCAACGACCTTGATGACAAAGAGCGTGGCAATGGTCAGTACCACGGAAATCGGGAAGGTCACATACCAGTTCTGGATATAGCCAGCGAGAATGAATGAGACGAATGACACAGCGGCCACTGTGATTGCGTATGGCAACTGAGTGGAAACGTGATTGATATGCTCGCAACGCGCACCTGCCGAGGACATGATGGTCGTATCCGAAATCGGCGAACAATGGTCACCGCAGACAGCGCCAGCCAGACATGCGGACATGCCAATGAACATCAGCGGATCCCCAGCCTGGAAAATATTGACGACAATTGGAATCAGGATACCGAACGTACCCCATGACGTGCCTGTCGCAAAGGAAAGAACACATGCGACAATAAATATGACTGCGGGGAGAAGCATGCTCAGGCTAGCTGCCGAATTCTCCATGAGGCCAGCGATGTATTCCTTCGCTTCAAGAGCAACGGTCATGTTCTTCAAGGAAGTTGCTAATGTAAGGATGAGGATGGCGGGAACCATGGCGTTGAAGCCCTTTGGAATGCAATTCATGGCTTCCTTGAATGAGATGACTCTGCGGACAAGCAGATAGATAATAGTGAGAACTAGGACAACAAGACCGCCCCAGGGTAGACCGACAGTTGCATCCGTATCGCTGAAAGCATCAATAAAGCCTTTCCCATCTTTCATAAAGCCGCCGTTATAGACAAGAGCAAAGACGCAGACGACGATTAGAATGACAATCGGAATTAGCAAATCAATGAGTTTGCCCTTTGCATTCTCAAATGGACGATCTCCATTATCGACTTCGCCGCCATCTGAGAAGAGGTCACCCTTTTCGATGGCATTGCGTTCATGGCGTGCCATGGGGCCGAATTCAACATTCATGAAAATGATTCCAAGAATGAAGACAAACGTCAAAAGCGAATAGAAATTGTAAGGGATGGCGCGGCAGAATAGTTCCAGACCGCTGAATTTAGTGTCTTCGGCATAACTAGCGACGGCGGCCGCCCAGGAGGAAATCGGCGCAACCATGCAGATAGGCGCGGCGGTGGCATCAATAAGATAAGCCAGTTTTGCGCGAGAGACACGGTGTGAATCCGTTATAGGAAGCATGACTGAACCAACAGTCAGACAGTTGAAATAGTCATCGACAAAAATCAACACGCCGAGGATAAAGGTGGCGACTTGAGCACCAGCGCGGGTTTTGATATTGTCCTTTGCCCAACGGCCAAAAGCGGCTGACGCCCCTGTGCGGTTGATAAGCGCGACCAGAATCCCCAGAATCACTAGAAAAATGAAAATGCCAGCACTGTCCGAAACAGCCGCAATGAGCCCTTTGCTGATGATGGCATCAATGGTGCCAAGAAAACTGAAATCGGAGACGAAAAGCCCGCCGAACACTAGTCCAATGAAGAGCGCCGAGAAGACTTCTTTAGTGATTAGAGCCAGTGCAATGGCGATCAGCGGAGGAATCAACGCCCAGAACTTGCCCGTGAAAGAAGACTTTGGCTCCTCTGCCTTTTCCTCTTCGGCCTTGGCCTCTTCCGCCGCCTTTTCGACAGTCTCTTTTGCCTGTGCCGCTACGGCCTCGCCTTGGGCGACAGCCGCCTGTGGATTGGCGGCAGCCTCAATCGCCGCACCCGCAGGTTTAGCGTCATCACATACTGCCATCATGGGACTCAGGAGGGCAAACATCATGCAGACAAGCATGATTCTAGATAACATTGTTCGATTTTTCATTGGGGTCCTTTGGGTTTGAAGAATTGATGGTTTTTGTTAAAAATCCATTTGTTAAAATAGTGTTTCATGATTATAATTTCAATACAAATTGATTAATATATATGCTTTATTGGATTTTGCTAATTCATCTAGATGGGCTTGTACTTCATGAATATCAGGATATTGTAATCAAAACATCTTTTTCCAGATTTTCTAGAAGAGGCAAGACATGCGTCTTTCAGTTATCATCCCAGTTTACAATGAAGTCAAGACAGTCGCAAATGTCATTGAACAGGTCAGAAAATGCGGAGTCCCAGAACTTGAAATCATCGTTGTGAACGATGCGTCCACTGACGGCACAAAAGAACTTCTCGACAAACTTCCGCCAGCCAACGACCTCGTCATCCTCCATCATGAACACAACATGGGCAAGGGTGCTGGAATCCGCACGGCGCAAGCCCATGTGACGGGGGATGTCGTCATCATACAGGACGCCGATCTGGAGTATTCGCCCAGCGAATTTCCCTCGATGTTCCGACCGATTGAAAACGGCCTTGCCGATGCGGTTTTCGGCAGCCGATACTCTGGCCGCGAGATTCTCGTCGATAGTTTCTGGCATTATTTCGGCAACAAGTTCCTGACTCTCGTCTCCAACATTTTCTCAAATCTCCATCTCACGGACATGGAGACGTGCTACAAGATGATACGCGCCGACATCTTCAAGTCGCTCAAACTGGAATGCAATCGTTTTGGCTTTGAACCAGAGGTGACGGCGAAGTTGTCTAAACTGCGCTGTCGAATCTACGAGGTCCCTATCGCCTATCAGGCGCGGCCATTTGACGCTGGGAAAAAAATCGGCTGGAAGGACGGCGTCGCCGCCATCTGGTACATACTTAAGTACAATTTGTTCAGTTGACCGCCAGACGAACTTTTTTCCCTGTATTTTTCCAATTATTTGCAATTATTGTTACTTGTGATATATTATTTGCTTTCGTTATTCGCTGTGTTTGACTGGATCATCACACTAGAGCGGATTATCATCCCGTATGGTTTGGTAGCGAAAACGCAAGGTAGAACAAATGGATAAAGAAACAAAACAAGCAACAATCAAGCAGTATCAGCGTTCGGAAAATGACTGCGGCAGCATCGAAGTACAAGTGGCGATTTTGACAGGCCGCATCAACGAATTGACGGAGCATCTCAAAATTCACAAGAAAGACAACAGCAGCCGCCGCGGTTTGCTGGCGATGGTCAACAACCGCCGTCGTCTTTTGAACTATCTTATGAAAGAAGACTACGCCCGTTATACCGCGCTCATCCGCAGTTTGAAACTTCGTCGATAGGAGATTCAAACCGAGCAACCCGCAGACTTCACCTGCGGGTTGCGATGTATTTTATCCATGCACGCAGGGGATTTTACATTCGATATCCAAATGTGGAATCAGACGGCATAATCCGCCAGTCAAAAATCCCTGAATCGCAGATTTTCAAGAGTGACGGCTTATGCCGCGATTCCGCATTGAACCCCTGCAAATGCATGTCAGCGCTGTTAGACAAAAAACAGCAAAGGAGATTTTCAATGAGTATCGAACAAGTAAAAATGGACATCGGCGGCGGACGCTTCATTGAAGTCGAAACTGGCAAGATGGCATTGCTTGCAAACGGTTCTGTGACAGTTCGCCAAGGTGATACTGTCGTGCTGGTTGCCGTTTGCAGCGCAGATCCGCGCCCTGGAATTGACTTTTTCCCACTTCAGGTCGAATACCGCGAGCGCTTTGCAGCCGCAGGGAAAATCCCTGGCGGATTTTTCAAGCGCGAAGGCC
>JAGCSE010000074.1 GCA_017964325.1 Victivallales bacterium | reverse complement strand
GATGCTCCATTCACGCGAGTTGCCACCGCATCACCAATATCTTGCCGCTTACATTTGGCTGAAACGCCATTTCCATGCGGACGCCATGATCCATCTTGGCCGACATGGCTCCAGCGAATGGCTGCCAGGCAAGCAGTTAGGGCTTGACAACGCAGATGCCGCCGCTTTCGTCCGCGGCGACATTCCTGAAATCTATCCTTATATGTCTGATGGAATCGGCGAGGGAGTCGTCGCCAAACGACGTGCCGCAGCCGTCATCATCGACCATCTAACGCCAACGCTCCGCGTATCGGCAGGCGAAATCGACTGGCCATCACTCCAACGGCAGGTATCGGAATGCGAAGCCGCCGATCCCGCCGTGCAGCCACAACGTCGTGAAGCCTTGCGCAGCCACTTGCGGACACTCGCCCTCCCCCCAGAAATAGATTTAAACGCAAATGACTGGTTTGAAGAATTTTCCGAATATGCCGAATCCCGTACGCAGCCCGCCCCGTATGGACTTCACACATTTGGACAACCGCCAAAACAAGAAGAAATCGAAGCGACTGCCGCCCTGCTTCCCGAAGACCAACGCACCGTCGCCAAACGCGCCATGTCGCAGTCAGGCGATGACGAAATGACCGCCCTGCTCAATGCGCTTTCTGGACGTTTCGTCCGTCCAGGCCCGTCAGGAGACCCATTGCGACGGCCCAGTATGCCGACAGGCCGCAATTTCTATTCCTTCGATCCCGCGAAGATTCCAACGCAAGCTGCTTACAACCAAGCAGTTGAGCTTGCCGAAAATCTGCTTGCAAAAGAACACGCCCGACTCGGCCACTACCCGCGAACGATCGCCATCATGCTTTGGGCAGGCGAAGCCATCCGTACAGACGGACACAGCGAGTCCCTCGCCCTCGCCCTCATGGGCATGGAGCCAACATACGACAAACAAGGCAATTGCACAGGTGTGAAACCGATTCCAGCCGTCCGTCTGAACCGCCCACGCGTCGATGTCCTTCTGACAACCAGCGGAGCCTATCGCGATCAATTCGGCGGCGCAATCGCCCTGTTGGAAAACGCCAGAAAACAGGCCGCAACTCTCTCGGATACGGAGAATTACATCAATGCCAATCGTCCAGGCGTTTTCTTCCCCAAGCCTGGTACGTATGGCATCCGACTCAACCGTGTCACAGGAGCCTCATGGCTGTGGGACGACCGCAATCCAATCGTCCAGACCTATCTTGAAAACATGGCCTTTACGTCCGATGAAAACGTACAAGCGCGAGATGCGTTGGAACAGGCTGCCAAAACCGTGGAAAGTGTTGTCCAATCGCGCTCTAGCAACATCTACGGCGTAACGGACATCGATGAATCGTTCCAATATCTCGGCGGCCTTTCCGCCACCGTCGAATCGCTTTCGGGAAACGCTCCGTCTGAATACATTGCGGACTTGCGCCGTCTCAATCAGGCAAAAGCCGTTCAACTGCAGAACTTTCTGGCTGCCGAACTGGATAGCCGACTACTCAACCGCGACTGGTTGGCCAGAATGATGCAGGAAAACTACGCGGGAGCCTCCCTGCTTTCGCGCATGGTCGATAACCTATGGGGCTGGCAGGCCACCGCACCGCATCTCGTCACGCAGGAAACATGGTCGCAAGTCCACAAAGTTCTCGTGGAAGACAGCCATGGACTCGGCTTGCGCGAATTCATGGCTCAAGACCGCGAATGGGCCTATCAATCCATCACGGCGCGACTTCTGGAAGCCACCCGAAAGGGCTTCTGGTCACCAGGTGAAGAAATACGCAAAGAATTGGCGGCTGGTTATTTGCATAGTGTTTTGAAGGCGGGCATGGCCTGCTGTGATCATACCTGCAACAATCCGACGCTCAACCAGATGGTCGTGCAACTTGTCTCCGTGCCAGGAGGCCTGCCCAGCGATGTTGTCCAGCAGTTCCGATTAGCCGTCGAACAGGCCATCGGTCAGAAACTTGACACGGCAGAAAAGTCACAACAAGAATTGAAACAACAACTTGCACAAGGATTTTCACGTAATGGTCAATCTCGTCCCCAATCAGAAGAACCGCGTGAAAACCGCGATGAACAAGCCCGTGAGACTTCTCAGGATGCCGTCCCCGTCAAAGGCTTCAAACTCAAGCAAGCCATTGAGTCAAAGGATGATGCACAGATTCCCGCATCAGGTCTAGAATGGAAAGTGCTTCTCGCCATTTTTGCCATCGTCGGCATCTTTGCCATAGGAGCCATCCGCAACAGGCAGAAATAGATATAGCCCCATAGCGGCGCAAGGAACACAGCCGTGAGTGCAGTGAGTGCATAAGCGTGAACATAACCCACGGTAGGACAAGTCAATACACACAGAACCACGTAGTGGTGGCAGGAATTTAGCCACGTAGTGGTGGCAGGAATTTAGCCCTGTAGGGGCGCAAGGAACCCAGCCGTGGGTGCAGTGAGCGCATACGCGCGAACATAACCCACGGAAACACGCAACAACAACCAATAGAACCCCGGAGTGGTGGCAGGAACACAGCCGTGGGTGCAGTGAGCGCATACGCGCGAACGTAACCCACGGTAGGACAAGCCAATACACACAGAACCACGTAGTGGTGGCAGGAATTTAGCCCTGTAGGGGCGCAAGGAACCCAGCCGTGGGTGCAGTGAGCGCATACGCGCGAACATAACCCACGGAAACGCAACAACAACCAATAGAACCACGTAGTGGTGGCAGGAACACAGCCGTGGGTGCAGTGAGCGCATACGCGCGAACGTAACCCACGGGAACAACGTAGTGGTGGCAGGAATATTTGCGCCAACGCATCCGCAACGTTTTCGCATCGCCATGACATCAGACGATGATTGCACTTCGCACCATCATTTTGGTGCAAGACACGATGCCAATTCCGCAATCGCCTCATCCGTCGTCAGATACGTTGCGGCGATACGCACAATTTGGGTCGATTCATCCCAATAATGCGCATCAAATACTTTTGTGACTTTCTTCAACTGCTCAGGCGTGAGAATGCAGAACACCATGTTCGTCTCCACGGGATAGCGCAACGGGATGCCGACCTCGTGCAGCCGCGCTTCAATCCGTTTCGCCGCCTGATTTGCAAGCCGCGCATTTTCAAGCCACAAGCCACTCTCCAGCAGATATTCCGCCTGTACTCCCAAAAATTGCGACTTATCAAGATGCTGCATTGACTGCTTTTGCAAATACGGTAAACTGCCCCCCCATTCCTCCCGTCTGAAAACGACCATTTCCCCGAACATCGCACCAGCCTTCGTCGCTCCCCAGGAGAAAGCGTCAACTCCCGTCCCCTCAATCAGTTCCGTAAGCGTCGTATTCAATGCCACGACAGCGTTACCGATGCGTGCGCCGTCAACATAAACCGCCATTTTCCGACTATGTGCAAAATCGCACAACGCCTTTAGTTCTTCCAACGAATACATTGTTCCTAATTCTGTTGGTTGCGTAACCACAACAACCTGAGGCCGATAGCCAAACCGTTGCGCACTTTTCAGCCGCGCCGCCACAGCATCCGGCGTCAATTTTCCATCATCGCATTCGCAATCCAGAATCTTGCAGCCGAGCGTATATTCAAATGCGCCGCATTCATGCGTATTGACATGTGTCTGGGCTGCGCAGACAATGCTTCCATTTCGCGGCAACATCGACTTCAACGCCAAGATGTTGGCAGCTGTCCCGTTGATGGCGAACGTCGTCCATATCCGCTCTTTGAAGAACCGCTGCATCAGTTCGACGGCATGGCGTGAATGACCGTCACGACCGTCGTTGTCATCGATAGGTTCGTCATTTACGGCGACCATGCGCTCCAAAATCTTTGGATGGACGGTCGTCCATACTTCGCCTCTGAAATCCTTGCGTCCCATGATAGTGGTTAGTGGTTAGTGGTTAGTGGGTAGTGGCTAGTGGCTAGTAATCAGTGGGAGGGAAAATATTTTTTCTATTTTTACGTCTCTAACCACTAGCCACTAACCACTTGCTATTCATTAACTATCTTATAATAGAATTCCGCATCCACAGGGCGGATGTTCGTCAAATCGCCGCGATAGTGTCGCAGCGCCGTCGGGATGTACGGATGCTTCAGCAGTTCTTCTTCGTTCAAGTCGATGCCGATGCCAGGCCGTTCTGGAATCTCCATGCAACCGTTGCGAACCGTCAAGTCCTCATCGCAAAGCAACTTACGATACGGCACATCCGTCATCATCATCTCCAGCATGACGAAATTCGGAATGCACGCCGCCAGCTGCAGCGTCGCCGCGTTCGCCACGGGGCCCGACGGATTATGCGGGCAGAATCCGATATGCCGCGTCTCCGCTTCCGCCCCCAAGAAGCGCATCTCCAAGATGCCGCCCGCGTGGGAGATGTCGGGCTGGATGTAGTCCGTGCAATTCAGTTCCATGAACTGACGGTATTCGTAACGGTTGTAGAGCCTTTCCCCCGCCGCCAGCGAAACGCGCACGCGGTTCTTCACTTCCCGCATGCCTTCCTTGTCGTCTGGTGGAATCGGTTCCTCGAACCAGAAGATATCGTATTCCTCCAGTCGCCGACCGATTTTCACAGCCGTCGGAATATCAAACCGACCATGCCCTTCGATAAGCAGCTGGATGTCCTCTCCTGCCGCCTCAGCGACCTTTTCGATGCACTCCATGGCCTGGTTCAAATCATGTTTTGAAATCTGCTGCCACGCCTTGCCGAACGGATCCCATTTGCAGCCTGGAAATTTAAGTTTCTTCAGTATTTTCGCCTTCTCTGCAAATTCATCGGGAGTCTTGGCAGGCGAAAACCAACCATTCACATAAATTGGAACCGCATCGCGTACTTTTCCTCCAAGTAGTTGATAGACAGGCACATTCAGTTCCTTCCCCTTGATGTCCCACAACGCGATCTCCACGCCTGCGAGCGCCGACATCAGCACGGGGCCGCCGCGCCAATACGCGTCGCGATAGCAGTCGTGGCGGAACGCCTCGATGTTGCGCGGGTCCTTTCCAATCAAATACCCCTCCAGATCATGGATGGCGGCCTCCACCGTATGCTCCTTGTATTCCAAAGTCGCCTCGCCCCAACCATATAGGCCTGAATCCGTCTCCACTTTCACGAACACGAAATTCGTGCGGAACGCATTGCACAAAAATGTCTTGATTGCCGTGACTTTCATCATCGCCCTCCTTTATGGCGCATAGTACATTCCGCCGTTGACCTGCAGCGTGTCACCTGTAACATATTCATTCTTAATCGCATACACGACTGCGACAGCGATTTCCTCCGACTCTGCGGGCCGCCCCAACGCGATTTTCGACGCTTCTGCGGCCGCCTGTTCTGGCGTCAGCCGCTTCATCATGTTCTCCGTCAACACCATGCCCGGGCAGACCGTGTTCGCACGAATTTTATACGGCGCTCCGTTGGCCGCAAACGCCCTCGTCAGCCCGTGCATACCCAGCTTGGAGACGTTGTAAGCGATCATGTGCATCTCGGCTGGCGTAAATGCCCGCACCGACGATATATTCACAATGCACGAACCATCCAGCAGTTTCGCCTGTTCAAAAAACGACATCGAGCACAGATACGCCCCTTTCAGATTGATGTCCATGACCAGCGAAAACCAGTCGCCGTTCGACATTTCAGGCTTGCGGAAATACGGATCAACCCGTGCGTTGTTCACAAGATAATGGATTGGCGACAGTTTCGCGAACATCTGCTTCACCGCCGCTTCGTCCGACACGTCGCAGACATAGACCGACGCCTTGCCGCCCGCCGCGACGATTTCATTCGCAACCGCTTGTGCTTTCGCAGGGCTATGTGCGCAATTGACAATCACTTCTGCCCCTTCAGCAGCTAATGCCTTTGCAATGACTCGTCCTATGCCTTGCGATGCGCCCGTCACCAATGCTTTTTTTCCTTCAAATGTCATGACTTTTTTCCTTTTTTGTATTTTTTGTGCTACCATCGTTCATTTTCTTGTTTTTTCGCAAAAATTTTCCTCCCGTCTAATCGTCTAATTGTCTCCCAGCTCACGTCTCACGTCTCACGTCCTCCCCCAGTAGAGTGGTTCCAATTATATCTATGATTTCATTACTCCTCCAGCACGGTCTCTTGGATTTCCAACGCATGCGGGCGATCGTATGTATCACGATACAAGAACTTTCCAAAGCAAAAACTGCATCCCGTGATATCATGGACATTCAACTTGTCTCCTTCACCGCCGCGATTTTCGGGCTGTCCGCCCCAATGCCGGAATAGGTACAGTTTCTCAATCGGAATCCTAATACGTTGCCATTCAGTCGTCAATGGGACATTCATGCCCCATGCGGAACCGTCGGATTCAATGAAAACCATCTCCACCTTGTCCGTCCACGGACAGAGGGCGCGCACCGTCAGAACAATCGTCTTGTACGTCTTTTCCGCATTCAACTGCTGTTTGAATGACGGCGATACGGCTGGTCGTGCCGTGGAGAAATCCTGCCCTCCGCCTTTGTTGCTGAATGATGAAGCCGACCAACGCCACGCCAGCCGTCCCTCATCCATGCCAAAGACTGAAATGCTGAGCGACGGACCTCTCGACAGCGGGACGACGCCGTTGTCGAAATCAACGAGCACGGGTGGATCGTCTTTGCCCCTGACATGCAACAGCGGCTCATCGGGCCGGTACACCCAATCCGCCCGTTGAATTTCCACCCAATGGGGCTTTTCGCGCAAGGTTGGAAACAACCATGTTCCCGTTATCAAACTAAGTTCCTTCGCCAATGCCGCATTCGCCACGCCATCCTGTGTGTTCCACAATGCAGGTAATTGCGCCAA
Organism: Victivallales bacterium; assembly: GCA_017964325.1. Next base: position 22,920 of record JAGCSE010000074.1, on the reverse strand, counting down.
AGGAATTTCCACATCCTGCCATGTCGTCGTCAGCATGACGGGCTTCCCGTATGCGTGGGAACCGTCATGGATCACGCCGACCTCTACGGCCGTCGTGTTTTCACCGCCACGCAGCCGAAGCCGCAGAGTCGTTACGGCGGCATCTACTGGCGGCGGCGTCAAAGTGAAACGCATGCCAGTGGCGGCGCGCCCCGTCCCAAAACCATCTGCCGCAATCCTTATGCTTTTGTTTTCAGAATTATATGAATATGAATAGACATGCCCGTCGCCGCTTGTCCTATTCTCGCCAAGCGGCGTGTTTTCATCGATGCGCAGAGCGGACCATGCCTGACCGGGCTTCACGACCGCTTTAGTCAATGTCTTTCCACCTGGAAACACAAGTGTCTTGCCATTCGCTTCATGTTCGACATGAACAAGATACATTCCTTTCTTCATCTTTTCCTTCGGCAAGACGGCACGATAGGAGAACTTTCGCATTTCCGTCAACGGCGCATGAACGGCTTCACCGCCATCCATCGGCGTCACAACGACTTCCAATCTCGTGCAGTCTTTCGATACAACGCCCGTCGCTGTCATGATTCCGTCGGCGTCTTCGCAAAATGAATCGACTTTGACATTGAACACAGGCTGGTTGTTTTCTTTCGGAATCGACGGCAAAACAAACTCACGGTTCAAAGAAGCGATATCAAATTTTGCCTCCATCCCTTTCCGCACCAAGCGGTAACGTCCTGCATGATTAAGAATGACTCCACCATTCACGGCGCTCTTCTCAAATGCGCGACCGCTTTTTTCCTCCCGCCAGACGGAAAAATCATTGCCCAGATCAGGAAGATTCACGACGATTCCATTATCGTTGTCCAACAGTCGTACTTTCTCCTGCAAACCGCCGACATACGGGTCTTTGATCATCAACGCATCTGGATAGATCTCCAGCAACCATTCGCCGTCGCCCAACTTGTCCAGAAAATATGCCCCTGTGCCGCCATAGCGGACAACAGGCGAACTGCCGACACCCCATACGCGTTTCAGCGCCAATGGATTAGGCGGCATCGTAGCTGTATCGTTTGTATATAGGAAATCCGTCTCCGTCACCATCTCAGACAAATCATTTTCGTATGATAATTTAAAATCGCCAAACGTGCAACTGGCAGGATATTTGCCGTATTGGAAATGACGTGGTATCCGACGGAATACCTCCGCCGCGATGGCGAAGCCAACCGCCTTTCCAGGCGTGTAGAGCAGGTTCAGATAATGTGTCTGCCAATGTTGGTTGTTCGGCGCCAACTCCAGAAGGTCATATTGGAACTGCGCGGCAATCTGCGCCCCTGCATTTCTAAACGACCGTGCCATAGCGGGATACATCGTCGTCTGATGGATGTCCGCGCAGTCGAACTCATAAATCATCCGTGCCTTGCTTTTAAGGGCGGGATCGTAGAATTCATTCAGGAATTTGTCAATTTTCGGCAGGTAATTCTCCGTCAATGTCCGACGGTTCAGCAGCCCCGAAGGATACCAGCCATGAGTTACGCCTTGTATATTCGCCTTGGACACAGGGACTTGCGTATTCTGCCACACGCTGAAGAAAATCGGCTTCTTAGTGCCGGATTTCCGCAAGCCGGCCACCAACGCGTTCACAAATGCCGTAATGTCCTCTTTTGGAAAGTCTTTTTCATACAATGGTTCGTTGATGAGTTCGAAGACGGGAATGGCGGGATCTTCAGCGTAAGTCTTTCCATTGTAACGATTGACGTGTTTGCCAAACTGTTCGAGGAAATTCGCCATGTAGCCCCATGACGCACGGTCGGAAATCATTTCTTGAATGGTATCATAGCGGGATGCGAAGCAGTCCGGGCTGCCGCCTTTGGAGCCCCACCAGGCGATGGGCGTCAACGCTACATAAATGTCGCGCTTCGCGCATTCCACAATGAGATAGTCGAGAATATCGACGTGTTCGTTGTCGATGAAATTGCCGTCTTTGTCACTGAACTCGCGTTCGAAGCAATGGAGGCGGAGCGTCGTCAGCCCCATGCGCTGCAAATGGGCCAAATCCTGCCGAATGGCCTCCTTGTGATCGAATCCACGCGCCTTCAAGACCGCGAAATCACTGGAAAAAGAAGGATAGTAGTTCACGCCGAACAACGCCACCTCCTCGCCGTTGTCGCGATAACGGAGCACGCCTTCCGCATCCACGACCATGAGGCGGTTCGCCTCGCCAAACGCCGCCACCGCCGCCAATGTACAAACTAATAGTATTTTTTTCATATTTGCAGTTCCTTTGTATATAGATGCTTATGGCTAGCGCCTTTAGCGCCTCTAGCGCATCTAGCGCATCTAGCGCATCTAGCGCCTCTAGCGCATCTAGAGCCTCTAGCGCATCTAGAGCCTCTAGCGCATCTAGCGCCTCTAGCGCATCTAGAGCTTCTAGCCTCCCCTCAAATTTCCTCACCCCAACATCTTGCATTTGCTTTCAGCTTTTCGCTTTTCGCAAAAAAAAATCGGCCGCCTGACGGCGGCATCGTTTTCGCCGACGGCTCCGCACGCTCAAGGTAAGGAATGGATGCCATCATTGAACTGGGACAAGAGCGACGCGGAAACCGAGGTCGTTATGGCCATCCGACGGAGCACCACTTCTGCGATACGCCGAACGGCAGCCCCTTGCGAGGAGCCTCCAGCCGCCCCCACGCAGCACGCGCTCCCCGCTAATCTCCATGCCCGCCAGCGTCTCTGGATTGTGGCTCCAATCGCTGTCGTACCAATCGCGACACCATTCCATTACGTTCCCATGCATTTCGTAAAGTCCCCCAGCATTCGGCTGGTAGCTTCCCACTTCCCTTGTCGTGTCTTTTCTATCAATTCTTTCACTCAATGCCCCGTCGTGATCATAGTTGGCCTTGGAGCTGTCGATACCGTTCCCAAAATGATAGTCCGTCGTCGTGCCCGCACGGCAGGCGTACTCCCACTGCGCCTCCGTCGGAAGGTCGAACCGATAGCCTTTCGGCAACTGGGCTTCGCACTTTTCGTTCAGTTTTCTGCAAAACGCATCTGCATCCGTCCACTTAACAGTTTCCACTGGATACTTTCCGCCCTTGTCGTTAAACGACGGATTGTTGCCCATGACCGCCTTGTACTGCTCCTGCGTCACTTCGTACACCCCAAGCCAATAATCACGGGTCAGCGTGAACGTCTTGTTTACGTCCGTATTCGTAAAGCTGCCAGGCTTGATCTTCACCATCTTCAGCTCCACGCCGCCGGGCAGGTTTATCGTCTTATATTCAATCCCTTTGCCTGCGGACTCCGTAACAGATTGATTGGCCGTCGCTATTGTTTCAGCGGCTTCCTCTGCCGTATTCGTAACAGATGGATTGGCCGTCTCATGATGTTCTCTTGGTTCCCAAAGCATGACTAGCCCCACTCCCAAAACCACCATAACCACCGCAAGACCAATCACCAACTGTTTTACATGCACATTACCAGAAGGCTGCGTTTGTTTGCTCTTTTGTGAAATCGCATTAGGTTGCCCTTGTGGTGGTTCCACTGGCTGCCTCGCAATAGGCTGTACTTTCGGAGGCTGCACTGGCGGCGGTTGTGGAGTCACAACTGGCGGGACATTCGCCACAGGTTCCTTTTTGCCAGCAGTTTGCGCAGTTTCCGTTATTTCCGCCTTTCCTGCCTTTTCCAACGCCGAAACAAATTCCAAACAGCTCGCAAAACGCTGTTTTGCATCCTTGGCAAGTCCGCGTGCCAAAGCTTCATTGACACTTTTGGGCATCTCCTCAATACATGGCGGTTGCTCCTTCAACACGATTTCACGCAGCACGCCAGGGTCTTCGTTGTCAAACGGCACGCGGCCGCCAAGCATCTCGTAGGCCATCGCCGCCAGCGCATACTGGTCAGCGGCCGCCCCCTGCGGCTGGCCGCGCCACTGCTCTGTCGACATATACTGCCGCGTGCCAGATTTGCCCGTCACGGCATTCGAAACGTGCGAAAAACTAGTCCGAATCTGCGCGGCAAGACCGAAATCCAGAATCTTCACCGTTCCATCAGACTCCACCATGACGTTGGCGGGCTTCACATCGCGGTGGATGACCTTCTTGTGATGCGCAAAATCCAGGGCCTCAGCCACTTGCCGCAGGACAGGAAGCACTGTTTCCAATGTCAGCTCCCCTTCGCGGCGTTTCCGCCGCATCCAGCGGCGCAGCTCCTCGCCCTGCACATATTCCATGACCACGTAGTAGTCGCCTTCGCTGTCCTTCTCCAACGTCTTGTATGTCGCGATGTTCTGGTGGACGAGTTTCGAAACGAGGGCGTAATTGTCCTTCACGTCCTCCATATCATATTCGCTATGAGACACTTCAGGTGGCAACGACTTCACGGCGACCTCCGTGCCGCCGATTTTGTCAAAGCAGCGGTAAACCACGCCCATGCCGCCGCGGCCAAGCTCGGAAAGCACTTCGTAACGCCCGAGAATCAGCGCCCCAACCTTTATGGGGCCACCGACATCATATCCCGTTGGAGCCTGTGTCCGCCCCCTGCCAGGGCCGCCGTCATCGTCCGAATCGCTGTGATTCAACGTCTTGTCACTGTGGTTGACGGTAGCGTCACGTTCCGAATCGAAGTGATTCTCCGTCAAACCGTCATGCTGCGATTCCTGTTCTTTCTCGTCTTCACTCATTATCTAAATTCCATTGCCATTTGCGTATTTTCCATTGCCATTAATGTACAATGGTTTATCCATACTGCAAAAAATCCCATGGTTTTCGTTCGTGCATTCGATTTCGTTTCACTTTCAGCTAATTTTCCCATCGTCTTTATCTATCCTCTTGAAATCCGCATGCGTGAAGACTTTTGACCGTTCCATCTGTTTAATGCCAAAGCTTTTTGGAAGGAAAATTTTTGCAGTGGTGATTCTCCGTTATACATTAATAAAGATACAAGAAAACGAAAGCAAAACGGATTTTCAACAATGAGTGAAAATGACATTAAATGGAAATGGGGGACTCACGGCGGCGGCACGGAGAACCACAGCGACTCGGACAGGGGCGGCACGGAGAACCACAGCGACTCGGACAGGGGCGGCACGGAGAACCACAGCGTTTCCGAAAACAGCGAAGCGGAAACTGCCCAAACGCCGGCTGTGGGGAAAAAGCAGACCCCATTGAGATACAATAAAGGAGGTCTGCCAGCTGGGACGTTGATTCTAAACCGCTATCAAGTGCTGAGCGTGCTTGGCGGCGGTGGCATGGGTATTGTTCACCGTTGCTTCGACAAAATCAGCGGCACGGAGGTGGCCGTGAAAATGCTTCCGCCTCATGTGTCGTACAGTCAGTCTGATATGGACGACGTGAAGAAAAACTACGCCCTTGTCTCGATGCTCATCCATCAAAATATCGCAGCATACAAGACGTTGGAGGCGGATTCCGACGGCAACTATTTTTTAGTCATGGAATGTGTGCAAGGTGAAACGTTGTTCGATTGGATGCGGCGCAAAAAACACGAAGGGACATTGACGTTGAAAACCGCGTTGCCCGTCCTGCGGCAAATAGCTGAAGCTCTGGATTTTGCGCATGAAAGGGACATCATGCACCGCGACATCAAGCCGGACAATGTCATGTTGTTGCTGGACGGAACGGTGAAAGTCGTGGATTTCGGCCTGGCATCCAAGATTCGAATGAGCAATACGTATCTGTTTAAGATTGAGACTGGCAGGTCTGGCACGCGGCAGTACAAGTCGCCGGAGCAGTGGAGAGGTTCGCCGCAGGGGCCGGCGACAGACCTGTACGCGTTGGCCGTCCTGACCTACGAGATGCTTGACGGTCGGGTGCCATTTGACGATGAAGACCCTGACAAGCTTTGCAAGAAGGTTTTGAATCAGCCGCCAGCGCGCTTGAAGGGTAAGTCTGAAGCAATCAACGAAATCGTGGCGCGCGGGCTTGCCAAGGATCCGGCACAGCGTTATCCAAGCTGCATGGATTTTGTGGTCGCTTTGGATCGCGCGTTGCGCTGGCAAGTTGTGATATGGCTGTGGCGTTTTACAAAGCGGCATTGGAGAATCATCCTGCCAGTTCTGCTGTTGTTGGGGCTTTTGGTGTTTGTGAAAGCGAAATTTGGCTCGAAATCAGCGAAAAACAAGCAGTATATTGTTTCGGAGAAGATGGGAACTGCTGATTCCTGGAAGAATGAAAGGAAAACGCCCGCTCCAAGGAAATCCGCCATGTCAGCCGTGCCCGAAATGGTGACGGTCCTGGCAGGCAATTTCTGGATGGGAAGCGAAGACGCGGAGGCCGGACGTGGAAAGGATGAAACACAGCATCATGTGGCGTTATCTAAAAATTTCAAGATTGGCAGATTTGAGGTGACACAGAAGCAGTACAAAACTGTCATGGGCGAAAATCCTTCGGCTTTTGCGGGAGAGAAGCGAGACGACTATCCCGTGGAATGCGTATCGTGGGAGGAAGCAGTGACGTATTGTGAAAAGCTGACGGAACAAGAACGGAAAGCGGGGCATATTGAGAAAAACGAAAAATACACGCTTCCGACGGAGGCTCAATGGGAATATGCTGCTCGTGGCGGCCACTTGTCAAGCAACGACAACAAATACAGCGGAAGCAATGATTTGAAACGTGTCGGATGGTACGGCGAAGGCAAGAAAGGCACGACGCATCCCGTCGGTATGAAGACTCCCAACTCGCTGGACGTTTACGATATGAGTGGCAACGTATGGGAGTGGTGTCTCGACGTTTGCGATCTGGAAGAAGATGGCAGCGTGAAAAGTGATACCTATAATAAAGACAAACAATACACTGATCCGTGCGGCAAAGAGAGCATCTATGATGGAGATACAACGTACCGCGTAATCCGCGGCGGCTCGTGGAACGATTCCAACACATCCTGCCGAAAAGCGAAACGCAGTTGCAGAAAGAAATCTGAAAAAGCCCCAAACATCGGTTTGCGTATCGTACTCATCAATGAATAATGAGTAGAGGTAATTTCAAAAGCTTTTATTTTTGCCTGATTTTCATCGGCTTGACCGCTCTAGACTACTATCATTCACTTTCTTGTTTTTTCACAAAAATTTTCCTGCCGTCTAATCGTCTAATCGTCTCCCGTCTAATGTCTTATTGTCTGCCGTCTCAGCTCACGTCTCATGTCTCACGTCTCACGTCCTCCCACCAGCAGGAGGGCGCAATGGCGTCGCCATCGCGCGGTTTGACATGAGACATGAGACGTGAACAAAGACGTAAGACGCCTAGACAAAGAGACCATATTAATCGTTTTGGTTGCGGCCAAAGGCCACGCCAAGTAATCAGTGTTTTCCTAAACGAAGACATTTGAGCAATTTTGAAATTGCCTCGAGTAATTAAGTTTTTGCCTAAAACAAAACGTTACGGTGTTTCGACATTCTGCACAACCGCTTCAATCAAATCTTCCACACTCATCTTCCGGGCCTCCGCTTCGAAACTCGGCACGATACGATGAGCCAAAACAGCGACGGCGCACTGTTGCACGTCCTCCGGCAGAACGTAATCGCGGCCTGACAGCACGGCCTTCGCTTTCGAACAGGCAAGCAATCCAAGGCTCGCCCGCGGCGACGCACCTACATCAATCTTGCCACAGGCAACCATCGTCCCGTATGGACTCATGGGGCGCGTCGAATACACGACTTCCACAATGTATTTTTTGATTCTCGCATCCACGTGAATGCTGTCCAAATCCTTTCGCCATCGCCTTAAATCATCGAGACTTGCGACTTTAGATATATGCAATTTCGGCTCAGATTCTCCCATGCGATCCAAAATGGCGATTTCTTCACCTAACTCCGGATACGCGAGTCTCACACATAGCAGAAAGCGGTCTTTTTGCGCCTCCGGCAGTGGATACGTCCCGCTCTGCTCGATTGGATTCTGTGTCGCCACAACCAAAAACGGATCAGGCAACGACATCGTCCTGCCACCGATACTGACCTGCCGTTCCTGCATGGCCTCCAGCAATGCGCTCTGCACTTTTGCAGGAGCGCGGTTTATTTCATCCGCCAAGACAAGATTTACATTCAACGGCCCCAATCGTATTTCGTATTGATTCGTTTCTGGACGATATGTCTGTACGCCTGTGATATCGCCTGGCAGCAAATCTGGCGTGAACTGAATGCGTGAGAAACTTCCGCCGACTGCCTGCGCCAACGTTTTGACCGCCAACGTCTTGCCAAGTCCAGGCAATCCTTCCAGAAGGACATGGCCGCCTGTCATCAAACCGCAAAGCAATCCGTCAATCATCACTGACTGCCCGACCAGCACCTTGCCAAGCTCTCCTTTCAATTGTTGTAGATTCTCAAACATCCTTTCTATTATTCATTACTCATTACTCATTTGGCTTTCTGCTTTTTTGCTTCTTCCTCCGCCTTGCTCTTTTCCCGCATTTCCTTCAACCATTTTCGCATGAGATTCCATTGGTCACGGATGGCGTTCCAGCTCTTCTTCGGACCGCAGATGCAGATGTGAATCACGAGCAGGCAGAGACAAGCGACGGCGGCCAAGCCGCCTGTCGCCCATCGTGCGGAGGCGACTTCCGCCAAACGAGACATCTCGGCCTCTGTAAGTTCCTTCGCCCCAGATTTCAAGAGCGATGAGTCCGCGCCATCCCCCATGAACGCAAGATTCAGGCTTGCCAGCATCCCTTGCAAAAAGGCGATGACAGGAAGCAACCGCCACCACACGCCGCCTTTCAGCCAATGGGAACAGACACAATACATCGGAATCGTGAACAACAATCCCCACACGCAAATGGAACTCATTCCAATGCAAGATATTCCGCCAAGCGTCAACGCAATTGGCATCACGGGGGTCAGCAACCGCTTCCCATCGCCGAGAAACAACAGCGCCAACGCCGTGCCAACGCAAATCGCAAGCCAGATGCCCGCATACCGCCAACCGCTCGCCTCCTTCTCATTTGGCTCGTCCGCTTGGAGATTCGCAGACTCCGCCTTGCGTTCTTCAGAAGGCTCCGCCTCGTGCTTTTCCACCGCCGTTTCTTCTGCCTGCGGCTTTTCATTCTTCGTTTCTTCTTCTGCCATATTAATTCCTAAATACACGTTTAATCATTACACCGCCCTACTCCGCCATTTTGATAAAATGATGCCTTTTTTGCCACTTGCCATTTTTCTTAATCATTTTTTATGCTTTTTGTAAAAGAAAATCAATTGATTTTACCGATTTTTCATTTATAATTGTATAAAAGGATTTTCAAATACACTAAACGCAGGAGAAGCATGATGAAATACAAATTCTTTATCTGCGCCATTTTGTTCATCGCCGTCATCGCACACGCTGCTGACCCGCTGCTTGGCGATCTAGGACTCGACAGCGACGTCTCCAAAGAAGAAAAATCCTACACATGCGTTGCCGCCCCGCCGCCTGCGCCGCCTGCGCAACATTCCTCGGCGGAAGGACTTCCACCGCTCCCGCTGCCAGTCGTCCCCCTCCGCAGAACGGAGAAGAAATCGCCTCCACGCCCCCCCGTCCTCATCGCAAAGGTCAGCACGCAAGACAGAAACGACTGGGCGACCAATCCCACGGATGCACAGAACCTCCTCAAATGGATGGCAAAAAACCTAAACGTCAATTTCTCGGACATGGTTCTGCCGGACAATCAGATTCCTTCTGATCCGAAGACCGTCCCCATCCTCTACCGCACAGGCCACGAAGCTTTCGCATTCACTCCCCAGCAGAAGCAGAATCTCCGCCAATATCTTTTCAACGGCGGAACGATCATTCTTGAATCCTGCTGCGGCCGCCGCGCCTTCGCCGAAGCCGCACTCCGCGAAATCCGCGATCTCATACCCGAACGCCCCCCTTATCGACTCTCCAACGACCATCCGCTATTCAAATCATATTTCGACATAAGGTCCATCAAATACCGTCCTTACGCACTCAAGGCCGGAGCCAAGGACGGGCGTGCGGACATCATCGGCGTCGATGTCGGCTGCCGCACCGCCGTATTCGTCTTCCGTTGGGACGTTTCCTGCGGTTGGGATGATCAGCCCGACACAACTCGCCATCACTGTCTCGGTTACGACATCCAAACCTCCAAGCAGCTCGGCGCCAATCTCTTAGCCTATATCTCATCCGAACGTTCCTCCGCCCTGCCCCTCTCGCAGGCACTCGAATTCGCGGATGCCGACAAATCCGCCAACGACAAATTCCGCATTGCGCAGGTCAAGTATTCGGGCCTTTGGAAATGCCGCGAAGCAGGTCTCTCCATGCTGTTGAGCAATTTCCACGAACAGACGAAAGTCCCCGTGCTCTTCGAACGCGAGGAAGTCGCTTTGACTTCCGCCCACCTTTTCGACCTCCCGTTCGTCTATATGACGGGCCATCAGGACTTTCAGCTGACGGATGCGGAATGCGCCGCCCTCGCAAAATACATCCGACAAGGCGGAGTCGTCTTCGCGGAAAGCTGCTGCGGCCGTGACACGTTCACAAAGGCGTTCCGTCGTGAAATCGCCCACGCATTGGACGGAGCCAAACTCGAACGCCTCCCCGTCAATCATCCCATCTTCTTCTATCCCAACAACATAAAAGATGTCCAGCCATTGCCCGCGCTTGCCGAGAAGCTACAGGCCAAAACGCGAATCCAGCCGGAACTGTACGGTCTTTCCATCGACGGCCATCTCGGTGTCATCTTCTCTCCGCATGGTCTCGCCTGCGGATGGGAGCTTGCGCAATGCCCGTACTGCGGCGGCATCCACTCGAAAGATGCCCTCGCGCTCGGCATCAACATCCTGAGCGCCAGTCTCTTGCAATGATGCCATGAAATACGTCCCGCCCACAGTTTCTTTTTGGAAATACGACCTCGGCGACGGTTGGGAAGCCTGGGCGGGCAAAACCGCCGAAGACAACGACTTGCTCTCCCTCCGTGTCGCCGCTCCAGAAGACTTTTGGTTCCACATCTGTGGAATGCCAGGCAGCCATGTCATCTTGAAAGCCGTCTCGGACTATGCCAGCGAACCGACACGGCCGCTCCGCGAAAAGGCCGCCGCCGTCGCCGCCTATCATAGCAAGGCGCGAAATGCTGGCAACGTGTCCGTCTCCTGCACGAAGGCGAAATTCGTCAGCAAGCCGAAAGGCGCCCACGCGGGACTTGTCGAAATCCGCCAGGAAACCAACTTGAAAGTCAAACCGTCCATTCCCTGCGAACCTGTGGATGCCAGAATCACATTGAATAGTGATTAGTGGCTAGTGGCTAGTGGTTAGTAATTTATGAATTGTGAATTGTGAATTGTGAATTGAAAAGATGCGCGTAAAGAATCTGGCCCAACTGGAAAAAATACTTGCAAGGAAAAGGACGCTCACAACGACGGCCGAATCCGTCGTGCCCGCTCCCGAAAAAATCGAAGTGCCACAGCTTCGCATCATCGGACTTGACGTCGCTCTCCGTTGCACAGGTTGGGGGGTCATCGATGCACGCAGCCACAACAAGCAGACCGCAGTCGATTGCGGAGTCATCAAAACAGATATAAAAGCCCCTGTATCAGAATGCCTTAGGCGACTGGCGGGCGGCGTCCGCGAACTCATCGAACTGTACAAGCCCGACATCGCCGCCATGGAAGGCGGCTTCTTCTGCCGCAATGTCCGCACCGCCGTCGTGCTTGGAGCCGCACGTGGAGTCGTCATTGCAACGCTTGCGGAAAAGAACATTCCCGTCCACGAATACGCGCCACGCAAAATCAAGCAGATGATCTGCGGCTTCGGCAACGCCTCCAAACAGCAAGTCGCCCTGCTCGTCTCGCAGATGCTTAACATCCAGACGGACAAGATGGCGCTCGACTCCACGGACGCCCTCGCCATGGCATTGACCCATGCCCAACTCCTTTCCATCGCCCAAGGCATCGGCATCCCTGATCCGATTTGACAACTTTTTCTGTAATCACCTTATTTCCAAAATCTTATATCATGCGCAAGCAAATCTTCAAGACCGACCAACCATTGACCGCCACTTCTCCTGACGACCATGCCTGCTGGAATCTCCGTTGCGGTGGCCGTGGCATCTGCTCAGCCTGCCGTGTCACCCTCCTGCAAGGCATCTTCAACGTCGCAGGAAAGACGGTTGATGTCCGCCCAGGCATTCCGTTGCAGGCCAATGCCTGCCAGACGACGTTGTTGAGCGATACGGGACTCATCGACATTCCAGATTCCGCCATGCTCGACCAGTCGGGCAATATCGCCAACGAATGGAAATCTATTCCGCTGCCCGACAACGAAAGCCCCGTCATCGCCGTCGATATGGGCACGACGACCGTTGTCGCCGCCCGCATCGAACATGGCATTGTCACCCGCACAGCCTCCACCTTCAACCTGCAAGGCCAATACGGCGATAACGTTATCTCCCGAATCACCCATTCAGGCACGCCAGAAGGACTTGCGCAATTGCAGAAAGCCGCCGTACAGACCATCGACTCCCTTCTCTCGCAATGGCTTGACAACGACGAAATCAAAAATCTCGGACTTGCGGGAAACACGACCATGACATGCCTCCTCTGGGGAGTGGAATGCACATCCATCGGAGTCTCGCCGTTTACGCCGCCACTCCGCCAATTTCCAATCAGAACTTCTTCGCAATTAGGCATTTCCGCCCTCCCTCCCGACACGCCTGTCCATGCCATGCCGTCCATCAGCGCATACGTCGGCGGCGATTTGACGGCGGGGCTTCACGAGACACAACTCCAGCCAGGCGAGGCACTTGTCGATATCGGCACGAACTGCGAAATCATCCTTTGCACGCCGTCGGGCGAATACGTCTGCACGGCGGCGGCGGCTGGCCCCGCCTTCGAAGGCGCGGGCATCGCCTGTGGCCGCCGCGCAGTGCCTGGAGCCATTGACCACATCATGCCCGAATGGCGTTTCACAACCATTGCAAATCAGTCTCCCAACGGACTTTGCGGCTCCGCAATGCTCGACTTTCTCGCCGTCGGCAACCAGGAGGGATGGCTCTCATCTTTCGGACGACTGGAGACGGATGCCATCGCCGACCGCATCCGTGACATCGATGGATGCAAGGCCGCCGAAATCGCTCCCAACGTCACGCTTTCAGAACGTGATCTAGAACAGCTTCTCAAGGCGAAGGCCGCCGTATTCGCTGGCATCCAATCCCTTCTTGAATCGCAGAACATGGCTTTCAGCGACTTGAAACGACTGCGTCTTGCAGGAGGTTTTGCAAAATACATGAATCTCCGCAGCGCCGTCGCCATTGGAATGCTGCCCGATGTCCCGTTCGATATCGTTGGCAACACGTCTCTTGCGGGAGCCGCCCGCCTCGCCGCCGCACCATCCATGATGGATGAATTCATCCGCCTCAGCGACCTTCCCCGTGAAATCCCCCTCAACGACATCCCGTCGTTTGAGGACAATTACATCGATGCACTTATGCTTCCATAACCGCCCAGAGATTGCTTTTTCCCATTTTCAGATTTTAGCTCAATAATTAAGCATATATTTTTTCTGGCGATTAGCTACTGTTCCATCAAATTTTAGCTACAAAGAGGATAATTGATGGAAAAGAAAGACTGCAACGCAGCCCGTGCGGCAGTGGATTCTTTCGCCTTTCCGTTCAGCTCTCCGCATCCTGGATGGCCCACGTGAATTGTGTCCGTAAGGACATAGCTTATAAGGACAAATTCACCTGCATTTATAGGGAATAGCGCATTGTCTAAAAATGGCTGGAGAGGAAGGGCGCACGCACATTGTAAAATGGAGCACAATATGCCGCTGATTTTCTGATGGAAACTAAAGGATATAATTTTCCACCCTTTTGTCGCAATATCGCTCTTACCTGTTGCCGTGTAGGTTATCCTGAAGATTAACGTCCGATTTAACCTAAGATAGTTATCTTGAATTAGTAATTCAATGGAATTGGAGCTTTCAGTTGGTAACTATCTGGAATTAACATAGAGGACGGAGCAGGAGCAGGAACGGACGGCAGGCGAGCGGGGGCGGGAGCAGGAACGGACGGCAGGCGAGCGGGGGCGGGAGCAGGAACGGACGGCAGGCGGGCGGGGACGGGAGACGTTACCGGAGCCGCCGCAGCTTCAGCCTTCTTCTCGGCTTCCTTAATTGCTTCGACGACCTGATCCTTGACGTTCTGGGCATCCTTTTTGACGTCTTCGACAACTTTGTCTTTTGCATCTTTCAAGGGTTCGGCTACTTTTTCAAGGACGAATTTCTTGTCCTGTTCTTCAATCAAAGCAGCATCGGCCTTGTTCTTGATGATTACTTCTTTTTTTATCTTGTAGTAGTCATACCAGTATTTGCCGCCATATAATACAAGAACAATGATAAGTCCCATGACAAGACAGAAAAGAATCTTTTGTTTCTTTCTTGCTTCAGATGGTGCTGCAACAACAGATGGTTGCAGTGGCACCTCAATTGCCGCCAACCCACTAGCCAATTCGCGGATGAACTCCAAACAGCTCCCATAACGGTCTTTCGCTTCTTTGGCGAGTGCCTTCTTCAAAACGGCGTTCGCAGCATTGGAAATGGAGCGAATGCGCGGCGGTTCGTCGTATATCACCATCTCCCGTAGTTCAGACCTATTGGGATGCTCGAACGGAAGATGGCCTGACAGACAGTGATACGCCGTCACAGCCAGCGAATACTGATCCGATGCAGCGGACGTCTTCTCGCCAAACCACTGTTCAGGCGGTTGGTAACCAAGCGTTCCCGTGAACGGATTTACAGTTACCGTTACTCCGGAAATCTCTTGTGTCACGCTTGTTGCATCAGGCTTCGGTGTACGCCCCGCGATACCGAAATCAATGAGCAGCGCATTGCCGTCCTTCTCCATCATGACATTCGCGCATTTCACATCGCGATGAATGATTCCTTCATCGTGTGCGTAATCCAAAGCCGAGGCGACTTGTTCCAAAATCCGCACAGTCTCATCCTTCGAAAGACATCCTCGCGGCTGTTTTTTGAGACGTGTTTCCAAATCCTCTCCATCAACCCAATCCATTGAAACAAACCACTTTTCTCGCACATCATCCCTTTCAATATGATTCACGCGAATAATATGTTGATGTCTCAGCCTGTGGACATGCACGAAACTCCGTTTCATGCCTTCAACATCAGACTCCGTCATCCCCTCTTCCGTCTGCACCGTTTTCAGCGCGACCGTGAGATGTGTCTCCAAATCCTCGCATTTATAAACTACCCCCATCCCGCCACTACGGATTTCCAACACTTTATAGCGTTTTCCAACCAGCAAATCGCCTACATGAACAGTGTATGAGTCAGTATGCGGTTGCGTGCGAGTATCATCCGTATGCGGTTCAGTACGGATCGCATCATCAGGCTGAATATTATAATCAGAGGGTCTTTCCGTCATCGTCTCACCTTTTTTTCAGCTCTCCGCATCCGACGGCGGAAGCACCACGACGTCCTGCGGACGGACTTTCAGTTTGCAGACAATCCCGTCCTGCATCTCTTCCACAGGATTCAATTCGTAGAATTTCAATTCGGAACCGTCCTCGGCGGCAGCGATATGGTCGGCGATTTCACCCATATACGCTGTCCGCTTCAACGTCACCGTCAAGGCATTCACACATTCTTCGCCATCGTTCTTCAGGCTTAACGTTTCAGGGCGCATTGACAACAGCACATCGTCGCCGCCCTTCCAAGCACTTGTAGCATCGCTCTTTATAATGCCGAACGACGTCTGGATTTCCACAATGCCGTTTCCAACCGACACCACTTTGCCAGGCACGAAATTCGTCTCGCCAATGAAATTCGCGATGAATGCGTCCGCAGGACGGCGGTAGATTTCCAGCGGCGTTCCAATCTGACGGATTTTGCCGTCCTTCAAAATGGCGACACGATCCGCCATGCTCAACGCTTCCTGCCGGTCATGCGTCACATAAACGCCTGTCAACTTGTTGTCTTTGCACAAATGGCGGATTTCATGGCGCATGTCACGGCGCAATTTCGCATCGAGATTCGCCAGCGGTTCGTCCAGAAGCAGACAGCCTGGCTGCACGACCAATGTGCGCGCCAATGCGACACGCTGCTGCTGACCGCCGGACAGCTCATTGGGCTTTCGATCTCCAAGATGCTCGATTTGAACGCTCTGCAACGCCGCTTTCACACGTTTTTCACGTTCATCCACTGGAACGCCTTTCATTTCCAAGCCAAACGACACATTCTCGAAAACCGTCAGATGCGGAAACAAGGCGTAGCCTTGGAAGACCATAGCCGTATTCCGCTGGTTGGCGGGCTTGCCAGCCATGTCTTCGCCACCGAGCAGGATGCGCCCAGTCGTCGGCTGCTCGAAGCCGCCCAAGCAGCGCAGAAGCGTCGTCTTGCCGCAGCCTGACGGCCCCAGAAGGAAGAACAGTTCACCGTCTTCAATCGTCAGGGAGATGTCGTCCAAAGCCTTGAAATCACCGAATAACTTGCTTACGTGTTCAATCTTTATTTCCATAATTCTTGTACCTGAATAACAAGGAGTTGCGTCATCAATGGCTGTCTGCGTTGGCCCATATCTCGTCACATGGCGGCACCGTTACGGAGGCAGACGGCGTAGTCGTCGTATAAAGCACGGTAGGCGATTCAACATTGCGCCGCAATTCAACGTGACCATCCGCATATAAAATGTTAACTGACTGGAAATGATGCGGTTCAATGCGCGTTCCAGTTCCCGCGAGGCATGCGAAATCCATCGCTATCGCCTTACCTGCATTGACGGAAGAACTAAGCCTCTCCAGAAAACCGCAGTCCGTCTCACGGTAGATGTACGCCGTCTGGACGACTCCCGTCCCCTCCCAAGCCAATTTGACATAGCCCGGATCGCGGCTTCCATTCATCGGGCAGCCGAACATCTCGGCAGTGACTCCATAATCGTCAACCAGCCTCCCCAAGCCGAATTTCAGCCCACCATACATACGAATGATCGGAATGCTGACTTCCATGTATTCGCCGTTGATGTTTGGAATACGGTCTTTATTGTCCCCGGCATACATGAAAAGCCCCGTGCCGATTTGACGCAAATTCGACGAGCAGGCCGCAATATACGCCTTCTCCCGCGCCTTGCTCAGCGCAGGAAGCAACATGGATGCCAATATCGCAATAATCGCTATTACGACCAGCAGTTCGATCAGTGTAAAACGCCTTTCATGCAATCGCTTTTCACGCATTGTCAAGTGTTTCCTTATTTTTCCACAAAATGCCATCAGCCCTAAAATGATTAATTCAGTCAAGTTTAATATATCACAAAAAAAACATTTCACAATATTCCAAAATACAACTTCTTCTAGAGCTCCTGACTCCCCTAGAGCTTCTGGCCTCCCCGCCCTACCAGCCTTTTCTTGACATATACCTTATAATTATTAAAGGACAAAAGTTGAAAAATCATTTTTCCACGCTATGTTTTTATTCTTTCTGAAAAAGAAAAAAAAGGAATATTTGTCAGCCAGCTATACAAGAAATTCACAAAAACAGCGTTTATTGCATCAAACGCCTCCTGAAACCATCGTCAAGACAATTTCATGCTCCACAGACTATCCCCAAAATTTTTCACATTGACCGAAGTCATGATCGCGACGGTCGTCCTCGGCCTCGCCGTTGCCGCCACCGCCGCCATCGTGTCAGGAGCGCAAGCGACCATCCTCAAGTCTGAAAACCGCTGGGCCCGCCAGCATCTGGCGACCAACGCCACGGAATTCTTCCTCATGGCAGGACCGCAGGGCCAGGTTCCAAGCGAAATCCTGCCAGAAGGGTTCTCCGCCCAATGCACGTTGCTGGAAGTCGATGACATCCATGAAGAAGCAATGGAACCCATCAGCGGTTGGATCATCGGCGAATATCTCGTCGAAGTCTTTGACCGTGACGGCAATCGCATGACGGAAACGCATGTCCGCAAAATCCTCAAGGAGGACGATTTCGAATGAGAATGCGCCGCCGTCCATTCACCCTTCTGGAAGTGCTGATCGCCTCCACGATCTTCCTCGGCCTTGCCCTCGTCCTTTTCGTCTATGCTGGGCAGACCACACAGTCATGGTCAAAGTTGCAAGTCCGTAGGAATCAACTTAATGAATTGCTTGCTTTGGACCGCGCCATCGACTCCGTCCTCTCCAACGTCATCCCCTTCACATGGCCGGATCCAGAGGAGGAGACAACCGTCGAGATTCCTATCATCGTCGCTCAGCCGGATATGCTCCGCTGCGCATACCTCCACCGCCTCAACGACGCGGAAGAAGGCGCCATCCGCTTTGCGGAATTCTCCATCGAAGACGACAATCTCGTCGTCAATTACGCCGACCGGCCATTCTTCAACTGGGAGGACGTCCGCGACATCCAGCATACCTCCATCCTCGCCACGGGCGTCGATTCCATCTCCTTCCAATATGCGGATTTCGATGACGACGACACGCTGGACTGGTCGCAACGGCTCATCTGGCTCGACGAATGGGAGACCGAAGAATCCGAACGCACAGACGCGCCGCTCGCCATCATCATGACCGTCAACTGGAAGGACGGCCGTTCGGAAACATGGTTCAGACGGACGATGGGAAACAGCTACCGCGAACGCTTCGGGAAATGGGAACCACTGGACGAAACACTGCAATGACAAATATATTTATCTTATAATCATGACATTATGTAAATCACAACATCCTAGCGCAGAAGACGGCATGGCCCTCCTGCTCGTTTTGGCGGTCCTCGCCGCCACGACCATTCTCGCCGCACACATGATGCTCGTCTCCGAAACCGTCGCAAAGGACGCCAAAGTCGCCGCCCTCACGGACGAACTACGCCTCCAGGCCGAATCCGCCGCGGATATGGGCCTCTGGATGCACCTTACGGACCGCCGCCTTTTCACAGACCGAACGCTTGGCAACGACCTCACCGACCGCGACGCCACCTCCGATTTCGAGCCATGGATGATGGACCGCCGCGAACATCTCCTCTATGACGACACCTGCCAGGTCTTCATCGGCGACGCCACCAAGTCCATCTCCCTCTCCAATCTCGAATCCGCCATCAAGAGCGGCATCGAAGATGACGATTCGGACGCACTCGACGCCGCCAATGAATTCATCGACATCTACAAAGACTATACCGACAACAACGACCTCACAAATCTCTACGGAAAAGAAATGGACGACTACGCCAACGAAGGCTACAATACCCTCCCGCGCAACAACGCAATGCAGTTCCGTGCGGAAATCTACTGGCTCGAAAACTGGCAAAACGTCATTACCGGCGAAATCACCATCATCCCGCCACCTGGAATCACGATGGACGAAGGCTCGTCGGCAGGCAACAGCCGCCAAGGCAGGACAACCACGCCAAACACAACATCCGCCAACACGAAAATTCCGTTCTTCACCGCCACCGAACAGGATTTCATCAACCAGCTCACCGACCTTTCCGAAACCGACCTACAGGCCATCCTAGACGCACGGGAAGCATGGATGGTCGATGCGACCCCGCTTTCAGATTCCCTGGACGCCGATTTACTTTTCAATATAAAAAGCAAGTTCTCCTTCAGCGAATCCAACTACGCGGAAATCACCACGACGGCCACCGACCCATCCGGGGAGATCCGCGTCATTCGCACCGTCACACGCGAAGTCAATATGTCAAACACCTCCATTTTCGCGGATAAAGCAAAAGAAACCCTCTCAATTTGGGAAATCCGTCGTGAATAATCAAAAGCCCATGCAATAAACTTCCCAAAACAACGTTTTATAAATATCAATACGTTCAGTTAACATATTCAAGCCCATCGAAAACAAAAAATGCCTCATTTCGCACGAAATTCTTGCATAGCCTATACTTGGACCGATGACGGTGACTGCCGGGCGGTCATGGTCAAACGCGCAGGTGACAAATGCAAAGTCACTAAAATATGGAACGCGAAGGCGGATCAGAACACCTCCATCGCGGAAATCCTCTCCAACGCATCCAAGGCGTTGAACGCCAAAGACGCCGCATTCACGGTCGCATCCGGCCTCGGTCCTGGTTGGGATATGGCGGATGTCACGATGCCTAACCTCCCGAAGGAAGAGCTACGAAACGCCATCGCCTTCGAATTACGCAAACACACCCCCCTTCCCGTCGATAAAATCCGCTGGGGCTTCCGCACGACCATCGCCCCGCAAGAGAAGAAGCAGGGCCTCCGCACACGCATCGTCTATGTCAAAAGCGACGTTTTCGAGCAATGGACGAACCACATCACGGGAATTGGGCAGTTAGATGAAATGCTCCCCCCCGCAGCAGCCCTGGACCCCCTCTTTGAAGACGACACCATTCCCATTCCAGATTTCCCCAGCGGCGCAACGGCATACGCCCCCTCCCCTGACGGCCGCATCGCTTCCGCCACGTCCGAAGAACTCACGCTGGACAAGATGTTTCCAGGCCAGTTCATCAAATGGAACGACCTCGAATCCCTCGCATCCGAAGAACAACGCGCATACGCACCGGCCTTGCTGCTAGCCATTTATGGCTTGACGGACGCCGCCGCTCATGACGCCGCAACCATGCTTCAGCTTCCCGCCGGCCTGAAACCCCGCCGAAACATTGCCATGACATTCTGCGCAACTCTCTTGGGCTGTGTCACCCTTCTCGCGCTCTGCTTCTACGCGGCCATCGCGCTGCAAGGTCGAAACGCCCAGATCAGAACACTCGAAAAGGAAATCAAAAAAGTCAATGCCCAAATCGATGAAATCGAGAAGCAGCTCAAGCCTGAAAAGAAAGCAGCCATCGGCATCCTTAAAAAGGAAATGACGGATATCAAGGCAACCAACCTCCCCCCGCTGCCATTCGTCCTGCGCGATTTGTCGCAACGCATCCCCTCCCCCGCCTGGCTGTCAGGCAACTTTACATGGGACGAAGAAGGAAGGGTGCGATTCACTCTCGAAGAACCTGTCAGCGACCCGACGCTAACCTCCACAATCGACACGCAGGAGCTTCAGGATGCCATCGAAGACTCGCCTTTTATTGGTGATGTGGCGGGACTCAAGTCAAATTACGATGCCCGCAACAGCAAACGGACCCGCGATTTCGACATGAATGCCAGATACGACACCGTCGGCGAAGCGGAACTCGCCAGAAAACGTGACGCCGAACGCGCCGCGGCAGCACAGAAAAAGGCCGCCGAAGAACGCAAGGCAAGAGAAGAACAGATGAAGGCGGACGAAGCCGCCCAAGGACAGGATGAACAGGCAGACGACGCCGAACAACCCGCCGGAAATTCGCCACGATCCGTCCGCGGTCAACCACGTATGCCGCAACGCGGCATACCCTCCCGTGGACAGGACCGTGAACGTCGGAGAAACGGCTTCTCCCCCAACCCTGACGACGACGGTGGTCGTGGCAATTTCCCGCAGCCGCCAGGTGGCGGTAATTTCCCGCAGCCGCCAGGAGGCGGTAATTTCCCGCAGCCGCCAGGAGGCGGAAACAACGGCAACGGTTTCAATCCGCAGAATTTCCCTGGTGAGATGCCACCCGCGCCGCCAATGATCGACTTTAATGTCCCAACCCGATAACGACCGAATAGAGAGAGACATACAACCATGGCAGCAACTGTTAAAAATCAAAAGAAACAATTGACCATCTTGATTGTGCTTGTCATCATGCTGGTCTGTTTCACCGCCTACCAGTTCCGTGGCATTATCAAACTGCCGACAAAGGCGCGTGTCACACAGCTCCAGAAGAAATTGAAGGAAGACCGTGAAACGCTGATGATAAAGGAACGGGAGAAGAAAGCGTTCGAAGAGGAAATCGCCACGCTCCGCACAATCTCCGAGCCCTTCTGGGAGCCATCGAACCAACGCAGCATCGAACAGGAAATCCAGTCCCGTTTCGAAGGCATCGTCCGCGATGCGAAATTGGTCTCAAAGAATGTCAAGACTCAGAAAATCAAGAGCAACATACGCAATAACGTGCAGGAAATCGAAGTCAGAATGGATTTCGACTCGCTGACCATGCAGGACTTGGCCATTTTCTTCGAGAAGCTGGACGACTTTATGAATCGCAGCCACAAGCGCTTCTATTGGTCGAGCTTCCGCCTTTCTACCACGCCTGTCCGAGTCGCCAGAATGCCTGGTCAGCCGCCCATGCCCGGACGTCCGGGAATGCCGCCTGGCATGGGGGGACCGCAGTCGCCAGAAGCGTCACAAACGGGAGCCGCCTCCCGCACGCTTAAGCTCAGCCTCGCCGCCAAAGCATACGCACTTACAGCGGAAGCATCCGAATTCATCCTCTCCAACGGCACGACCAGTATGCCCACAACGACAAAAGGAGCCGCAACAAAATGAGTACGCTAGCATGGATCATCGTCAATATTGCCCTTCTCAGTTCAGCAGTCGTTTCCGTCAAACTCGCCAAAGACCTGCCGAAAGAACTGAAAAACGAACAGAAGCAACTCATTGAAAAGACAGCCCCAGAACAAAAAAAGCCAAAGGACGGCAAGGAAACCGCAAAGGACGGCAAACAGGCGAAGCCGCAAAAACAACAGGCGGCTCCCGAACAGACTCCCCCCCCTCAAATTCGCCTCGGTGCGGTCGATGACATTTGGAAAAAGTCGCTTTTCAATCCAGACCGCACGGAAATGACGGAAACGGATACTCCGCAGTCAGAAAGCGTGGAACCTATTAATAATACGGAACTAGAGCTTTCCGCCATTCTCCAGCTCGGAGAAAAGTCGGTAGCCGTCATCAAGCAAAAACAGCAGCAACGCGGTCGTGGTGGCCGTCAGCAGGGCGGTTTCCAAGGGCGCCCCGGCATGCCGCAGTTCGGCGGCAATATGCCTGGCGGCGGACGTTTTGGTGGCAATATGCCTGGCGGCAATATGCCTGGTGGCGGACGCTTTGGCGGCTATATGCCCGGTATGCCGCCATGGATGCAGCAACAACAGCAGCAACAGCAACAACCG
>JAGCSE010000073.1 GCA_017964325.1 Victivallales bacterium | reverse complement strand
TGCAGTCCGCCAGCTCCTACAAGACCGTCCCCGCCATCGACCGCATCCCGAAGGACATCGTCATGATGGATTTCATCTGGTATTTCCATCTCGGAAAGGACATCGAAGTGAATCTGACGGAGAAAGGCTTCCCCGTGCTCATCGGCAACCTCTATTCGAGCCACTTCCCGCGCTTCGAAAAACGCGTCCAGAACCCGCGGATATTCGGCGGCGAAATGTCCTTCTGGACGCGCGTCTCAGAAGAGGTTCTCGGCCGCGAAGGCAAAATCTACGACCTTTTCTTCACAGCGGAAATGCTGTGGTCGGGCACCTATCGTGAAGCGCTTCGCTACAGTTACGACGGCGTCATCCGCCGTCTGATTCCGCCGTTGCGGGATTTGCTCGGCCAACGCCAATCGCCATCGCAACTTCTGTCGCATCAAGAGATTGCCATCTACAGCACGACGCAGTCGCCAGATCCTGAAAAAGACAGAAGCGGTCTGGACATCGCCATGAATGGACGTTTCGACAGTCTCGTCATCAGCCATACGGCGCAACGTGAATTGACGCGTATGCCGTGGATTGAATTGGAGGAAAACGGCGCTTACGAAATCACATTCGACGATGGTTCAACGGAACGCCTTCCTGTAAGTTACGGCGGCAACGTCGGTTACTGGAATCGCCGTCAAGGCCAGCCGCAACCGCAGCCCTTCTATCGCCACAACGGCTACATCGGCACGTATTTCGCGGATACGACGGAATCCCGCCTGCGTGATGGCCGCATCGTGACCATCTACCATTACGAATGGCTTGCGCCGCAGAACGGCAAAACCATCGTCCGCCTCCGCTATATTCCCGCCGCAAACGCCAAGAGCGATGTGGTCGTCTATGGCGTGACAGGGCTGAATTGCTGATGTGGATTTTTTGTTTTCATCATGTATGTTATAATATATGAAATATGAAGCTTCAAGATAGAAAATTGAAATCAAGATAATGAAACGGTTCAACACAACAGGCATTTGTGTCCCTGAACTGCATTACATGGTTGATTTGACGGAACGTGTCAAAGAAATCAAGGCAATGGTTGATCAGGGTGACTATTTCTGTGTCAACCGCGGACGTCAATATGGCAAGACAACCACGTTGGAGGCATTGCGTAAGTTTTTGGACAATGATTATCTTGTCTTGCCATTATCATTTGAAAACATTGGAAACACGCCATTTGAAGATGAAAATCTACTGAATTTCACATTCATGGGAATCATTGGCGACCTGCTGGAGGATGGAATTGCCAAAAATGCGACACCTGAATTGTCAGCGTTTGTCAAAGAGTGCCTGAAAGAATCAGGCGGCAAAATCCCCATGAATGAACTGGACCGCCAGATCAAAGGCCTTTGCCGAAAGTCGCAAAAACCTATTGTGTTGATCATTGATGAAGTGGACCAGGCCAGCAATTACGAGTCCTTTTTGAAGTTTCTCGGTGTTCTCCGCACAAAATATCTGAAGCGGATGTTGGAGCCGACATTCCATTCAGTGATTCTGGCCGGCGTTTACAATATCAAAAATCTGAAGGCGAAAATTCCAAACGACGGGACACATCAGTACAACAGCCCTTGGAATATTGCCGTCGATTTCGACATCCGCATGGAGTTGTCGCAAGACGGAATCGTCGGCATGCTGAAAGATTATGAAAATGACCATCATACGGGCATGGACATTCAACAAATGGCTAGCATGCTTTTTGATTATTCTGGCGGATATCCGTTTTTGGTGTCGCGTTTGTGTCAAATCATGGATGAAAAGCTTACCGGAATGTCTGGCTTCCCTGACTTGGCTTCCTGCTGGACCAAGGAGGGCTTTTTATCCGCTGAGAAGATAATGTTGGACAAAACCAATACGCTATTCGATGATTTGGCAAAGAAAACGGATGACAATCCAGAGCTGAAGTCTTTGTTCATCGACATTCTGTTCGGAGGCGAACAGATACGCTATTCGCCATACGACAAAGCCCAGAGCCTTGGTCTCATGTTCAATTTCATCAAGAACAACAACGGTTTTCTAGCCATTTCCAATCGCATTTTCGAAACATTCCTTTGCAATGTCTTCACCTACGAAATGGAGAAAAAGGATAAGTCATTCCGTGTCGCGGCCAATGATGAACGGAATCAGTTCATAAAAGGGAAGAGATTGGATATGGAAGCGGTGCTGAACCGTTTCCGTATCCATTACAAGGACACTTTCGAAGTACGTCGCGCACAAAGGGGAAGTCGTCTTGATGAAGAAGACGCCCGAATCTGTTTCCTAATGTTCCTGATTCCAATCATCAACGGAACCGGTCATTATTATATCGAAACGGGCTTGGTTGACCGAAGCCGCATGGACGTCGTGGTCGATTACAATGGCGAGCAATTTGTGGTCGAACTGAAAATCTGGCGCGGACAGGCCTATCATGACAACGGAATCGAGCAGTTGTGCGGATATCTTGACACGATGCATACTCAAAAAGGTTATCTGCTGACATTTAACTTCAACAAGCGGAAATCTACCGGAACGCAGACAAGACAATGCGGCGACAAGACGATTGTCGAAGTCATGGTCTGATTCGCGTGGTTACATAATTGAGGCCTTCTATTGTCTCTTTGTTTGATGCTTGTTGTCAAAATTGTTAATGCGAATTCATTTGACATTTGGGGGGTGTAAATTGTGGGAGTTGTAAAATACTCTATTACTTGAGATTGGACTTGTGCTCCTGCATCAAACTTTAAGGTACGGTTGCAATTGCAATTCGGCTCACGGATCACGGCTTATCCTGATGATTTTTCCATCCAGTGACGCGGTTATATGCAGCCAGGGTCTCTGGGGGCAAGGTATCCCCAGCACATATCTGAAAGTTACATTCCACGGGATACGCATACGCCTAGAACCGTCCAAATCCACATACGCTCTGTACATTGTCTGGTGGTCATAGTGCCAATCTTCCATTTTGAATTTTCCATCCACCAGAAAACCGTCTTTTTCCAGGACGGCAATGGCTTCGTCAATATCCATGCCAAGATGAATCCTTTCCATAACCTGAGCAGCCATGGCATC
>JAGCSE010000072.1 GCA_017964325.1 Victivallales bacterium | reverse complement strand
TCTGCGGCTTTGGTGCAGGCGCGGTCTGCGGCTTGGTTGAGGGCGTGGGGTATGACTTAGTGTGGTTTGCTTGAGGTGTGGCAACTTTGGGGGCGGCAGGTCGTTTGGAGAAGTCTGCCCCTTTGGGTGGCCTGGCATAAAATGATCCCAGAATGATTATCAGCAGTGCAACAAATGAGAGTGAATAAGATTTGATTCGTTTGGACATAATTGTGTTGATTGTAAACTATGTGAACGTGTATAAAAAATGAAATAAAACCTCAACTTGTGTTTCACTGATTCCTTTTTTAGGGAAACACCGTTATTTTAACTACAGAACAGGGGAAAATCAAGGTAGGATCATTAAATAATCCATGTTTTTTTGCAATATCCTGCATTGATATTTTCCAACGGAGTAATACGTTAGAGACATTACTGAATATAGAATCTCTCCCATGAGGGTAAATGGCATCAATAGTGTTTATGTAATCTTTTGAAAGGACGAATCAATGAAAAAGAGCATTGTCTGTGAAAAATTGCGCAAAGGCGAGCCTGTGATGGTCGCCAAGCAGAATTTCTTCAGCCCTGAAATGGCGGAATTGATCGGCTATATCGGTTGGGATGCGCTGTGGCTTTGCAATGAGCATGAAATGATCGACCGATCGCTTTTGGCGAGCATCCTGCGTGGTGCGAAGATTACAGGCATCGACATGATGGTTCGTCTGTCTGCGGCGGATTACACGGATTTGATTCAACCGCTGGAGGCTGGAGCACAGGGATTGATGATCCCTCATGTCCATACGGCGGAACAACTTAAATGGATTGTCAAGGAAACGAAGTTCCAACCGATGGGACTTAGGGGCATGGACTGCGTCAATCAGGATGCGGACCAGGGAATGGCCGATACGCTTGACTACATCAAGTTTGCCAATGAAAACACGTTCATCGTCGCGCAGATTGAGGACGAGGACGCGCTTCAGAATGTCGATGAGTTCGCGGCAGTCGAAGGCATTGATGTCATTTTTATTGGTCCAGCAGACTATTCGCACAGCATCGGCCTGCCTGGCCAGCCCCGCCATCCAAAGGTCGTTGATGCGGTCAAACGTTGCGCGGATGCCTGTGCGCGCCACGGCAGAGTCTGCGGCACCGTTGGATTCGGCGACATTGACTTCTGTCGCCAGTTGATTGACTGGGGCGTGAAGTTCATCACAGGCCCATCGGACTGGGGTATTGTCAGAAACGGTTTCATGGCTGAGGCGAAGAAATACGAGGATTCAGGGCTGTTCACATTCCGCCATTATCCTAAGCACATCTGAAAAGGAGCTGAATACTCATGAACGTCATAGATTCATTCAGACGTGACGGTCGCACGGCGATTGTGACTGGCGGGGCAGGGCGGTATGGCAAGCAGATTTCCGAGGCTCTCGCGGAGGCGGGAGCGGAAGTGTTCATCGCTGCACGGCATGTGGATGCCTCGCAGGCGTTCGCAGACACGCTGGTAACCCGAGGGCTGAAGGCGCACGCCATTCATCTTGACCTTGAATCAACGGAATCCATCGACAAAATGGTCGCGGACATCATGGCGCAGACGGGTCGCATCGACATACTTATCAACAATGCTGTGACACGATGCGGCTGCGGCGGTGGCTGGAAGAAGCCGTTGGATAGTTATGACGAAAGCCTTCATGTCAATGCGTCGGCCTTGTTCTATATCACTGCGGCTGTTTCGGAAGTCATGAAGACTGCAGGCAAAGGTTCCATTGTGAACATCGGATCGTTCATGGGACTTGTCGGACCAGAATTCGCCAACTATGCGGGCACGACGATGGGCGGCAATCCCAATCCAATTTACTTTTATGAAAAGGGCGGCATGGTGAATTTCACGCGCTGGGCGGCGAGCGTTCTTGGTAAAGACGGTATCAGAGTTAACGCCATTCATCCAGGAGGTCTCATGGAGAACACGCTGCCTGAACGGTTTGTGAAACAATACAGCGAACGGACGCAACTGGGGCACCTGGCAGGACAGGAGGATTTGAAGGGGATTATCGTTTTCCTGGCTTCGGATGCGTCGGGGTATATTACGGGGACGAACATCCCTGTCGATGGCGGTTATACAGCGAAATAGTTTTCATCTGGCGGTTAGGAGGCAAAGGTGTGAAGATATCTCGTTTGGTTTTAGGAACAGTTCAGTTTGGCTTGAACTACGGCATCGCGAATACACACGGCAAGCCGTCGGATGACCAGGTGGCGGATATCCTTTCGGCCGCCTATAATTCGGGCATTCGCATCCTTGACACAGCGGCCTCGTACGGGGAGAGCGAACAGGTGCTTGGGCGCGTCCTGAAACGGCTTGGTATGTTGCAGGAAATGTGCCTGGTCAGCAAAATACCGCCGATTCCGCCTGAAATGTCTCGTACGGAAGGCGAGGCGATGATTGACGCATCTTTGGAACGCTCGTTAAAGAATCTTGGCGTGCCATCGCTTTATGCGATTCTGTTCCATCGCGAGGAAAATCTGGATTACCTTCCTGTTCTCCGCAAGTGGCAGGAGAAGGGCGCGGTACGCTTTGTCGGGACCTCGGTGGATGGTGCGTTGCCACTTGGCATTGGAGACTGCGATGCCGTGCAAATTCCGTCCAATGTGCTTGACAGGCGTTTTCTGTCGTTGATCAAGGCGACGGATCGCAAGGCGCGCGTCTTTGTGCGCAGCGTCTATTTACAAGGGCTTCTGCTGATGCCAGCGGAAAGGATTCCAGAGCATCTTCAGGTCGTGTTGCCTATTCGGCAGGCTCTGACGGCTCTTGCGGAGGCTGCTGGGATGACGCTGTCGGAACTATGCATGCGTTATTTGCTCTCTTTCCCTGGCGTGGAAGGTGTGCTGACAGGCGTGGATACGGTCGAACAACTTGAGATGAACGTCGCTCTTGCGGAGCGTGGCTCGTTGCCAGAAGATTTGCTGAAAGCGGTCATGGCGGCGGTCCCAGATTTGGCAGAGAACATCATCCGCCCATCAATGTGGAATAAAAGAAATTAAATCCTGAATCCGTGAAGTACCGCCTGACAGTCGATTGCGTTGTCAAGTCTTCCGCCTTCGCCAAAGGCTACGGCGGGACAGGCTCGTATGTAGTATACGCGTCTTCAACTTTCCTAAAAATCGTCTCGCCATTCGGCACATCACGGATTCTGGAAGAAACAAAATATTAGATAACAGGAGATATAGAATCATGACAGCGTTTGTCAAAGACACGGAACACATCCGCCTGGGTATTTTGGGCATGACGGAAGGCAATGGCCATCCATACAGTTGGAGCGCCATGTTCAACAGATTCGATCGTGAGCGCATGGCGGCGGAATGCCCGTTTCCCGCGATTCCAGCCTATCTCTATCTTCAGGACTACGATGCGATGGGTATCCCTGGTGCCCACATGGATTATGTCTGCTGCGACCGACGTGAAGATGCGGAACACGTCTCAACGTTGTCTCTTGTGCCTAATGTGGTTGACAGGCCAGAAGAGATGATTGGAAAGGTCGATGCGGTCATCATTGCGACAGACATCGGAAGTGAGCACGTCCGTCGTGCGAAGCCGTTCATCGAGGCTGGCATTCCGCTGTTCATTGACAAGCCACTTTGCGACAACCGCGAGGATCTGGCGTATTTCACGAAACTCTTTGAGGATGGCTATCCGCTGATGTCAAGTAGCAGCATGAGGTATTGCAAGGAGACGGAGCCATTCCATCACGGCAAACTCCGCGAGTTCGGCGACTTGCGCCTGATTCAGTACGGTATGCCTAAGAAATGGGAAACGTATGGCATTCACTCCCTAGAGGCGATTTATCCCATCACTGGACCTGGCTTTGTCAGTGTGGTCAATACAGGGTCGTATAAGCGCAATATCGTCCACCTGAAGCATCGCGACGGCTATGATGTGCTTCTGACTGGCATTTACGACTATGGCAACCTCGGTGGCATTTTCATTGGCGGAACCAAACGCACGACGAAGATTGAAATCGGCGATTCCTACAATGCGTTTCGCAATCAGTTGGTCGCGTTTGTGGAGTATTTGCGCACGGGTGTTCGTCCGTTCCCGTGGACGGAGACCGTGGAGTTGATGAAACTGGTGATTGCAGGCATCGAGAGCCGCGAGCAGCATGGTGCCGAAATCGCCATCTGGTGAGGATGCAGGGGAAACGTCAATAGGCTTTGAATTTAAATTGTTTTTTGGGTACGTGGGATTGGATAGCCGTGCTCATCAAAACAATCTTGGGCTGTACCTCTGAATTTGGCAATGATTCTGCGTTTCATGTCTTGTCTTCATCTTTTTTTTTATGCAATCATATTTTAGACTAATATTTTTATAGCAAATAAATTTGAGTTATTATTATGATGGCATTATAGTATGGCATTATCAAAAATGGAAACCACATGACGGCATTTTGTTTCAGATATCGTGCAATGCCATTCTGAAAAATGACGCATGGTTTCATGGACAATGTCACTTGTGAACGAAAATGCGTACTTATATAGCCATAGACCTCAAATCATTTTATGCATCGGTTGAATGCGTGGACAGGCATCTTGACCCATTGTCGTTCAATCTTGTCGTGGCGGATGCCAGCAGGACGGACAAGACCATCTGCCTGGCGGTGTCGCCGTCCTTGAAGGCGGTTGGGGTTCCAAGCCGCCCCAGGTTGTTTGAGGTTGTTCAAAAGGTACGTGAAATCAATGTTCAACGGCTTCAGATGTCTCCACGGCATCGTTTTACGGGAAAATCAAGTCATGGTCCGTCACTTCAGGCGGATGCTTCGCTGGCGCTTGGGTATATTGTCGCCATGCCGCGAATGGCACGGTATTTGGAAGTCAGTTCACGGATTTACGGCATATACCTGAAATATGTTTCGCCAGAAGACATTCACGTCTATTCCGTTGACGAAGTGTTCATTGACGCCACGGATTATTTACGCATGTACAGGCTGACGGCACGGGAGTTCACGATGAAATTGATACAGGATGTCCTTCAGACGACTGGCATCACGGCGACGGCGGGGATAGGGACGAATCTCTATCTGTGCAAGGTCGCGATGGATATCGTTGCCAAGCATATTCCCGCCGACAAGGACGGTGTCCGCATAGCGGAACTGGATGAAGACGGCTATCGGCGGGAACTGTGGACGCGGCGTCCTCTCACGGATTTCTGGCGTATCGGGCATGGCTATGCGGAGCGTTTGGCTGCGTATGGCATGCATACCATGGGAGATGTGGCGCGGATGTCGGTGTATAATGAAGAATTGCTGTATCGGCTGTTTGGAGTCAATGCGGAACTGTTGATTGATCATGCGTGGGGATGGGAGCCATGTACGATTGCGGCGATAAAATCCTACAGGCCAGAAAGCCACAGCCTCAGTTCTGGACAGGTCTTGCAGAAGCCATACGATTTTGGAAAAGGGCGGCTGGTCACGAAGGAGATGGCTGACGGGCTTGTGCTGGAACTTGTGGAGAAGCATCTTGTCACGGACCAGATGACAATCACAGTAGGATATGATGTGGCAAATCTTGCAAACAAGGAACGGCGACACAATTATGCGGGGCCTGTCGTAAGCGATCATTACGGTCGTCTGCTTCCCAAGGAAGCGCACGGTTCCATCAATCTTGGGCAATGGACATCGTCTTCAAGAATCATTATTGATGCGATGACACGGCTTTATGACCGTGTGGTCGGGCGTGGGCTTCTTGTAAAGCGGATTGTGGTTGCCGCAAGTCATGTCCTGGACGAAAAGACGGCGTTGCTGAAGCGAAAGCCCGAGCAACTTGAATTGTTCACGGACTATAAGGCATTGGAAAAACAGCGGGTTGCGGAACAGAGGGAACTGGAACGCGAACGGCGTCAGCAGAAAGCCGTTATCGCCATTCGTAGAATGTTTGGAAAAAACGCCATTTTCAAGGGGATGGACTTGGAGGAAGGGGCGACGGCGCGAAGCCGCAATATGCAGATAGGGGGGCATCGGATGTAATTCATGGACGACTTTCCATACAGAGATATCGTTGATT
The DNA here is from genome assembly GCA_017964325.1 of Victivallales bacterium. The sequence continues at coordinate 429 of JAGCSE010000072.1, read as the reverse complement.
TACCGCATCATGTCTCAAATAGGCATATTCAGATGCCATTGCTGGCGCGTGCGGCGCAATTCGCGCCATTTTCCGCCTTGGCGGGATATGAGGACGCAGTTGGTGAAGTGGCTCGCCAGACAGAGGAACGCACTGAATTGGATGCCTATGAACAGTCGCGCCTTGACAGGCGGTTCTGGCTTTTGCACATGCGCTTGGCGGAATGTCCAGAGGTCGAAATCACGTATTTTAGGCAGGACAGCAGAAAGAGCGGCGGCGCGTACATCAAGAGCAGGGGACGTATAGCGAAGATATCCATGCCTGACAGGATGATTTTCATGGAGGACGGCACAATGATTGGGATGGACGGTATCTGCGGCATGGAAGGCGAGATTTTCGATGGCGAGTGGTGAAAAGGTCTGTTGTTACATCATGCGCATTGACGCGGTA
>JAGCSE010000071.1 GCA_017964325.1 Victivallales bacterium | reverse complement strand
TCACGGGCGGCGACAGGCATGGACGACGTGTTACAGATGATGATCGTACGGTCGATCAGTTTCTGTCCTGTTCGCGGGTCGTCCAGATGCGGGAATTCGCGGAGGATTTCGACGACTTCACCGGCTCGTTCACCGCAGGCCGCCACGATGACGACATCTGCTTCGGAACGTTGCGAAAGAGCGTGCTGCAAAACGGTCTTTCCTGCACCGAAAGGTCCTGGCGTACAGAAAGTTCCGCCTTTGGCGACGGGGAAGAAGGTGTCGATGATGCGAACCTGCGTGATCAGCGGATCGCGCGGGAGGAGCTTGTCGTCATACGCGGTGATTGGAATCTTGACAGGCCATGTCTGGACCATCGTGATTTCGCGTGTCTGTGCGCCGTCGGAAGCTTTGGCGACAACGGTGTCTATGGTATAGTCGCCTGGTTCGATGGTCCAGATGATGGTCCAGTCGCCAGTCCATGAAAACGGCAGCATGATGCGGTGTTTGAAAATGCCTTCGGGGACTGTTCCGACGGTGTCCGACGCCCTCAGAATGGCTCCTATTTTGGCGACAGGCGTGTAGGACCATTTCTTCTCACGATTCAACGGATAGACGTAAAGTCCTTTCTTCAGGAAATATCCAGCTTGCTTCGCGAGTTCGGGAAGGGGATTCTGGAGACCGTCATAGACCTGTGTGAGGAGGCCTGGGCCAAGTTCGACGGACAGTAGTTGGGAAGAGAACTCGACGGGATCGCCGACTTTTACACCAGTCGTGCTTTCAAATACCTGCAAGTCTGCTTCGCGGCCGCGCACGCGGATGACTTCCGACTTGAGGCGGGAGCCGTCTTCCGGCAAGACGTAGGCGACTTCGTTCTGCGTGACGGCGTCGGCGAATTCGACGGAAACCATGTTTCCGTTGACGCCGGTGACTTTGGAGAGATGGTTGCTTTCGGTCATAGTCATTTATAGTCCTGGATTTTACAATCTCGTATTGTCGGCGGTTTCGATGGCTTTTGCGACCATGGAGTTGAAGACGTCAAGGCCTTGATCGAACTTACGGGACTGCTCACGTTCGATGAGAAGCAGTTTGAGGGCGTATGCGACCACGGCATCAAGGCTGAAAGGATATTTGGCGGCCAGATAGTTATCGAGGAATTTCCACATCAAGTCTTCGAGAGCGGCTTGCCGTTCGGAAGGGGATGTGATGGAATAGGCTTTCTCCAGCTCACGGCCATCATATAAACCTGCGTATTCAGAAGATCTTGCAGATTCCTGATTGCGTTTCAGGCGTGCGGCGCGCAATTGTGCCAGACTGCTCTTCGAGAAGGCGACCCATTGCCGCCATTCCTTTGCGGCGTCGCAGAAATCCTGCGCATCTTTCACTGGATCCAAAGAAAGGCGCGAGACAGCCTGTGCGGCTTCTGGTGAGAGGTTGTATTCGCACAACGCCATAAATTCCTTAAAGGAATAGAAAGGCTTTTCGTGGCGTTTCAAGCCTGGCAACGACGCGATGAAATAGTGGATGTCCGTGGGCATGGCTTGTCAATCCGTCATTTGTTGCTGGACAGCACGGAGGCGATTCTCGGACCGACATAGGATGCGATGGCATCTGCAAGTGCTTGGTCGGTAAAATCATACAGAACATCGTTGTCCGAGAAGGCGAGCTTGAAGCCATTGTTGACGGAGGGGGCGGGGGAGAACTCGCAGCGTCCTTTCAGATTTTCGGCGAGCATGGATTTGACGGCATTTGAGAGGGTGTCGAGCTGTTGCGGATTGACGAGGAGTTCGAGATTTTCCTCCGCGCCTTCCTTTTGGAGATAGCTCTGAACGATTTGTGCGATGATGTTCGGAAGTTGCTGTGCATCCAGCGAGGAGTTCATCAACTGGAGGACAGCGGTGCGGACGCGGCTCTGGAGCTGTTGTTTCAAGGAGAGCATCATGTCCCGAGCGGCTTGGCGGAGAGCTTCTTCTCCTTTCTGTACAAGGATTTGCGAATCCGCTTGTGCTTTAGCGCGGCAATCGTCGACTTCCTCCTGTGCTTTTTTAATGATGCTTTTTGCTTCGGCCTGGGCTTTGGCGATGATGTCGGCCTTGGCTGCTTCCGCCTTTTTAAGGCCTTCTTCGTTGATTTTGTTCAATAGGGCTTGCAGATCGTCCGCCATGGTTTCCGTTTCCCTGTGGGTATATTTAAATATGGTATAACGAATGTATTTTCTGTCGAATATGAATATACATTCACAATCATCAGATTTCAAATCGTTGTCAAAAAAAATGAAAAGTATAGCGCTTGAAAAAGTCGTGTTTGACTTGACATTTTATTCATAGTAAATAATGTATAAGGAAAGTCATTAGATTCACAATCAAAAATGCTAAAAGATTCACGCCAATCCAATAGTCTTCTATGAATAACACGCTTCAACCAATCCTGACCGATTCAAGCGACTTTCCGAAGATGCGTCGGAAAGGCTGTGTCTATGTTGACAAGACCGCGTATTTCCACCAGTTGATCACGGGAGCCGATGATTGCTTCTTCATCGCGCGGCCAAGGCGATTCGGCAAGTCACTGATGATCTCAACGCTGAAGGCCATCTTCGAAGGGCGGCGAGAGTTATTCGACGGCCTGGCCATTTCCAAGACGGACTGGACGTGGGAGAAATATCCCGTATTGTATTTCAACTTTGGCTTCGCGGCGTCATCATCGGTCGATCTTTTCAAGAAGAATTTCCCCGATACCGTGGAATCGGCTATCATTGAGGCTGGTGGCGTGTTTGATCCACACAAAACAGCTTCCAGTAACTTTGCCCGTGCAATTGACGAGTTGTTCGTCTCAAGTGGTGGCAAAGGCGTTGTCATTCTGATTGACGAATACGACGATCCTGTGGCGCAACTCCTTGACAAACCGGACGATGCGGAGGCAGTGCGTGGCGAATTATCGAATTTCTACCGCCAGATGAAGGACCGAACAGGGAAGATCCGTTTCCTGATGATCACAGGCGTCTCGAAGTTCACGAAGATGTCGGTGTTCTCCGCCCTTTCCAATTTGTCCGATCTCTCGCTAAGGAAAGAATATGCGACGATGCTCGGCTACACGGAGGATGAATTGGACACGTATTTCGACGGACACATGCGCGCCCATGCAGCGCAGATGCAGATGGGCTATGGTGCCTATCGTGAGGAATTGAAGCGGTGGTTCAACGGCTATCGTTTTGGAAAAAGCGTAACTGAGACAGTTTACAATCCAGTTTCCATCGGTGTGAATCTTGCATTGCAAGAACCATATTTCCAGCCCTGCTGGGCGCAGACAGGCAAGGCCGTCATGCTGATGAAATATTTCCAAAAGGAAGATTTTCTGGCCATCGACATGGATGGTGTGAAAAATATGCGCGAAGAAGATTTCGATGTGACGGATATCCGCGCCTTGAAGCCTGTCCCGATGCTCTATCAGACTGGCTATCTGACGATTGATGATTTTAATCCGCATACAGGAATGTACACGCTTCGCGTTCCAGATGAAGAAGTGCGGCGTGATCTCGCCACGGTGACGTCCGCCGTCGCCGCCAGGCAGGATACCTACTGGGTTTCGCAACTTGGCGGAAAACTGCTCACCGCACAATGGGACGAATTTTTCATCGGCTTGAAATCATTGTATGCCTCATTGCCGTATGGATCTACGGAGCAGAGCGTGCATGAAGTTTCGTTTGAACGGAATCTGGTTGTGTTACTGTGGTCGCAGGGTGTGCGCTGTACGACGGAGGACCGCCAGTCCAATGGTCAGGCTGACATCGTCGCCATCCATCCCTGCGGTGTCTATATCTTTGAATTGAAAGTAGATGAATCTGCCGAAGCCGCATTGGACCAAGTGAAGAAAAAAGGCTATGATGCGCCGTATCATGGCCGTGGCCTGCCCATTTGGCTGATTGGCCTCAACTTCGACCGCCAGACACGCCATCTGATGGATGCGAAGGCTGTTCAAGTATCGTGAAACATGCTTTTTATCGTCTCTTCCAATCATCTGTCACATCGTTTTTTACTGTAGGAGCAATGGAATATGAAATTGAAGCGCTTTTTCAAAAGAGGCCTGCAGAAAGCCATTGCGAATGATTTCAAGAATCTTGTCGAAGACAAAAACATGGCCATGCCCTCAGGGTTCTTGTGCTACCGTTATTGGGATGACGGATCGGAATTGACGAAACGATATTATTTCGTCGTGAACTTCGCAGGTTCGACAAGGAACTGTTTTACGTTTGAATGCGCATGGCAGCCAGATGTCGAGACGGACATCGTCAATTCCAATGGATGGCCGAAAAGTCTTTCCAACGATGATGGTTGTCTTCGCATTATTTATCTTGATCCGAAATTCTTGCCTCCACCGATCAACCCATCCGAATACATTCTGAAACCGTACGAAGATATTGTAAACTATGACTACTGGTGGAATTTTGAGAAAATCAATGAAGACGAACTGGATTTGACGCAGCTTGATTGCATTTTGCAGGATGCAGTCGAAAAAGTCGGCAAGTTGGTCATGCCTTTCTTCAGAGATTTAGCCGCTTTCCATGCAGGCGAGCCCATGTCGTCTTATCTCATGACTATCGAGCAAAAGTTGAAAAGATGACCATGGATGATTCTACAAATAGATGGGATGATGCAAATGGCAGTGCATGGAACAAAAAGGAATGGATATGTCAAAGAGACAAATAAAAAAGAGTGATGAAGGTGAGGGGAAAGATATTTCTCCAAAGGCGATGCCTACATACGATACGTTGGTTTCGGCCATTGAAAAACTTGTCCATGACGCACGTTCTGGATTGAAGGCGGCAATGAACACGATCATGCTTCAAACCTATTGGCAAACAGGTGAATATATTGTGGAGTATGAGCAACACGGCTCTGACAGAGCTGTTTACGGTGATGGATTGATGCGGAGGCTTGCACATGATTTGACTTTTCGGTTGGGACGAGGCTTTAGCCATTCAAACCTCATCTATATGCGTAAGCTGTATGTAATATCGCAAAAAAGTCAGACGTCTGACTTTTTTCGAATAGGTCAGACGTCTGGATTTTTGACTTGGAGTCACTATCTTGAGATTCTTCGAGCTGATGATCCGTTGGAAATCGCTTTCTACCAGAAGGAATGTGAAAGTTCTAAGTGGAGTGTCCGTGAATTACGGCGACAGATGCAATCCATGCTTTTCCATCGAATTGCGCTTTCACGAGACAAGGAAGGTGTGCTTGCCTTGGCAAACGAAGGCAATCGTGTACAGAAGCCAGAAGACATTCTTCGAGATCCATACGTCCTTGAGTTTGCCGGTTTGCCAGTTGCAGAGCGTCTGAAGGAGGGACGGCTTCATGCGGCGCTTATTGAGCATCTTCGAGACTTCCTTCTTGAATTAGGACGCGGTTTTTCTTTTGTAGCAAGTCAATACCGCATACCGCTTAATACAGAACATCCGTGCAGAGTTGATCTTGTGTTCTACAATTATTTGCTTAAATGCTTTGTGCTTATCGATTTGAAACGTGGTATGATAAAGCATCAGGATATTGGACAGATGAACATGTATTTGAACTATTTCAAGTCAGAAGTCGGTAGCAAGAGTGATGCCGAACCGGTAGGTATCGTTTTGGGAGCCAATAAGGATGATCTGGTTGTACAATTTGCTACGCAGGGAATATCAAATCGCCTATTTGTGAGTAAGTACCAACTATATTTGCCAGACGAAACACAACTTCGCGAAAAATTGGCGGCATTGCTTGATGAGGCTTCTAAACGCAAAACTAAACGTATATCTCCGCGCAAAAGAAGATAGGATATGTTCAAATGTTCGAATGATTTTCCTTTACATACTGATCAATCAAATGGAGAAGGGGAAAATGAATGTTCAAAGTGAGAAAAACACAATTGACAACAAGCGGTGACACGCCTAACAATTATGTAGTGAAAATTACTTGATATCCAAAATGGTGATATCCGGTTTGCAGAATATACGGAGTTCGTAGAGGTTGCCGAGGCCGACCG
>JAGCSE010000070.1 GCA_017964325.1 Victivallales bacterium | reverse complement strand
TCGCTTTTTGAACATGGAAGAGTTGGAAATGCTCAAAGGTTTTGACATTTTGAAAGATTATCTGGAGAGCAAGGAGACGGAGATCTCCACATACAACACCGGTCGTTCTAGCTTCAACACCCGTTATCTCACCAATCTCGGTACATTCCGTATCTATGCGCAACGATATCTGGAAAAATATCCGATTATTCGCAACGATATGACGCTGATGGTTCGGGAATTGACGCCCACCAAGTCCGGTGTGCCGTTGGAAATATATTGTTTTTCAAAGGAAGTAAGATGGGTCCAATTTGAAAGAGTCCAATCGGACATCATTGAACATTTGCTGGCGGTCCTGCCGAGTTTCCGCTTGCGCGTTTTCCAGGAATGCAGCGACATCTATCAGGCAGTCGGCAATCAAGTCGATGTCGTGGGCGGTGCATTCCGCTTCGACCACTTGGAAAATCCGTTTTATCGTGGAAAAGAGGGGCAACCTGCCGAGCCGAAGTCCTGATCGAATGGGATGTGCCGGCCGCATACTGTCCCGCCTCCGAGGACAGAACACAAGGGATGCCTTCGGAAGCTCTTGTGCAGAAATTTCATGTCGAATTCTGGATTGCGGAGCAAGCGGCGCGGTCCTGCTGATGCTGGAAGTGCGATTGATTCTTTTTGGGGAAAAGTTATGTTTTCTTATGTGAGTATTTTTAAGCCTTAAAGTCATCAATATTCATACAGGGGAGTGTACTAAGGCGTTCATTTTTTTATCAGGTGTGTTTTTGATTGCAAAATGCCATTACTTGCATAATGCGAATACAAATGTTATATTTTCCTATAACATGAAACCATATACCGTATGGGAGCACATTTGAATGACTTTTGATGAATTGTTAGATACCGTGAAGGACGAGGAAGTGACACTTGACGTAGATGAAGTTCAAGTGAAATTGACGACGACCGCCGATGGAGGTGTTCTGGCTGCGATTTATCTGGGGGAGCTTCCTGATGAAACGCTCTCGACGCTTAGCCGCGAAATGATGAGAGCGAACCACCTGTTCCAGGACACGGCAGGCGCGACACTGTCCCTGAAGCCTGGCACTCGTCATGCGTTCCTGCAAAGACGGTACTGGCTGTCTGAACAAAGCGAGGAGGCCTTTCTCAATCATCTGGCTATTCTGATGCAGAAAGCAGAGGAATGGAAGACGCGTCTTTTAGGCGGCAATGCAGATGAACCATTTTCGGGGAAATCAGCTTCGAATGAACTGTCTGCGGAGGATTTGCTTTCTGGACGCACATTTCTCCTGCGCGTGTGACCGTTGGACGGGAAATGTGTAATCAATGTCGTCAGTTCCTTGATCTGTTTTGCGAAAGAGCTTCGCAATTGAATTCGGGATGAGGCGATAATGCAGGATCGGTCAAGAAGATTTTATCCACTAAAACAAAAAATAGACGGAGTATTGCAATGTCAACAGGCAAAGTAACGAATGAACAGGCCAAGTATGCAAATATCGGCATAGATGATTTTCGCAAGGCGGTCAATACAGTGAATCCGAAGAACAAAGGCTATGTCCGCTTCGTACCAGACGGCAAAGGCGGCGTGAAGATTGCGAAGGTCAACAACAATATTGATTTCAACATATCATGGCGTTCAAATATCAATGCGGCCAACAACCGTACCATGCGCGAGAAGTTCGCCATGGCGATGGCCAACGATTTGAGGTGGGCAGACCCTAAGACTGTCGAGAAACTGGTTGACAGCATCACCAATGTTCCCAAAAATCCAGAAGGCAAGCGGACGGACGCCCTTTCGCGCAAGGAACTGCAAAAGGCCTTCAAGGAATACGACAAGATGATGAACACCCCAATCGGACGCATGAATATGGTGGAAAATCTGCTCAGGAAAACGGCGGAACGCTGCAAACTGAATGGCACGGAGGATTGCGTCAAGGTCTTGAAGAAAAAATACTTGATAATTCCACCAGAGCTGGGCGACCTGAGCAAGCTTTGGGAAAATGACCCCGACAAGACAAGCCTTGTCCCCAAGATGGACGAGCTGACATTCAAGACCTATCTGATCGAGTTGGAAAAACTTTGCGATGAGGCGGTCAAACGGGCTGAGATTGAGAACCTGATGAAGGGCAAGGCTGATCTCTATACGGGACCAAAAGCCCTGGACAACACCTTCGGCCTGCACCTTTCGCAGGAGGAGACGGGCCAGCTGCGCGGTGCGCTCCTCCATTTCCTTATACTCAAGGGACTTGTGCCCCAGCAGGGCGAAGGCGGTGTGGTCGGCACTGGCGGCATGGTTTTCGAGAAGTTCATGAAGGATGTTCTGCCAGCTTTGTTCAAGCAGAATGTGGAGAACATACGTGAATGGTCCAACGGCGAGAATGGCGACATGAACTTGCAGATGGAGGCCAACTTCTCCTTCGAGGCCATCATGGAGGAGGCGGAGAAGTTTATGAAAGGTGCCAGGCAGTTCATTGACAATCCGCCGAAAGATGAGATCAAGAGCACAGGAGATGCTATGCTTGACAAGGTTGTGGCGAATGGCAGGGAAATGGTCAATGGAGCCCGCCAAACAGCGATTACTAGCGCCATGCAGAAGGATTCGGTGAAACTCATTGAAAATGCCAACATCTCCCAGGAGGAAGGCAAGAGAATATACGATGATCTCCAGGGGGCCAGGGAGGCATACGTGGCGGAGGGGCTTCTGGGCACCTTCACCAAGAACTTCCTGGCGGAGCGCGGCATCGGTGAAGCCGTTGCGGACAACAAGCTGCTTGGCGACGCCTACCACAACACCATGGAGGCCATTTACAAGGACACACATATGCTGGGCCTTGGCATTAAGATCCAGAACGGCACCGTCAAGAAGAATCCCCAGACTGGCAAGAAGGAGCAGGTTGACGAAGGCATGAAAGGCTATGTCCATGACATGGAAAATGCCATCAACGAGATTGCGGCTGGCAAGGACGGCCTGGACATGACGTTGGTCTCAAAGCTGATGTCCTTCACGATGGCCAACCTGACGAACCGCAAGGTGGCGATTGTGGCGAATCATCTCGGGGTGGACCTGAAGCTAGACAAGGCCAGCGAGGAAAAGGACAAGGAACTGCTTCGGGCCACGGCTGAAGCCTATTTCTCATTCGAGAAGAATGTGGGCAAGGCGATCAACAAGGCGAAAACGGGATTTGAGAAGCTGGTGCGCACCCAGTTCAAGAAAGGGCTGATTGATCAAAATACGTGCGAGACGATGATTCTGAACGCAAACTCCAAGTTCGCCCAGTCGCACAAGGAGGTTCTCAAGGGCTTCTTCCTGAAGTCCCCCATTGCAGACGCCAATGAAGGCAAGAAGCTTCTGGACCGCATCTTCAAGGGGCAGCTTCAGGAGGCAATCTCCGAACTCAACAATGACCTGGCGCTCAATTCCCTTGGCAGAGCCATAGGCGTACAGGAAAAAGGCGTCCTAAGGGATGTCATGGGGCTCGTCCACGAGGCAATGTCACAGCCGGGCATGAATCAAGTGAAACTCGGCGTGGATGGCATCATCACCGAGAAAGACGCCAGGGCCACGCTGCAGGCTGGCGAACTGAAACGCCTCTACTCCACGACACTGGCCACCATGCTGAAGAAGCTCCCCAAGGTGGATGGACATCTCACCGTCACGGAAGATTTTGTGAAAAAGGTGAAGGAAGAGTTCAACTCCAAGGTCATGTCCCTTGTGAAGAAGATCGCCCAACATGAGGAGAACTACATAAAGCAGTGCAACGATCAGCTCAACAATATGTTGACTACCAATATCGAAGGGGGCCGCGGCTCATTCAGGGGATACAATGAAGGCGACAAGCCCATCACTGAGAGCGAGACGAAAAAGCTGGCGAAGGAGCTGACTGACGAGGTCTTGCGCGCCAAGGCCTCTCAGCTCAAGTCAAACATCCTGGAGATACTGGACGCCCCTGGTAGCTTCGACAAGAAAGCCATTGAGAACTTGGGCACCTTGACCATTCGTGACGATGGCCCCGAGAAAACCACCCTTGTCATCGGCATTGTGGCGGATGACCGTGAGCAGATGGTCAAGGACTTCCTGGCCGACAAGAATAGTCTGGACAAGATCAAGCAGTCTGTCCTTGAAGGCAAGGTGTTTGGCAAGGGAGGCGTTTTGGAGAATGTCTATAAGGGCCCCTATTCAGAGGGGGAAATCCTGATTTCAAAGGCAACTAACACTGTCATCGAGCGCGTCAAGAAGATGCCTCTGATCTATGCCACAGGCGACAAGGAGGCCCTTGTGAAGCGCCTTGCCGAAGAGGTGGACAAGGCGGCGCAGAGCTTTGCCAAGAAATGGGCGAAATTCCGCACGGATTTCATACGTCAGACCGGCCCGATTGACGCTGACTTCTCCAGCCTTGGTGTCAAGACCCTTGAGGACGCCCGCCAGTGGGCACTGGTTGAACTTGCCAACCGCAAGGATTTCAACGAGCTGGATATGAAGGTGGCGCTGGGCTACTACCATAAGCTTCTGCAGGATCATCTGGACGGCAAAATCAGCAACGCCAAGACCAAATTCGACGAATATATGACGAAGGTCACTGCCGTCTATGAAAACGCCATGGAAGAGTTGGGAGATACCCTTGATATAGCCAAGAAAGCGATTGGCCTCTCTGCCACCCCTGAAGCGCAGAAATATATGGAGGATGTCATCATCCCGAAGATGAAGCAGCGCATCGAATACCAGATCTACCAGAATCCGGACAATTTCACGGAGGACAAGCTGGATGCGCGGGACAAGGAGCTTATGCTTAACTTCGTCTATGTGACGCAGAATGTGTTCAACGCAACCGATTATCATTTGCCGAAAGCTCTGGTTGGCTTGATCAAGCAGGCAGGCGCGGATGTGCTGCTGGAGGACAAGGTCGAGACGGAAGCCGCTATGAATGACCTCAAGACCTGGCTTAAATCGCCCGAAGGCCACAAGCTGCGCGCCGAGGCGGAAAAGGCGATGCTTGACCAAATCATGGAATATGGTCCTGCCTTGAAGGAGCATCCCGAAGACTTTGCACCCATTGGACCTAGCAAGCCCAATGGACCTCGCAATGCTGTGGCTGATTTCCGCTTTGCTGCCCGCGACCTGCTCAGAGGGCATACTGCACAGTTGCTCTATTCCGTCTTCGACAACGAGAAGGTGGGCGAAGTGCGCACGGCTTTCAGCAAATGGCTGGATTCGCACGGCCTCTCCAGATTCGAGGACTATCGCAAAACCACCGCGGAAGAGCGCATAATGGCGAAATTCGACGAACGTGTCAAGATTCTGCAGGAGAATGCACTCAAGGGAGGCGAAAACGAGCCCATCCTCACGCCTGCGTTCATCAAAGAAATTGATTATCTCATTGACAAGGAGGGAACGGAGATGCTTCTCGCTGAGGTCAAGACCAAGTTTCTGAATGCCATGCTTGATGAACTTGCCGCCAAGGACGAGGCCATCATGTTCAATCCGAAAGACCCCAGGTTCGCCACTTTGCCAACCTACCTGCAGGAGACGGTCAAAAAGAATTACAAAGATCTGGAAAGCGCCATTTCCCTCAAGATTTCGAGCGTGTTGGGCGACTACGATACCAAGGACGGCCTGGATAACTTGAAGCAGGCCATCAAGGGGCTGGATGAAGAGACCGTCCGCATGAAGATCATCGTTGATACGCTGATAGCCGTGGAGGATTGCATAAACCGCTATAATCTGGAGAAGGAAAGCCCCACCTTGGTGGCCGATTTCACCCATACGCTGGAGCGCCATCTCATCAAGAGCGTCATTAGCGAAGCGAAGGCAAACGAATATTTCAAGAATGGTTTCATTGATGTGATGTCGCACGAGAAGGTGCCTGAAAAGAAGCGCGAGGCATTGAACAAAGAGCTGAACCGTATTTCCGACTGCTACAAAGTGGCACTCGGCATGTGTCTTTCCAATTGTCGCCAGCACAATGCCACGCCTGAGGCGCTGCACAACACCTTCCAAAAGGTCACGATTGATTTCATTGACGAGGTCAATGCGGACAAGGGCTGGAAGGCAAATGTGCTGCCTGTTTTGAAATCCTTAGAAAAGAATATTTGAATTGCTCAAGATGCTATCATTCACTGACATCATATCAGAGACGGGAAAACTCCTCGGCATCGAGGGCTTCGAGCCAGATGCCGAGGGGGCTTGCGTTATCGCATCCGAAGAAGCGGAAGTCTCGCTCTTGTACTGCCCTGATGCAGGAGAGATGGTGCTCATTACGGCAAAGATCATGGATTTGCCTTCAGACGACGGGAATGTGCTTGTTGCCGCCCTGGAGGCAAACCATCATCTGGAAGCCACGAATGGAGCCACCATTTCGCTGGATGAAGAGGAGAACTCCCTGGCGCTCTCAATGTATCTGCCCCTTGATTTGCTGACGGCGGAAATCCTCGTCTCCAGACTTGAGGCATTCATGACGGCACTTCTTTCCTTGAGGGAAAAATTGTCCGTCTGAGAAGGTTGCGGCATTCTTATTGTTCTGTTCATAGTTAATTTGCTGATATTTGTCAGATTGCTGCATACATCTGGCCTCCTCTTTCTCGAACAGCCTTTGCATTGCAAAATGAAGCGTTTCATGGGGGGGGGCGTAAAAGTCAGCAGGGAAAAAGAAGTATTGAGATTGCAAATATGATGATGACTGCTATAATAGATACGATTCCAGCGTTTCTGACTGTCGTAGTTGGAAAATTGTGGCAGGAATTGTAGAGAGATTTCATTCCGGTTCAAGGAAAGGGTAACATGAGAAACATTTTTAAGTCGATTTTATGCGTTGCCTTCGCCGTGTTGATCACGGGATGCGCAACAATAACATCAACCTCCTATGACACGCTGGACGGTGTCAAACTCAATGGAACAGACAGAAAACCGTCTGAGGTGGTCTTTATAGAAAGCACGGGCTTCTACATATTATGGGCAGTCCCGATTTTCTCTGGAAACATCAAGTGGAACAGCGAGAAAAAGACCATAGAAGGCGGAGTATCGTTTTTCAAGGACAATATAAGCCTCACATATCTGCAAAATGCCATTACAAATTACGCCGACAGCCGCAACTGCGATCTAGTTGACGTCGTCTACAATGATACGAATGCATCCTATGCGGAAGCAAGCGCCACCGGTCTCGTCGGAGCTTTATTCGGCTCCTCGACGATGAACGTTTCGGCTGTGCTAGTACCGAGAACCAGTGACAAAGAAGGCAAGTAACAAGGAGATACAATCATGAAAATGGCATTTATCTTCGCAATGGCAGCCTTGCTGCTTGTTGGATGCAGCTCATATAGCGAAATAGCACGCTGGAATTCGCCTGTCACGGTTAACAACGGTGAGGTTCCGCTCGCGACTTTCGTAACGCAGAATGTCTCCTGCCAGCTTTTTGGCTTTATTCCGATTTCCACTGGTCGCCCTTGGACGAGCGGTGACGAAGATATCAAGTACGATTTCGACGTCCATCTGTTTGCCGACGAGGCTACGATGGAAAACAACTTTGTCTCGCTGAAGCACGCTCTGGATCGCGTGGGATCGCATCGCATAGCCCATCTTCAAGTGTCGGAAAAAGATGATTGGAGCTTGATCATTATGAAATGTCATATTGTTAACACAAAGTGCATAATCCTCAACGACAAGCAATGACAGAGGACATTTCAAAACTGTTGAGAAATGCACATCGGCATGAACAAATCGGACAATGCAAAGGCGTCGCTAAAAGAGTGAATTTTGCCGCCCGCCTTTCAGCGCATTCCGGCTAGTTTTGAAATAATTGATATCCTCTCTCGGAAATGGTAAGTTTTCCGAATCGGGGATTGAACTCAACATATTCTACAGTTTAACATAATAGCGGTTATGTTGAATCAACATAACCGCTATAGGTCGCTGAACATCAATTCGGTGTTCGAGGTCGAGCAGAAGGTAGAGTTTCGCTTTGGGAACGGTACCGTCTCTTTTGGGGCTCACGGCTTTTAGGCAGGCAATTATTCAATATAGTCTTTGAATTATATCGTTGGTTTTTCTTGCTGCAGAGGTGGCTTCACACCTGGCGCGAAATGCGATAGGTGTGAAGCTGCCTCGGTAAGTGAGAAATTACTGGTTCAAGTTAAAGGCGAACGATGTTTGGGGCCTGATATTGAGCTGGAAGGGGAGGGGGAGGGCCCCCACGCTGGATTTGAGTTTGTTCTCAACAGGCTGCTGGCGGTTGTAGATCTCATTGGAGGCGGTATTGTCGCATTGTGCGAAGTCCAGATTGCTGATATCGTCGAGAAACTCAGGGGAGAGAATCAGGTTGAAGTCGCCTTTGATTTCGTTGCCTTGGAATGGAATGAGGTCACCGTTGACAATCAGGATGTTCGGCCTGAGCGTTGTCTCAAAGTCGATTGCAATGTCGCCTTGTCCAGAAAGCTTGGACAGATGGAAAGAGCGTGAAACCCCTTGCCCGTTGCCTCCGTACTCGAACATCTGGTTCTTGCCTTGTGGATCTAGTGCGAAACCTGCACCAGTGATTGTTGCCGTGTTCGCTTCCTGCGTGAGGATCGACATCACGAAGTGGACCTTGGTCTTCTCCGCCTTCCCAAGTGCCGCATAGGTCGCATCTTCTCGTCCAGTGACGAAGCGTGAAAGCTCATCTGCCGCGGTGGCGGGGTCTTGGGATAGTAGTTGTCCATTAGGCAGGAAAACGTCAAAGCCGCGGTCACGGTCCTTTGCGAACTGCGATTGTTCCAGCCCTGTCGTCTCAAGCCACTTCATGCTGCGGACAATGTTGAGGTTGAGGAAATGCTTGGTGGCAAATGAGTAGTCTTGGGAGAGTTGTACGTCAGGTGCGAACGGTTTGGTGATGGTGAGTTTGGCGCTGTAGAGGTTGCGTAGCGCGGTGGCTACTGGAGAATTGCCAGGGAAATTCTTCTTCAGGAAGTTGTCGCAGGCTTTATCGCATTCGGTGCGAGCGGTTGTTTTGATTTCCCCAAGGATGTCTGGTCCCTTAATTTCATTGTATATATTGAGGTCGAATACTCCATTGAATTTGGGGATGATCGCGTTTTCTTCGCCAAGTGCCTGGTGAACAGCCTCATTGAGGTGATCGGCGTAGGTGGATAGTTTGGCACTGAGGCCCTCCAAATTCCCCTTGACGCCCTCCGGGAGTGTTTCGAGCTCAAGTTTTCCATTCTCAATCATGTAATAGAACGCCATGAGTTTTGAGGAATTTTCCGATGCAAGGGCATCGCGGATACGGCCGCGTGTCCTCTGGTCGAGGCGCGAGACCATTGCCTTGACAAGGAAATTGCGGCAGGGGGCCACTTCGTCATCACCTTCAAATAGCCCTTCGGAGTTGCCGCTTACGAGGATTGCGGAAACGTTTTCGTAGATTTGCATGAGCGCGGCATGGATATCCTTTGCAGATGAGCGTGCGCGCAGCTTCAGGACGGCGTTGAGTTGGATTTGCTTCACGGTGTCAATCAGGTGCTTTATGAAGCCATTTGGCACACGGCGCGCTTCAAGGCCAAGGAGCATTTCCTGGCCGGCAGCTAAGAGCGCGGGATTGTCCGCCGTGGCTTCGCGAAGTTCCTGGAGGTTGGCGCGGACGCGCTCAACGGCTTCCTTGATGTCGTCCTCGTTCCGAAGCGCATTTGCCCCGTTTCTGACTATGCGATTGATTCCATTTGTGACGAGGGTGAGGAGTTCGGCATCATGCTTGCAGGCGGTGAGGGCTTTGGTGATGGCGATTTTCACGCTTTCAGGGACACGGTCCAGGTTCGCGCGGGTGCCAGCGTAGCGAAGCATGCATGCGTCCCAGTTGCGACGGAACTCGCTCTGCGGGTCGAGGATGGCCTCGGCGGGGTCGTTTTCATGGAAGTCGAGTATTTCTTCCATGCGGGCGAGCGCAGGCAGGTCGGCGAGCTTGAAGCCCGAAGCCAGCGCACGGCGTGAGACGGACGAGGCAGGGTTGTTGAAGCCGCCGCCGCCGCAGATTTCGTCCAGCCGCTCTGCGAGAACCTTTTCGCTGGCAGGCGCGGCTTCTTCGGAGAAGTCGAGTTCCTCGGCGAACTCGTGGAGGCGGGCGCGTTCTGCCTCGGAGAGGCCGCCGTTGTATTTGGCGAGGAGCGCGTTCATCCGTTCGGTGTCCTCCTCGCTGCGTTCGGCGTCCGCATTGCCGAACGCCATGAGGATAGGCTCGGCGATTTCACGCAGTTTGCTCGGCGAGATGCCCTCTGACTGGGCGCGAATGGAGGAGGAAAGCATCATGCCCGCCGGGTGAGTCGGACGCAGGATTGCCATCTTTTCGGCGAGGGACTTTGCACCGAGCCCCGCATCCTCGAACGCCTGCATCAAAGCCTTTGCATGGAAGGGGGGCATTTGGGGCTTTCCAAGCGTGGAGACTATGGCTTCATTGGTAAGCTGTTCATTCAGTTTAACGATTATGGGAGCGGAAACGTAGGCGGGGGATTGGGGGTCGTAGTATGTGTCAGCCTTGACGTCTGCACGATTGAAGAAGGATAGGAGTTTCTCACGCAACCCCTCTTTGGAATATACGATAAATGACATCATTATGTCGCCTTGAGCGTCTGTTTCTTCAACGCCCATTTCGGCTCCTTCTGGAAGCAGGCTTTGCACGACCTCTCCCAAAGGCCCCGTGATTTGATGCATTGCTGCATAGACTGCTTCCTTGGAGGCGTTTGGCTTGAGCGCGGCGTACAGGGCATCGATTTTCGCGCTGAAGGCGTTGCGGGCGGCCTCAAGGGTCTTGGGGACATCAAGCTTGTCCACGCGGGTCATCTTGAAGAGCTTGGTCTTTAAGTCCATGCTGAGCGCTTCAGGCAGTCCCATCTTATCCACGGTACGGATGACCTCGGCACGTTTCTTGGCTGTGTCCAGTGCGTAGTTTCGGAAGACAGCCTCGATGTCTGCCTCGGTGGAAACCGCAATCTCCCCTTTGAGGATAGCGGAAACCATATTGCTTGCCTTGAGGGAAATGATGGTCATATCAGGCTTGCCACCCGTAAAACATGAAGAAGGCACGCCCAGTTCCCGTGCGAGCGTCTCCTTGTAGAGGGCGGTGACCTTGTTGGAGCAACGTTCGGCGGTCACGAGGCGTTTTACGTCACCCTCGACGTCTTTGCGAACCTCGGCGAGGATTTGGGCGGTTTCCGCAGCGGAACGCGATGCAAGAAGGCGTTCCTTTAGTTGCGGACGGGTGGTGTCCCAGGCGGTCCAGAGCATGGTGCTGAACCCCTCGCCAACTCCCGCGGCCATCAGCTTATTTTCGAGATGGTTGCAGGCGCATCTTTGAGCTGTGTAGCGTTCCATAGCGGTCATCAAGGATGCACGGAGGCTTTCCGCCGTCGCAGGTGCCGCGTTGAGGTCAGGCAGAAGGGCATCGGCGGTGCCGGAGAAGACGATAAAATCTATGGCCTTGGCATTTTTCCCGACAATCTCAGTTCCGAACATCTCTCTGAGATGGGCAGGGACAGTGTCCAGTAGCACCTTGAACTCATTTGGGAGCTTTTCGATTGCGCCGCTTCTGAAGGCGTCCCTTATCGTCTTGTTCCACTGGTATGGAGAGGTGGCGGGGACAAGGGCGCGTGAGTTTTCGGGAACATCAACTGCGTTCTCGGCCAGATGCGAAAGCGCCACCAGCATATGGTCTTGCCGCAGCGCATCGCCTCTGAGCCGCCCGTTGAGCGCTACAAGGCTTCGGGCGGCGGCAAGCGCGTCCTCGTCGTTGACACGGTTGATCACGGAGAGGGTTTCCCAGTCGTCTATTCCCGCTTCCGTCAGCATCTGGATGAAGGCTGTGCGAACCTTGAAGCCTGCGTCGGGCGTGCCCGCAAGGCTGTTGAGCCAATCAAGGCGTGCCGCAGGGGTACTGAGCGCGCTGAACGCCGTGCGGACATCGACGCTCCGTGCATCCGCATTCTTGTCTTCGGAAAGACGTATGATGATTCCTTCAAGCTTGCGGATGAATGCCAGCTCGCTCATGCCAGTGGAGATGCTCATCTCCTGGCCGCTATCTTTCATGCGGAAATGGACCACCGCCTCGCGCTCCGCACTGGGATTGCCGTTCGTCTCGTCAAGCAGTCTTTTGTGCATGTTTTTGACATGGGCGAGAATCTCCTTGTTTTTCTCTGCTGAGTGGAAATCCACATCGCCCGCGATGATGGCCTCTGCTACGGCCAGCCCCTGGTGTGCCTCCGTCTTGCGCGAACCTGCGAGCGCGGCGTTGATCTCGTCGCGCCTTTCGGCGTGTTCAGCGTCCATTCCATTCGCGCCGTAAAGCAAGGATGACGTGGTGATGTACACTCTGTCCGCATTGTTCCCCTTGAACGAATTTATCGTTGCTGCGTTTCGGTCAAGAATCTGGCGCACCTGCTGACGCGTGAGCGGCTTGAGGCTACGCTCGTGGAGCGTCTTGTCGATGCCGGTATCCGCCCCGAGTCCGAGTTCGCGTCGGATGCGGTTGATTTCCTCTTGCTGCACACCGTGTTCTGAAAGCGCCTTCACAAGCGCGTTCTTGATGGCGAGTACCTCCTCATGGGTGAGTGACTTCGTATTGGCACGAACCTTGTGAACGTGGTGGTTGATTTTGCCGAGGGTGGTTTCGCTGGTGAGCGACACTTCGCCTGCATTGTATTTGCCGGATGCGATGTTCTGGAACTGGTCAAGGGAAATGTTGACTTTGGATAGGTCGACGGCCATGGTTTTGATTCCTTGTCTGTATAATATTCTTGATGAAAAATCGTTATTAAGAGAGCCTCCCCAAAAGGGTAGCATATCATTTGCCTTAATCAATAAAGTACTAGGTTGACAGGCATTGCATAGACTCCCTATTTTAATAAGTGCTTAATGAAAAACATGGTTGGAAGAGGATTGGAGAGGACTGTGAGAAAAGGCTTTACGCTATTGTCTTGTCCTCTCCTCACGACAACCTTACGGGAGGCGACTGTTCCAGATTGGATTCCCGATGGCAATGCGCAGCTTGCGGGTTTCATCGAAGATTTCCGCCCGCATCCAGCGTGCCGTTTCGGAGACGGGGAAGGAGAAATACTGCATGGCATCCGGCGAGACTGCGCTTTTGAAGACAACTCCTTTGTCATCCAACAACATCATGCTGTATTCATGTCCGGCAAAGCAGACGCTTTCATGGAAATCTCCAATGGCGAGAAGCAGTTTTTCGTCTTTGACGAACGGCGTTTCGCCTCCCATCAGCATATCTCCGAGAACCATCCGAATTCCTGCATTGCCGCTTGTGAAATCACCACACCGCAAATGCGGAATATAGGCGGATCCACGTTGCTCTTCGGCATAAATCGTTGTCAGCGCCCCTGTTTTCGGATGCTCGTGTTTATCGCCGCCAGCGCAGACCCATACCTTTTTACCGCGCTGAAGCAGTTCTTCCCAGACCGGATAATTGTCCAGTGACGCCTTGTCGTCCAGATCCATGTAGAACACTTCTATGCCGGAATGATCCCGATACCAGAAGTCCATGACATCCTCTGTCTCCATGATCTGCCTGGGATGGGGAATCACAAAGAAACCGCCGTTGTCACGTACCGCATCCATCAATTCGCCGAAGCGCTCACGTGTAAAGGGCGGATACTTGAAATGTCCTTCCGGCCCACCCTCGAAATTATATTCCGGAAAAGCCGCCAAGACTTTCTCCAATGCCGCGGAGTTTGGAAAAAGCATGTTGTAGTGGAGACTCTTCTTGCTGGCATGGCTGTCCGTGATCGACGTTCCGGGTTCCGTTCCGCAAATGAATAGCGTATCATCCCATTCCGGCAGATACATGTGCCGCACCTGACGATGATCCAGAATGGCGGCAAAATCCATCTTCAGTTCCGCCATTTCTTTTTTCCAGACATCCAGCGTGCAGTGGCCATCGCTGGTGCCGCCTGAATTGGAGTGATCATGCAGCTCGCCGTGAAAAACCTTTCTTCCCTTGTAAGCGGCTTCAAGCTGTTGCTTCTCGTTTTCTGTTGCAACGTGATTCATGTTAACCTTCATATTCATTTCAGTTCAGTGATGTATCAAGATGTATCAAGATGATCATTGAAATCTATAACGCGAACGCAGATTTTCAAATATTTCTTGGGCTTTTTTCTGGTATTGCCTGATTGCATCAGACGACATACTGCAAGATATGGTTTCCGCAACTGCAGTCAAATAATCAATTGGGTCTTTTTGTCTTGTAATCTTACGTTTCTCGTCTCATGTCAAAACGTGTAATGGCGACGTCATTACACCCTCCTACAGGGGGGAGGGAAAAGCAATCGTTGATTGCTTTTGTGGGACGTGAGACGAGAGACGTGAGACGAGCTGAGACGATAGATGACAAGACGTTAGACAATGAGACAGGGTGAAGTTGTTGTAAAAACAAAAGAATGAACGATAGTAGTACAGATTACACAGATTTTTTACAGAACGCTTTACAGCTGACACCATGAAAAAACTTTCATTAACCTATGCCGAACTGCCGAACGGGGCAGGGGAAGCAGATTTGCTTCTTCCCGATGAAATTCAAAATGACAAATTTCCTGTTCTTCTGCTGCATGGAGGCGGTTGGGCGTCCATGGACAAACAGGATGTCATTGGCATTGCTGAATTCCTTGCAGAAAACGGTTATCCCGTGCTAAATGCCAATTATCGGCTCAGCAGGAACGCAGTTTGGCCTGCCTGCGCAGAAGATTGCCAGACCGCCGCACGATACCTTTTGGACAACATCCGTGCCTTGGTAGGTCATGCCACCCCAAAACGACTGCTGGTGGTTGGTGCCTCCTCCGGAGGTCATCTTGCCCTGTTTACTGGACTATCCCTGCCGCCAGAATGCGTGGCTGGCATCATTGCCATCAGCCCCATCGCCATTCCCTATCCTGATATAGTGACCCATCCCGAACGGTATCGGTTGCTCTTTGGGCATCCTGCGACACATAACGATCTGGCTGATATCGATCCTGCCCGCCTTCTTTCGCCTGCGTCTCCATCAGTTTTCATTTCACATTCCCGCTTGGATGACGTCGTGCCCATTGAAAGTCCACGTCTTTTCTTGGAAAAGGCCTGTTCCATGGAATGCCAGACGATGTTTTACGAATATGATGGTATTGGAACTGGACACCGAATCTGGCGGTTGGGGATCACTCCTCATCGGCTTGTTCCCGAACTGGAGGAGGCCATCTTGAAATTTCTCAAAGCGCTGCCTCCCAATTGTTGATGAGGAACTACGAAAGGTACAAAACGCATAGAGCGATCAAGCCGCAACCAATTTGCTGATTGGGAACCACAAAAGGCATGAATTTTCAATATCTTAGAAACACTGACAACACAGATTAAACAGGTTGCCTCGTTGCCGTAGGCTTGGCTTCGAAGTATTTTGTATTTGCTTTATCTTATAGTTCCGTGAATTGGATTGGTCTCCGGCAACTCGGCGTTTTTCATCCGCTTTGCGGTGGGGGGATTTCTTTACGAAAAACAAGAAAATGAATGATAGGGCTGAGTTTGTGCGTGGCGCAAACGGTCGCACAGAGTACGCCCCTCTCTTCGTGGAACTAAAAGCTATCATTCAGGGGAAGACTGTTTTACCATTAATGTGGTCAATATATCCTTAAGTAGGCTTCGGCTCTCATCTAAATCTTGTTTGTCCAATATGCCAAGCTGATAAGACGACCACATTTCGCGGTTCTTCCATAAACGGCGGAAACAAATGAAATTGCCTGTCGAGATATTATGATTGCTATACCAGACCCAGAGGAGTATTTTCGAGTTATGCCGTGATGCCTTGACCTCAGTGACGTTGAGTATCTTTTCGTCGATTGTGATTTGAATTGATTTTTCGGACTCAATTGCCCATCCTGATGACCTTAGGCAATGAGAGGCTGGATGTATCTCGTGTATATTATCATGACAATCTACGGTCAACAACGTGAAATCAGCAGTATCCATTGAGTATTTGTAATGATGCGCTTCGCTATACTTGAAGAAGCGCTCAAAACTCTTGTTCTTGTCCATTTCTATACCCATGTATTTTCCCACCACTGGCTGGAAAGCCACCTTGCAGGATGCATAGGTTTTCGTTATATTTCCAAGCATGAACATTACTGCCGTGGCAGCGGTCATTCCCATGCTGAATATAATGATGCCTATTTTGGGTAGCCAAGCGTAGCGCAGTATAAGAATTTCAGAAACTAGAAGAAGAACCATTACAAAAATCTTTAACCAGAATGCAGTTGTCGGAGTAATCCCCCAAAAAACGCACATCCAGTAAACGCTGCTTACGACTGATAGAAGAAGTATAATAAACGAGGGCAGGAGATTGAAAGCGAGCCTGATTCCGCGCAGCATCCAAATGTGAACCCACCAGAACATTATCGCGCATATAACCGCTCCTGAATTTAAGCTTATTACACGACAAAAAACATATCCGCATAGAAAACAAATATCTGCAAGGAGTATTCGCTTTTGGAAGACAGGCGTTGAATGTCCTGTAAAGACAAGGGCTACTAGTGCAGACAGCAAGAAGGCTATGGCGAATACAAAATCTCGCTTGTCCATTGGGGAAAAACGCCATGCGTTAAGAATGTATGGCACGCACAACACAAGCGGAATGCAACCAAGAAATGCAAAGATATAAAGAAGAAATTTTTTATCCTTCATTTTTCCTTCTCTCTCAATGGTTTGCTGGCGTATGTCAGGAGCGCACCGGCGGCCCACATTATCATTACCGCTAACAGTACTTGGAAATAGCCTAGGCCTTCATGCCAGCCAGAGTACAGTACGGCTTCGCCAACTGGCCAGTGGAACAGCATCACTACCAAAACTAGCCTGATTGTATTTGCCAATATGACCGAAGGTATGCAAAATGAATAATGCACGATGCGCCATACGAGATGCTTCTGCTGGTGTTTGGCAAGGATGTAACCGAGTAAAAGCAGTGCTTCAAACTGCTGTATGCCGCTGCATGCGTCCGTCACAGCCAAATCCACGTTTTTCAGTTTCAGTACAGTCAACGTGGTTGAAACATTGAATCCAAACAACTTTAGAATCAATCCAGAGGTTGCGGTCGCAATCATCCTTAGAGGATGACTAACCGCAAGCAATATCTCGTTGTGCATTGGAATCAATACACAGAATACGAAAAGCGGTATCGTTGCAAACAATGTCACTCTGTGCCCTGATGAAAACCACAGCGGGGCTATCAATAAGAGCCATAGGCACCAGCATTGGCACCAGGTGACGTCGATGTTCAATGGTGCAAGCGCCATTAGAAAAAACAGAATCAGCACGCTCCATGCGGCGACTGAATCTTGTACGCCACGCGGTCCAGAAGGGCGGACATATATCTTGTGGCATACGTCGTATGAGAGCCATAACCCAAGAATGAAAAAAACGACAGGCGTTTCCCATTCGCGCGAGAAGATTTCATTCCAAGTCGTGCGCAGCGAGAATGTGAAGGCAATAGCAAGCGCAATATAAGTCGCAATGCTAAACCTCAATCTCGCAGAGACTGGCATGGAGACACTCATTCTGCCTCCGGCTTGTCTTCTTCTTGTGGCGGCATCACACTTTTAAGCTTCGCCGAATAATCTGTCGCCACCTCGTTGGCTTTGTCATATTTTAAGAGCGCATTGCAGAGATTCATTGAAGAAGGATAGCGTTTTGCGTCAAATTCAAAAGCAATGTTCTTCTCCATAGCCCAAATCCAGATTTTTTTCAAATCAACATCTCCGTTTTTCTCCCAGAGCGCGGGTTCGGAATAATCAAGAGCTTGCTGCCAATTGCCTTCGGTGTGGAAGCACGAAGCGAGAATCTTTTTGGGCATTCCTGCATCAGGCACAAGTCTTAATGCCTTTTCAGCAAACGATTTTGCCTTGGCATTATCGCCTTTATCCATATACAAACTGGACAATTTCATAAGCACCTGAGGATATCCTGCAAAGTTCTGTGAAACCTTTTCGAACTTTTCAACAGCCTTGTCTTTTCGTCCGTTGGCATCCAATTCCACTCCGGCAAAACAAAGCAAGTCGTCATCATCCGTGTCTATTTTTTCAATCATATCAAGCGCAGCATCCTTGGAACCATCCAACAGTTCAAGCCCTGCCTTGCAGAAAAGCTTTACTGGCTCTAGTTCTTTGTCGTCTCCTGTCTTTTCGGCAAGCTTCTTAATATCGTCCTTGCGTTTATTGCCAAAGCAGAACAGGAAGAATTTTGAGAAAGAACTGATAGTTCTTTCAGAATCAAGAACCTGCATGAATCTTGCGGCGGCCTCGTCAAGGTTTCCTTGAGCGATATATAAATCGACTGCAAGCTTCTTCATGTTAAGAGAAATTCCATTTTTCTCTATCTTCTCAAGTTGATTAAGATATTTGATTGCCTCCGCTATGTTTTTCCTTGTGTAGTTGAAAACAACAGCCACTTCCAGGTAAGTTGGATCGTTTGGAAGCAATTTCATGTTCGACTCTAGCTCCCAGTCCGTCAATGAGAAATTCTGGAGTTTGCCAATTAGGCTGACAAGTATCGGCATGGCGGTGGGATCATCAGTTAGCTTTGCATTGAGAAGGGCGTCAGCAAGACTGATTAATTCCTTTGCAGGCACTCCAGCCTTTATCCTATCTTGAAGGTAGAGCACGACAAGCGTATGTATTTTGGTGCGAAAGTCTAAGAACGGGGGAAAGTTTTGGAAGTGGAGCAGATCCTTCTCAAGGCTGATGGTGTCATTGTTATGGACATCAACCAGTATTGAAATAAACGCAGCTA
This sequence comes from Victivallales bacterium, assembly GCA_017964325.1. The sequence continues at coordinate 7,906 of JAGCSE010000070.1, read as the reverse complement.
GAACCGTGTTCACTTGACCTTGCGTTTGCACTGGTTTGTAGGCTTTGGCTAGGGCATTGAAATCTTTCTTGGCAAGTGCATAAACTGACTCAAGGTAATATGCCGTCATAATGTTGTTCTTTCCTGACAGACGCTTCCAATCTTTGGTTAGTTTTTCAAGTTTCTCATTCTGATTGGTGAAGAGCAACAGCTCGCTCAAGATTATCGCTATATTGCTATTGACATACTTTTGATTGTATTTTTCAAATACATCAATGGCTTCCACAAACTTTAAATGGTTGCTGTAGAACTCACCGAGCATTGGCGCGCCGACAAAGAAATTGATATCTGCAAGTTTCGTAAGATCCTCTAGTTCGCTTGCATACTGACGAAGCCTCCTGTTAAGATTTGCTCGCGCTATTATTGCCTCCTGAGCAATGTTCGCGTCCTCTGAAGATGCAAGTTCACCCAGCTCTTTAAAAACCCACTCAAATGTCTGATCCGCTGCAAAATGCGTTACCTTGATCAATTTCCCATATGGTCTTTCAAGCGCTTTGGGATTTTCCTGGATAATTTTATTCCAAAGTTCAATGCCTTTTTGAGGCTCATTGGACATCAGTTGGCAGAAATCAAGAACAAGCTGTTCATCAAGATCAAGATTTTTATGTCTGCTGTCAGTATAAAGGGATGCCACTCTGGCAAAGGATCTCGCCCGCATGGCCATATTGACAAAATTCCGTTCATAATCATTGTTCAGATTGTTCAAGCGGCAGGCCTGCATCCAATATGCAGAACTTTTGGGCCAGTTTCCAATAGCACAATATATTTCCGCTAGTTTGGTAACTGCCGCCTCGTTGTCCGCATCCTTCGATAGAACCTTGTTGAAGAGCTCTATAGCTTTGTCAAAATCCTTGTTCTCATAGGCATTAAGGGCATTCTGCATGGCCGTAACATTCTCCCGTGCCCTCACAATATAATAAGCGACTGACACCCCAACCCCCAGAAGCACAAGAAAGAGCAAAATCAGTATCAGAATTCTTTGTCTTCGGTTCTTTTCCATCTCCACTCCTTTGTTGTTCAAATGCTAATTGTCAGCCGTATATAATTAATAAATAGCCTCAGATATTGTTTTGCACACACTGAGGCTATTTATTTTGCACATTATATTATAATTCGCTCTATTCCCTATAAGGCTATGTTCGGTCATCCTTTATAAGTGGCACCCTTGCGGAGCGATTCATGGCAACCATCCCGGTGCAGGTTGCGCATCCTTGCGGACTCTTGCCTGAGGGGAGGCATGGTTTCGCACTCCGTGCAATGCCGTTCTGTGGTTTCCGTAACCTATCCGCTTGTAGAACAGAGCGTTATAATTATACTATCATGCTTTTGATTTTTTCCGCCTTTTAGTCACACCTGCAATCGCCGTGCCACCAATCGCCAAGGTCAGCAAAATACCCGGAAGTGGTTGACCACCGAAGGTTCCTCCATCCCCACCGCTGCTGGCTTCTCCATTCAAGGCATATTGGTAAGTTGGCTGCTTAATGTCATTGTTATCGAGATAAAGGGAGAAATACACTAATCCATCTTCATTCTCTGGTCTTTGGTTATTTTTGAAGGAGTTCGCGCCGTCTATAGCACCATCTGTAGTAGTAAATGTCTGTGCATCCTTTACGAGTTCGAATTTACCGTTCTCTTTTTGTACATAGGTGCTTGTTTTTACATAGATACCAATTTTATCCCCTTGATGGAAAGTTACTTGCTCATTGGTCGTAATATTTTCGCCATCATTTCTGCGCATCCACACAGGCTCTCCATCCAATGTTGTCGAGTGGCCAGACATAGATGAAATTTTATAAAAACCAATTTCAGACAGATTGTTGATGTCTAAAATGTTTTCATTTTGCATAGAAGCAACCCTTACCGCAAAATCCGTCAATACATAGTCGGTTTTGAAAGTGAAGGCACCTTGACTAAATTCAAATAAATCATTTTCATAATGGGCTTGAGCCATTACGGATGCCGACAAAAGAGAAAATACAAAAAATAAAAAATAAAAAGACTTTTTCATAATTATCTTAATTTCCTATGGATAAAACTAGAACTTTGTTGAAGAAACTGTCAAAGATTGGCAGTTACAGAAAACATATTGAACGAAGGGGGCTGAATGTTCGCCGCACAAAGCGGAACAATCAATCCACCGCCTTTTGGCGGTGGTTAACAATTTTTTTTTCTTGGGAATCTTGACTCTGAAATCGTTGACAGCGATCAACAAAACAAAATGCTCGATAATCTCGATAATTGCGTCAATCGATTTCTAAATGAAACTCCCAAGAATACCGAATCACCATCATGCTTTCTTGCGCTTCTTGGCAATTCCTGCGACCGCAGTACCGCCGATGACCATCGTCAGCAAAAGCCCAGGAAGCGGCTGGCCGCCGACTGCATTGCCATCGCTATCCGTAATGTTGGTGTTTCCTCCATTCTGTTCTATAACCTCATCAATGAATTGCTCATAGGTCTGATCATCTTTTTTGGCGAGAAATCCATCCAGAAAGTATTCGTAATGACTGGCACTAGCAATTCCTGGTTTGCCAGGTCTAGCATCGAAAAGACAGAAATACTGTTTTTCATCGCCTCTGGAATCAGTATCGACATTCGGAGCGGCTTTTGCCGCACCCTCAATGGCATTTTCAGTGGACGTGAAAATGACATTGTTACCGTTTGTTTCAGCGATTTCCATATAAAAACCTATTTTATCGCCTTCTTTGAAAATCACGGAATTATTCACAATCTTGTTTCCATCAGCATCCAATTCCATCATTGCTGTGGGAACACCGATCGTTCCATCAGTGTTGATTTTATAATAACCAAATTCGGTAATGGTGCCCGGATCACCTTTATGATCATCCAGTCTAGTTCCAAAATCCGTCCAGACATAGTCTGACGTGAATTCGAACGTGCCACCTTCGTATCTCCATCCTGCGTCAATGTCAGTGCGTTCGTATGACCACATTTGGTTCTCTGGAGCATTGCGGCCTGCTGACCATGTATAATTAAATTCTACATTACCTGTTACATTACCTGTTCCATCAATTTTTTCAGCGCCTACCGCGTGATACAATTGCCCAGCAACTTCATCGGGATTAGTAGATGTTCTCCCATTCTTCGATGGCCATGCATTGCCTGGTTTAATTGTTTGTGCTTGCACATTCAGCACGCATACAATAATAATAAAAGCAGTCAAAATATATTTTTTCATTGTAAATCTCTCAATTTAAATTTCTTAAACCTTAAATATATTGATTTCCCCGAATACTGTAAATGATAGTTTCGGGATTGCCGAAATGTTTCGACAAAACAACAGAGACGCTCTGCGGCTACCGCAGGCGTCGAACGGGTCATAATCGAAGTTCAACCCGTTGCCATTTTAACCAGCAAATTTCTATAAATAAATTGTATAAAGACAAAGCGTAGTTGTTTTCATTTGCGAACATGAAAGAAAGGGCGTTGGCAAACAGCCATTCCAATCTCTTTGTGATGCGACGTCTCAGGCGAAGCATGAGACGAACAAGGCCTCCAGCCATAAGCAAGGTAAGCATGATTCCCGGTGTGGGCTGCCCGACCTTTCTGAGGCACTCGTCAGATAAACCGAATGGCTTATCTTCATCGTTATCCTTGCATTCGCTTTCAAAGTTGTCGCTTTCTGTCACGTTGAGGATGTCGTATGCGAATTTTTCTGACGAACGTGACAATGTCGCGTCGTCAGCGCGCATAGCATCCTCTCCAGCCTTGAGGCTGGAGTGGAGAGCCAGCAACAAACATACTAAAATGAACAATCTTGCTTTCATAATCCAAAACTTTCATCAACTGGAATAACCAGACTGAGAAATTTAATTAAAAACTTACTATTTATACTTTACCACAATAAAAACAAATTGCAAGCCAATAATCTTATTTTTTTTTGAAAAAAAAGTCATTTGAAGACGAGATTCATAAAAACAAGTACATGAAAAATCATTAATTATGGCTATTATATTTTAGTCGATATAATATAACATATTAGTTTATAATCAGATGTTGAAAATTTTAAACAGGGGCTCTTGGAAATGAGTTGTGTCACCTTTGCGGGGTAATTGCAGGGGCAGATACACTGTCGGCTGCACGATTTGAAAATCGCGCAGCCGGCGATTGCTGTTGTTATCGCCCATGCGGGCTGGGCTGTATTATCAGAATGCCATTTTAAAGATAGCGAGCATCTCCTCATAGCCCAGTGGTTTGTCACCGACCAACTTGCGGGTCTTGTTCCTGGAGCACCCCAAAGCCATGGGCTCCAGATCTTCCTGCTTCACGCCCAAGGAACGCAGATTAATGGGCATGCCGATGGAAGCATAATATTCTTCCTGCAAATTGATGGCCTTCTCGATGGTCTTTTCCGGATGTTCAAAATCTATGTCCACATTCCAGACATGCGAGGCATATTGGAGCCATCGCATGATGTTTGCCTTATAGACATATCTTGCCCAGCTGCACCAGAGGGCGGCGAGTCCCGCGCCATGGGCGACTTTCGGATATATGCCGGATACTTCATGCTCAAACTGATGAACAGCCAATTGAGTGTTGCGGCCGCATTGAGTCAGGCCATTGTGGGCCAACGAGGAAGCCCACATCATATTCGCTCTTGCTTCGTAATCGCATGGATTGGCCAGACAATCCTTGCCGGCCTTGAAGATCGTCTTGATGACAGCCTCGGCAATGGCATCGGTCAAGGCAGTGTCATGGCCGGGGCAGAAATAGCGTTCGATGGTGTGCATGCCGATATCGACGATGCCGCATGCCGTCTGGTATGCGTTGACCGTAAACGTAAGTTCCGGATTCTCGATGGCGAAATCCATTCTGTTGCACGTACATCCGTAACCACGCTTTTCCTTTGTCTCTGGATTGGTGATGACGCAGGAATTCGACATTTCGGAGCCGGCCGCCGCCAGCGTCAAGATGGCGCCTTTCCGAAGTGTCTTGCTGGGCGTCGCCTTACCAAGTGAAAAATCCCATACATCCACGTCCGGATTGGCCGTGCCGTTGGCGATATCCTTTGAGGAATCCAGCACGGAACCGCCGCCTACGGCCAGAACAAAGTCCACGCCTTCCTTCAGGCAGAGTTCGATTCCCTTGCGCACAAGAGGCAGTTCGGGATTGGCCACGACGCCGCCAAGCTCCACAAATGGTATTCCTTCATCACGGAGGCATTTGCGAACACGATCAAGAAGTCCGCTTGCCTGGGCCGATTTCCCGCCATAATGCAAAAGGACCTTTTTCGGATTGTATTCCTTGATGATTTTACCGACTTTCAATTCCTCGCCTTTTCCAAAATAGACTTTTGTAGGTGTCTCGTAGATAAAATTTTCCATGAAATGGTCTCCTTTTTGGGGCTTATTTTTGAAAAACAACGTTTTAGTTTAGCATCGTTTTTATTTTTGACAAATATTTATAGAACGAATAGGTGATGATTTTTGAAGGGCAGGGTTGCTGTGTGAAAAACGTATTCTTCACCAACAAAGATGCAAATCATCAATAACTGTTTTATTTATATGGATATGAAGATCTAATTAAATCATTACCAAACAAAAGTTGTATTTTGTCTTGCTCGATTGGATTTGTAATTGTGTTGTTATTATAAAGAATCACAAAAGGGCTGTCTTCTGAAATAGTCAACATATACAAAATTGATTCATCTTCATTCAGATTAATCATCAGAACATTCTTATTCTTCGTAAGATAGAATACATTATTTTTCCTTTCATCAGGAAGAAAACCAAACTGTTTTAAGGTTTCAGAGTCTTTATCACCGAATGGAATCATTTCATTATTTTGAATTATTCCTAAATCAATGTTATTGGATTTGTTTTTATAAAAAATAATCTTGGATATTGTCTTATCTCTTTCCCAGCCAAATAATTCCATTCCAAGCTTTTTATACTCGTACGAAACATATTCAGATTTGATCAAAAAGTCACATCCGTTTATAAAAAAAACGAGTATTCCCATCATCAAAGATGAATAAAAAAGTGTTATCCTTTTCATGAATGTGTTTTTCCTGATATTTGAAAACTATCATTTAGGAGTGACACTCTGCTTACTACCGTTTTTTCGTGCGGGCGAGGATATCGGGCATCATGAGTCCCATGAGGATCTCCGCGTCTGTCCAGCCGGATTCGCTGCAACGAACGGCCCAGCCGACATCATGCGGACAGCCGTATGCTTCGCCGAGCTCCATGTCGAACGCGCGGCACCATGATCCATCGGTCTTGGGATCGTTTGAATGGATCTGCGATTTCAGGCAGAACACGGCGATATCCCGCCAGAGTTTGTAGTACTTTTCATCGTTTGTGACATGATAGGCGACAGCAAAACCGACGGGCAGCCAATTTGTCGAATAGAGAAGGTCGGCGATCGGATCGCCGTTCTCCGTCAATAGCGAGCATTCGCCGCGTGATTCGCGGGAACAGTTCGCCTTGTAGCCTGTATCCCATTCCGCGATGCCGCCTGATGGATGGCGATGCGTCAGAAGATCGTCTGTCACGCGATACAGCATGTCCCGATGCGCTTTTTCGCCAGTCGCCTGATAGAGGAGGGCAAGGGGCAGGATCAGACGGCATTGTTCCTCCGTCTCGCTTTGTTCACGCTTCGTGTCGGGATAGAGGGACATGATGGTCTCGAGGCCACGGCGGGCCATGTCGAGATAGGTCTTGTTTCCGCCGACGAGATAGGCGAGAAGGAGCGCGGCGTGGTAATAGGCGTTGTAGTGCGCGGAGGCAAGACCGTGTTCCGCCTCGGCAAGTGCGCGGATGCCGTTTTCGTTTAGATTCGGTGCGTCTGTGCGGGCGACACGGCATCCGTCCTTCGCGGTGGTCTTCACGAGAAAATCAAGTGCGCGGCAGACGGCGGGAAATTCGCTTTTGTCGCCGAGATACAGGCAGTTATAGAGAGCCGGAAGCATGGCGCGGGCCGCGTCGTCCTGATAGCAGACCTGCCAGGCCGTGTCGGTCCAGCGAAGCATTCCGTCGAAAAGGCCGCCTTTCACCTGCATGGGGCCGAAGACAAAACCACTGAGATTCTGCGCGATTTTCCGCGCATGATTGTCGCTGTTCAGTATCCCGTAAAAGCGGAACGCGCCTGCCGCTTCGCCGGAGCAATCCGTGCGAACGCTGTCCGCCGTGCTCTGCACACCGTCGGGATTGATATCGTGGCGCAGGCCTTCAAGGATTCCGCCACGGCCTTCGTCCACGAGATATCGCTCCAGCCATTTGATTCCATGTTCGACGGCATCCTTGCGGTACTTTTCGAAAACGGCATCATCTGTGAGATCGGCGTTGATGCCGTATTGGACAAGTGGCTCCGGGAGGCTGGCAGGTTCGCTGCCTGTGATCCATTTGGCGATGAAGACGATGAGCCGACGCCATGATTCCCGCGGGGCGAATCTCGCGCGGTTGTAGTTGTGGAACTCGAAGGAGGTCATCATGAGATTCTCGCCAACCGTCCATAAGCCTGGAGCCGAGCCTTTCATGATGTCGTCTTTGCTTGCGTTCCAGTGGCGGTGGGCGATGATATGATCGCGATATGCAAGAAGGACCTTCATTCCCGGTATATTGTAGTATGGTTTGACCATCCGGTTGCTGCCGTCGTCGAGAAGATCACCGACGGAGAGCCCCGGAATGCCGCTGTCCGCTTCGGGCACGACGACCAGTCTTTTGCGTGTGGTGTCGGTTGGCGGCACGGACTAGAGTCCGTTCCAACTGCCGAGCGCTTCGGTGAAACACTTTTTGCCGCGTGCGCATTCCGCTTCAATGCGTTCGCGCAGCCGTGGATCGATGACGATGCCACCACCAAGGATGCAGAATGCGTCGTATGACGATAGATCCGCGTGGATCGC
>JAGCSE010000069.1 GCA_017964325.1 Victivallales bacterium | reverse complement strand
TCGATGAAATCAAAGGCTTCAACGGCAACATCCACGGCATTCGCTTTGATCTAGGACAAGTCGATGAAATCATTGAAATCAAATCCATCAAACTCGTGGCGGAAAAACGCCAGAAAATGCAGGTCAAACTCGACCGCATCCTCCATGCCTATCCAGACAAAATGCACCAGATGCTACGTTTCGTCACAGGCAACAACGATGTCGAACTGAAGGAATACGGATGCCAGCTGAAAATCACGAAAGGCACTGTCGCTAAAGTCGTTGTGAAAGACAAGAATGGCATTCACGACACGTTCAATGGCATTGATGCAAGTTCCGTCGAATACGTCGGTTTCGATAACAAGCAAGGCGGCGTGTTCGGCCTCATCTTCCCGACGTGCCCTGAAGCGGGACAAATCACCTTCTCCGAAAACCAGACGGAATACGTTCTGACGCAGTCGAATCCATTGAGCGGCGTCCAGAAACCGGACACACGGTTCGTCCTTGCGCACCGCCTCCACCATGACGCCTCCCACGACTTCGCGAAGCTAGCGGAGGAAGCCTTCTGCGAACGCAATCCGCTGACCGCCGAATCCATCAAGGTCCTCAACGCAGAAGACGGCGGTAAGTTCTTCGGCTACAACAAATTGGAAGGGACCTACGATTTCGATCTCGCTGGCACGCATTTCAGCGCAGCTTACTACAAAATCCCCCAGAAGCACTACAAGCTGCCCGTAACCATCACGGCGGACGACCATGACCGACGTATGTATTTCTGCATCCGCGGCAAAGCGGGCGGTCTCGAATGCGCCGCCATGCTGGACGAGCAGGAAAAACTCCTCCCGATGCCGATCGAAGTTTCGAAGAATTTCCATGGCGACGGCGAAGAGCCGTACTTCTATCCGGAAGACAGTGGCTATGGCGAAACGCTTCTGCCACTGCTGCTTAATGCCAATACCAAACGCACCTTCACCATTTTGAACCTCTACCAGAACTGGGGCCTCGCGCCACTCAAGCAGCTCTCCGCCATCAAGTTCTTCGTGCCCTACTACCACCTCTCCTGTGGCGTCACAGAGACGAACTGCATCGCGCCGTACTACGTCGGCAGCAAGTCCGGCTGGACGCTGCCGGACTTCCGCGCCATGTCCGCCAAACTGTGGCCGACCCAGCCGCAGCACTATTCCGTCGGGCCGCTCTATTTCCCATATTATTATCAAGGTGAAACAAAAATCATGTTCGAGCCGAAAATCCAGAGAGTTCAATCCGCCGGACCAGTCTATGCAGACGTCGATTTCTCCTACGAATCCGACGACGACGCGGCCACCCTGTGGGCGCGGCATCTTGAATTCCCCCAGACGGATGAAAACCGCACGTATTACTCATTCGTCATCGACTTTAAGAGGCAGGTGTCCATCAAGGATTTCAAAAACACCTTCAACCTCTTCTCTTTCAGCACGTCGTGGACGAAATTCGCCCACCTCGGATATCTGAACGAAGAGAACAAGCTGACCGTCGCGGAGTTGCCGCAGGACAAGCCCGTCAGCGCCCTTATCCCGCTTGGTTCCGACGCCCCCTACATCTCCGTATTCACATCACTCCATAACAAAGGCGTCTGCAACTACGGCATCATCGTCAAGAATTGCTCATTGTTCCTGAATGGCAAGGAGACGCATATCCAAGCCATGCTGAAATTCAACACGGCTCCCATCGTCGATGCGCGTCTTACGCTGAATCTGGATGACGTGACGTTCCAGCCTGGCGATCGCATCGCCTACGACGTCATTCTCGTCCCCTTCGGTGATCATGATGTCAAGACGGACAACAGCGTCCATCAGGTCCGCGACGACTCCGTCAAGGAGCCCTACAATGTCAAAGTTACCGTCGGCAAGCTTGTTCCCGATACGTATCTTCCTCACATCCAGGCCATTGACCAGCAGGCTGAATTCACCATCGACGGTGGTTTGAACAACGCCGCCGTGCGCGTAGACGGCTTCAAATCATTTGAACGCCCGCGCATTCTCGTCAAGAACGAAACTGGCTTGTTCGTGCCGCTCAAGCTCAGCTACTACGATTACGACGGTGTCCAGTCCTATCTGAACGCAGACGGCTCGTACGGCTTCTCCTTCATCGTGAACACGACCGATGGTCAAAGCACCATCAAAATCATCCAGTAACTAATTAACAATCAACAATTAATAACTTACAATTTATTAATCATTAGTCATTAATCATTAGTCATTAATCATTAAAAAAATGTCCATCCCACTCCCCCAACACCCCCGCCCCGATTTCGAACGCAAAGAATGGCTCAACCTAAACGGAACCTGGAAATTCAAATTCGACAAGGAAAACGTCGGCAAGAAAGAAGCCTGGTTCAATTCAGATGTCTTCCCGCTGGACATCACCGTACCATTCGGATGGGGCTCACCGCTGTCCGGCGTGAAAGACGAAGCGGACTACGGATGGTATCGAAAGGCCATCACGATTCCGGAGGAATGGAAAGGGAAGCGCGTGTTTCTTGTCGTTGGAGCGTCCGACTGGATCACGGAAGGCTGGTTCGACGGCGCCCCCGTCGGCTTCCATGAAGGCGGCTACACGCCCTTCGAATTTGAATTGACGCATCTTGTCAAATGGGGCGTCGAACAGAAAATCACCATCCGTGCGGAAGACACCACCTTGCGGAGCGCCGATTCGCCGAGTGCCTACGCGCTCTTCGGCAAGCAGGGCTACGGCAACGTCAACGGCATCTGGCAGACCGTCTATCTCGAAGCCCGGACGGACGTTTACATGGACACCGTCCATCTGATTCCGGACATCGACAAAAGGTCTGTCACGGCGAAAATCACATTGGATTCCCCTGCGAAGCAGTCTGCGGTGGCGACCATCCAGTTCAAGAAGGAGGACCGCAAGGCGCCTGCGTCCGCGTTGATCAAGCCCGGCCAGCAGTCCGTCGAATTCGAAATCCCCTTTGAAGCCATCAAGCTGTGGGATTTGGACAATCCCTATCTCTATGAAGTCCAAGCTGTTCTGACGTATGGCAACAATAACGAAGACCGCATTTCAACATATTTCGGCATGCGGAAGGTCTCCGTCACGAAGATGCCCGGAACAGGCTATCCCTACGTCGCCCTCAACAACAAGCCAATCTATCTGCAACTGACGCTGGACCAGTCGTACCATCCGGAGGGCTACTACACCTTCCCGTCCGACGAATTCATGAAGAACGAAATCATGATCTCCAAAAAGCTCGCGCTTTCAGGCAACCGCGTCCACATCAAGGTGGAAATCCCGCGCAAGCTATATTGGGCGGACAAGCTTGGTCTGCTCATCATGGCGGACGTGCCGAATTCATGGGGACAGCCTACGCAGCAGATGTTCGCCGCGTCTGAATATGCCATGCGCGAAATGCTCAAACGCGACATGAACCATCCCTGCATCTTCAGCTGGGTCCTCTACAACGAGACATGGGGCCTCTTTACGGATTGGACGGAAGGCGGCGAAAAACGCCGCAAGTACCTCCCGCAGACGCAACAACAGGTCGCTCGGATGGTCCGTCTCGCGAAATCGCTCGATCCGTCGCGCCTTGTGGAGGACAATTCCCCCTGCAACAACGACCATGTCATCACGGATATCAACACGTGGCATTCCTATCTGCCTGGCTACGATTGGGAAAAGCGCATCCACAACTTCTGCGAATCCACCTTCGAAGGCTCCACGTGGAACTACATCAGCGGCCACTGCCAAACGAATGCCCCGATGTTTAATAGCGAATGCGGAAATGTCTGGGGATACGCAGGTTCCACGGGCGACGTCGATTGGTCATGGGACTACCATCTCATGATGAACGCCTTCCGCCGCCATCCGAAATGCGCAGGCTGGCTCTACACGGAGCACCATGACGTCTGCAACGAATGGAACGGTTACGTCCGTTTCGACCGCACGGCGAAATACACGGGCATCGAGCAGATTTTCCCAGGCATGTCGCTCAACGACTTGCATGCGGATGCGTATCTCGCATTGGACGGCGAGCTCTGCCGCAGTTTCGAGCCGGGCACCAAATGCCCCGTCCCGCTGTTCATCTCCCTTACCACAGATAAATACGCAGGCCGCAAGCTCTCCGTCACCGCCATCGTCCGCTATTGGGACGAACAGGGCAAACTGACGGAAAGCCCCGCCAAGGAAGTCGCCGTCTCCATCGACGCGACCGCCTGGATGCACACAGACATTGGAACTGTCAATGTCCAATTGCCGTCCGTTCCGGCGGTCGGCGCAATCTGCTTCACGGTCAAGAACGGCGCGAAAATCATCGCCCGCAATTTCACAACATTCGTGACCATCGCGGAAAAAGCGGCGAAGGATGGCGTCATCCGCGTCTTGCCGAAGGATTTCACGAAGGCCGAATGGTCGCAGAAGCAATGGAACATCTTCGACGGCCTGAAAGTCAACGGCCCAGGCAAGGGCTTCTTCGAATATGAATTCAAACTGCCCGCGAAGGTGAGCAAGACCGCCATCTTCCGTGCGGAAATCTCCGCCAAACGCTTGAACGGCAAGGATATCGAAAACGACAAAGTTGGAACCGTCGATATGGACCACATGTTAGGCAAAGGCTTCCATGATCCCAGCAAGAACGCCAACTCCTATCCGATGACAGACACGGTCTGTTGGAGTGGCACGCTTCGCGTCTATGCCAATGGCAAGCTCGTCCACACCAACGCTTTGCCTGATGATCCAGCCGACCATCGCGGCATCCTGTCGTGGTTCGCGCAGCCTCATGACCGCAAGCTCAACGAAGCGGGTTCCTATGGCTATCTCGTCGAAGCCACCATTCCTGAAGAAATCATCGCCAAGGCGAAAGGCAAGCTGACAATCCGCCTTGAAACGGACGACCACGGCCTCGCCATCTATGGCTCGAAATTCGGCCGTTTCCCGTTGGATCTCACCCTTTCGTTCTAAAAGTTGAATCATGATCGAACTCCAGTCTCCCGCAAACAACGAAACCATCTCTACTCTGACGGATATCCAAAAGGATTTCATCCGCAACAAATCCTTTGAAAAGCTTCGGGCCAACGACGAGGAACTCGTCGATTGGCTCGGTCTCAAGCAAAACATGGCCGGCGAGAATTCCGTCCCGCTGCCTGTTGAATTCAAATGGACGTCGGATGACAAGTCCAGACTCAATTTCGTCCTGCAGATCGCGACGGACCGTTCGTTCGAACATCCTGTACGACGGATACTTACAAGAAAACAAGAGGCTTCCGTCTTCAACCTTGAAAACGGCCGTCAGTATTTCTGGCGTGTCTTCATCGAAGACACGCCGCATGACGATGCTGAAATCCGCTCCTTCACAACGGTCATGGACACGCCACGATGGATTTTCATCGACGGCTGCACCAACGTCCGCGACTGCGGCTGCTGGATGACCGCCTCCGGCCGCCGCATCAAGCAGGGCCTCCTCTACCGAGGCTCTGAATTCAACCGTCACCATGCCGTCACGCCCGCAGGACGATACGCGCTCGTTCATGACCTTCATCTGAAAACGGACATCGACATCCGCGGCACGACGGAAATCCATGACGGCTTCGTTCCGCCGCTGGACGAGAACGGCATCAAATGGGTCAACATCACCGTCGAACCATATGGCGAAATCGACAAGCCGATATGGCGCAAGCAATATCGCGATTATTTCACATTCCTCTCGAATCCAGACATTTACCCAGCCTACTGCCACTGTTGGGGTGGTGCGGACCGCACGGGAACGACCTCCTTCCTGCTCGGCGCCCTGCTTGGCATGTCAGACGAAGACTTGATACTCGATTACGAACTGACCAGCTGCGCCATCTACGGCGCCCGCAAACGCAACTTCAAGCTGTTCAACGACATGCTGAACGTCTTGGATCGATATCCGGGCGGCACCTTCGCCGAAAAAGGAACGGCTTATCTAAAGGACATCGGCGTCGAAGACAAGACACTGGATGCCATTCGTTCCATCTTCCTTTAATTCTTTTAAGGAAAACAATTCATGCAAAAAGACACAACTTGGTTCAGAAACGCACGTTTCGGAATGTTCATCCACTGGGGCCTCTATTGCATACCGGGAGGCATCTGGGAAGGAAAGGAAATGCCATATATCGGCGAATGGATTCAATCATGTTTCCGCATTCCAAACGCCATATATAGCCAATTAGCAAAAGAATTCAATCCAATTCATTTCAATGCGGATGAATGGATTTCCGCCGCCGCGCAGGCGGGCGTCCGCTACATCGTCTTCACGACGAAGCACCATGATGGCTTCGCCATGTACCACTCCCGTGTCAGCAACTATAACATCTATGACGCGACACCATTCAAACGGGATCCGCTGGCGGAACTCGCCGCCGCCTGCGAAAAATATGATGTGAAATTAGGTGTCTATTATTCCCATAATCTGGACTGGCATGAACCAAACGGCGGCGATCCCGGACAGGACTGCCCGCAAAACGTCGGCGGCATGCCATGGGGCAACAACTGGGACTTTCCAGACCGTGAACACAAGAACTTCGACCAGTATTTCTATGACAAATGCCTCCCGCAGCTCCGCGAAATCTTCACGAACTATGGCCGTATCAACACGCTATGGTGCGACTGCCCGCAGCAGATGACGAAAAAATACTCCCAAGAGGTCTATGATCTCGTGACAGACCTGCAGCCGTGGTGTCTCATCAACAGCCGTATCGGCAATGACTTGGGCGATTACGGCAGCATGGGAGACAACAAGCTGCCGGAAGGCTATCTGGACTTCCCTGCGGAATCTCCCGTCACGCTGAACGACACATGGGGCTTCAAGATAAAGGACACGAACTGGAAAACGCCGGAAACCGTCGCCAACCAGCTCGCCATGCTCGCGTCGCGCAACACGAACTACCTGCTGAACGTCGGTCCGCAGCCGGACGGACGCCTCCCGCAGGCCGCAATGGACGTTTTCGCGAAGCTCGCGCCGTGGATGAAGACCGTCACGAACGCCGTCCACGACTGCAAGCCGAATCCGCTGAAATCGGAAATCCCCTTCGGCTACTGCACGACTAGCGGCGACCAATTGAACGTATTCGTCCACGACTGGGCGGAACAGCTTGTCATCCAGAATGTTCCGTCACAAGTCGTCTCCGCCTCCGTGCCGTTCAAACAAGACGGTTCCACGTTGACGCTGTTGCCCGGCCAACGACCGGATTCGCTACTGCCGCTCATCACCGTGAAGTTCCAGAACAATCTTTGAAGCTTCGCGTTGAATATGTATTTTACCATATAACATACTCTGTCACATAAACCCGCATCAACAACCATTCAACCATGCGCTATTCACTCAACGGCAAGTGGCGGCTCACATCGCCGCAGAATTCTATCTCAGTTCAGGCGGACGTTCCAGGAAACATCGAGCTCGATATCTTCCGTCACGGCCTCGAACCGGAGCCTTTCTATGGCGAAAATTCCAAAGCCTACCGTAAATACGCCTGCCATGACTGGTTGTACGAACGAACATTCACAACGCCCGACGGCTTCACAGACCATGTCACGCTTGCCTTCGACGCCATCGACTGCTTCGCGGATATCGTTCTCAACGGCGAAAAAATCGGTTCCACCGACAATGCGTTCATTCCATGGAAATTTGACGTAACTCTCAAGGCCCCAGGCGCAAAGAACACATTGCAGGTCTTTTTGCATTCGTCCGAAAAGATCTCCCGCACCATGCCGGACGAATTCGCCGCCATCAACCACATGCCCGAAGCCTCCGCAAACCTGTGGTTGCGCAAACCGGCCCACTCCTTTGGTTGGGACATCGCGCCGAAATTCAATCTCGGCGGCATCTGGCGACAGGTCTATCTTGAAAAAGAGACGGAAGAAGCGACCATTGACGAACTGTGGCTACGAACAGGAAGTGCCTCGCCAGATATGGCCAGTGCCGAAATCTACTATCGTTTCCATACGGAACTTCCTTATCTGGAAGGCTTAACAATCCATATCAGCGGCGACTGCGGCGACTCGCATTTCGAATCGGACAACCATGTCTATGCGAATTTCGGCCACGCGGGATTCCGTGTCCCGAATCCAAAGCTTTGGGCGCCATTCGGTTACGGTGAACCAAACCTCTACGACATCCATGCGGAGCTCCGCTGGCACGGCCGCGTCGTCGGCCAGAAGGATATCCGCGCAGGATTCCGCACGGTCGAACTGGACCGCAGCGACATCAACGTCGCGGGAACAGGCTGGTTCCGCTTCAAAGTCAACGGCCAGCCCATCCGCGCCGTCGGCTCCAACTGGGTTCCCGCAGACGCCTTCCATTCGCAGGATCCGAAACGTGTCGTACCAATCCTGAAGCTCTTCACGGAATGCAACTGCAATATGATTCGTTGCTGGGGCGGAGGCGTTTACGAAGACGATGAATTCTTCGACTACTGCGATGAGCACGGCCTGCTCGTCTGGCAGGATTTCATGTTCTCCGGCCATAAATACCCGCAGGACGCGGCGTTTCTTGACGCTGTGAAACGCGAAGCGGAGGCCATCGTCCGTAAATTGCGCCACCACACGTCGTTGGCCATCTGGTGCGGTGACAACGAATGCGACCAGAAGTACTTAGGGCACCGCGAAGATCCGCGGCAGAACAAAATCAACCGCGTCGTCCTGCCAGAAGTCCTGTCCCGTATGGATCCGACGCGCCCCTACCTGCCAAGCTCCCCCTATCTTTCCGACAAGGCGTTCGAATTCGCCGATCTCCGTAATACTTGGGCGCTTACGTTGCTCATGCCCGAACGCCATCTATGGGGCTCCCGCGAAAACTTCCGCCAGCCGTTCTATACGGATTGCATGGCGAAATTCGTCAGCGAAATGGGTTGGCATGGCTGCCCCGCCCTGTCGTCGCTGCAAAAATACATTTCGCCCGAACATCTTCATCTCGACCATATCGATCTGCTGGATCTGCAGATGGCCCACCACGCCTCCTGCCCATGGGACGTAAGCGGATTGCGCGGCCGCAACCAAATCATGCCATTGCAGAACGACGAATACTTCACGGATCCGCCACAAGATTTCGAGAATTTCGTTCTGGCAAGCCAAATCCATCAGGCAGAAGCATTTAAGTACATCGTTGAACATTACCGCCTCGCACAGGACTGCGGCGGCATCCTTTGGTGGAACGTCATGGACTGCTGGCCGCAACTCTCCGACGCCGTTGTCGATTACTATTTCAAACGTAAACTGGCCTTCTATTATCTGATGCGTTCGCAGCAGCCGTTCGCCATCATCTGCTCGGATGTCGCCGGCCATGCCAGCAACATCATGGCCGTCAACGATTCGTCAACGGCCTTGAAAGGCACGTTCGAAATAAAGGACGCCGAAACGGACAACATCCTACTGCAAGGCGCCATTGACACGCCACCGCGTTCGCAACGGCAGCTTGGCCGTCTCCGCAACGTTCGCGCCCACAACGCCTTGTGGCTCATCACATGGACGACACAAGACGGCAGCGGCGCCAATCATTTCTTCGCAGGCAACCGCGTCATGTCCTACGAATGGTACAAGTCGCTGCTGCCCGCCATCGCCAAGCTCGACAACTCGTTCTCTATTGAATCTTTACAATAAATAAAAGGGGAAGCCATGAAAAAACTCACTCTGCTTTTACTGGTTTGTTTCGCCGCCATCTGCCTTGCGCAGGACAAGATTCCCGCCATCATCACGAAGCCCGGCGCCCTGGACGCCATCAAAGGCCATGTCCAAGGCGCATGCTGCTCCGCCGAAGCCATTTACCTCTCCCATATCGACGGAATCTTCAAGCTCGACTGGGAGGGCAATGTCCTCAAACACGTCACGCTCCCACGCCACACAGGAGACATCTGCTACTACAAAGGCCGCATCTACGACTCCCTCTCCAATCCGCAAGGCTTTAATCTCATGGTGCTCGATGACGACCTCAACGTCGTCGGCAAATACAAATTCCCTGGCGGCGATGGCGCAACCATCCTCAACGATGTTCTTTACATTGGAACAGGCCCATGCCCGTCGCAGCCCCACCGCTACAGCAACATCTCCACATTCGATTTGAACCGCATCAAACAAGCCGAAACCGAACAACCGAAGGACGGCGCACCCATCAGCTTGGGTAACACTTTCCTCAAAAAAATGACGCTCGACTACGGCTCCGAAACGAACTACGGCGTACAGGATTTCGCCAACGACGGCAAATATATCTACGCCATGTTCTACGCGGCCAACGGCGGAGATCCATGCGTGATTCTCACGCCGGACCTGAAAGTCGTCAAAACCATTCCGTTCGACGCCTCCACAGGCTTCGACTTCCTGCCGCCATCCCGTAATCATGGCAAGAATCCACGTTTCTTCCGTGTCCGCCACATCGGCGGCGACTGGCGTAAACAGAATCCAAAGACACAGCCCGCACAAGTCCGCATCGATTTCTTCGAAGTCGTAGATGGCAATTTCATTAATATTACAGCTAACTAACAGACATACCTTAGAAATATTCGTGAAAAAACTATCCTGTCGTTAATTGAATAAATTCAAGCTTGGAAATCCATGGTACGCTCTTAAGCATAAAAACAAGTGGCTCTTAAGCGTGAAAATACTAACTAATGTCTGCTGATTAATGCTATTTTTATGAATCATGCAAAAGTGTCACCCTCCAAGTGAATTGTGGTACCCTCCAGGCGCGATTTGGAGGGAGAATTGCCGCAGGCTTCGCGCCGCTCAGGGCGCTCGCCTGCGGTCAGGCATGGTCTCATACTCTGCGATGTCGCTACGCGATGGTCTTTGGCTGTCAGGGGGATGCCTGTTTATGGGTGCAGCCTTTTCAAGGGGGAACGTTTGGATTTGTCTGCTTCACAAGACATCGTTTGTCTATAGAATATATTTATCCGCAACTTTTAGGATTAGGGAATGTATTAGCCATAAAATGCTGAAAATACATACCCTAATTTAGAGTATGTATAAATTAATCAGCAGATACTAACTAATGTAACTGTTTGTATTTTCTAGAATTTTTCTATAGCTGCTATTTTTTGGGATTTCCAAAATTTCTACGCGCACCCCGCAGGTTAAAAAAACGCAGGCGAAAAAAAAAACCCCCGGGCTTCTCGCGAAGCCCGGGG
>JAGCSE010000068.1 GCA_017964325.1 Victivallales bacterium | reverse complement strand
TACTCCCATTGGGCCTCCGTCGGCAAATCGAACAACAGCCCCGTCTTCGCACGTAGCCTTCCCATGAATGAGTTGTCGTCAACGTCATGGCCGTATCTCGGCCAGCCAAATTGGGCCTTAAAACTGTCGCCTCGAATGTCGTCGTAGGTGACGCCATCCGCCGGGCGCGTATCCCCTTTGTAAAAAATTGTCCAGTCAGGCAATTCGTTTTCACCGACAATCTCCCATTGTTTTTGCGTGCATTCGAAGACGCCGATATAGAACATCCTCGTGATGAATATTTCGTGCGGCTCTACAAATACTCCGTCAGGACTACTCCCTCCGCCCATGTAAGAGCCCGGATCAATTCTCCGCAGCCACAGCTCCGTCGTGCGGCATTTATCGTCATGCAAATTCGGAGGTGTCTTGCTGGAGCGCCTCGCCCCTGTCAAGAGGTCGATCACCAGATAGGGGCCGAATTCCACAAAGGCGTCGAGCTTCACCTGGAATGCGGCGGCGTTGAGGGTGGGGGCGTCTTTGGCCATGTTCCATGTCACGGTGTAGGGGCCGCCCGCCTTCACGGCATCTGTCGCCCCGTCGCCTGTCAATGCCCGCATGTCGATTTTCACATCGTGGTCGCGATCAAGTCCCGTGAATGAGAGATAGACGCCCTTCGGATTGCCTTCGTCATCCGTCTCATCGCATTCAATGGAATACGTGATATCGACCAACCCGTTCCACGGCCACCGCGGCTTCACGGCGACATCCTTCACTTTCACGTCCGCCATGGCGATCGATGACAGCATCAAGACCGCCAGCAACGCGATATACCGCGTGATGGTTGTTCCAATTGCTCTTCTGTTCATTGCGACTTCCTTAATCATTTTCGTATCCTTTCTTATGAATACATTAGAACATAAAGCAATGGACATTGCCTGCCAAATCCACTGCCACGATTCGATTGCTGACGACGGCGACCGGAGCGATGATCGGCGCTCCAAGATTCAGCTTCTGAACGACTTCGCCCGTCTCTGGATTAAACACATACAGATTGCCGTCGTTCGCGCCAACGACGCCGAAACCATTCACTAGAACAGGCCCCGCGAAGACCGTCTTCCCGCCAGTCGTGTAAGGCGCGTTGGAGACAAGATTTTCATCTGTTTCTATCTGCCATTTCCGCTCCCCAGTCTCGACATCATATGCCAGAAGGCCCAAATTGGCTGTCCCGTAGATGACAAGATTCTTGTACAGCAACGGCACGCCGCCGACCTGCTTGTTGCCCGACGCGTCAAACTGCTTCTTGATTTCGCCAGTGCGCGGCTCAATTAGCACGACACCGCCGCTGTAGCTCGCCAGCAACGCCAGTTCATTATTATAAGGTATGACGCCGAGGCCGCGATAGCGGAAGATTTTTCCATCGTTCTTCGACCACAGCTTCTGGCCCGTCTTCGCGTCGTAACCGTTCGTCGAAGCCCAATGGCGCGACCAGAAGATGACGCCGTTGACGATGGACTGCGGCGTGGAAGTTCTTGAGCAGGAAGCACCTGCGTCCTTATTCTCCCAAATCGTCTTGCCCGTCGCCGTCTCCAACGCCATCAACGTCGAACCGCAGGTCATGATGTAGCGGTCGCCATCCAAAATATTGGCATGCGTCAACGGCAACGCCGTGCGCAACGCTAAATCGTCACGTTTCCAACGGACCGTGCCGTCCGCCGCGTTCAAGCCATAGACACCGTTGTGGTCGTCCAATGCGACGACCACACCGTTGTAAACGTCCAAACTCTGCCGTACGCCGTATGGTGTCTCGAAGGCCCATTTCTGAGAACCGCCATCCAAATCCAATGCACGAACGCCCGCACCCTTGAACTTCGAATCCGGCATGGTTGCGACGAAAACCGTCCCATTCTCAATCACAGGCGATGCCTCGAAGATCGGATTGCCGACGTTTGACGTCCATAATTTATGCAATTCCAGACTCTTGTGTTCATCATTTTGTTTTCCGTATGATGCTGTTCGGCTGGCGTTGCCGTATGCGCTGCCCCATGTCTCCTTGCCAGCCACAGGCAATCCTAATTTGTCTTGAAGTCTTTCACAACTGCCTGAAACGGAACGTTTCTGACCATCGGCAAACGTAGCCGTCACAGTCAGTTTCGTCGCTTCCTGCGGTACTTCTGATTTGTCAATTCCCCATGTCCAATGGCTCTTGCGTTGAAGATTCTTTTCTCCGATAGCTTTTTCCCTATCGAAGAACTGGGCGGTGATGCTGTCCACAGGGCTCGTCGAATCATAGGCGTTCACCAAAGGTCCCGCCCATCCTAATTGTGAAGAACCAACAAACACGACATGGTGATCAATTTTGGCAAACCGCCGTTCCACATCCATAAGTTTCTTGTTTTCAAACGTGTAGACAGGGAAACTTCCCGAACTGAAATCAATGCCGCCGCGGCCGGGCGGCGGCGTGCAGACGGAGACCGCCCCGTTTTTGTACGTCGAATACATCCAGTCATGATGATGGCCGTAGATGATGCAAATCAAACCGTACTGGCTCATATCGACGGGGCAGTCCGTCCCGCCGCCATAAATCAAATCGCCGTCCACGCCGTTGACGAAATGCGTCACCATGATCAACGCCTGCTCGGGATCCTTCAGCTCCAAATCATTCTTCAACCAACGGGCCACTTCCGCCGTCTTGTAGCCAGTCTTCGCATCGCCGTATGGAACAGGAAGCATGACGATATGCAGTTTGCCCGCGTTCCACGAATAGAACGGCGGTCCGAACAATTCTTCAAACGTCTTTTCACCGAAACCAGCGGGATCGTCTTTCAGCAAATCGTGGTTGCCGTTTGTGTAATAAATTGGCATGCCGAGCTTTTCGGGATTGACGTTCTCCGCATGGTACTTCAGACCGTTGCGGTAGCAAATGTCGCCCGAATGGATAAGCGCGGCGGCTCCGATGGCGTTCGCGTAGTCACGAGCGTTATCCGCCCAAATCAACGAACCGCCCCCCTGCTCCGTATCCGAAAATTGGATGAAACGAATCGTGTCGCCCGCCGAACGCGGCCACGGCAACAGTTCGAAATCATACTGCGTCTTTCCTTCCTCAATTTTGAGATAATGGCGAACTTTTGGACGATATCCTGCTGGAATGGAAACCGTTACAAAATGCGCTTTTTCATGTCCAGCCAATGTGAACGCACCATTCGCATCCGTCTTGACACAGTTCAAACCATCCGTGATGACGATGCCGCCCATTCCTTTTCCGCCGCACGACACAGTTCCCTTCAGTTCCGCCGCCATAACGGCGAACGCCGCCAAAACCAACAAGCCAGTCAATCGCAATGTTCGCATGATTCTTCCTTTTCTTTTAATTATGGTAAAACAATCATATTTTTCGCCAATAAGAAAAGGTAGATGGCAAAATGCAAAATGCAACCGCTGACGGCCATCAAAATCAATTCTATCCTGTGGTCGTATGAAAGCGTGATAAAATATCAAAGCCCTGTCGGAACGTCCAAGAAGATTGTTTCCACATCAAAACTTGCGGCAATCAACTCCATGACGGCTTTCACGCCTGTCGTTTCCGTCGCGTAATGGCCTGATGCGATGACAGATACGCCCATCTCCATGGCGGGATGGTAACATTGATGGCGGAACTCACCCGTCAGCAGGCAGTCGATGCCCAACGACGCGCATTCGTCTATTGCGTCGTCACCGCCGCCGGACACGATGCCGATGGTCGCCATCGGCTTGTTCGCAGCCGCGAAGAAACGACTCTTCGTGTGTAGCTTTTCATCCATAATCGACGCGATTCCAGACAGTTCCATCGATTTTGGCAAGCTTCCGCAAAAGCCGATGTTTTCACCATGATACGCGAAAAACGGCTTGACGTCCTGCAAATCCAGCATGCGG
>JAGCSE010000067.1 GCA_017964325.1 Victivallales bacterium | reverse complement strand
GTATCGTTTTCTATACTATATTTATAAAAGAACGCTTTTGAGATATTCTAGTTATCCAATTGCATTTTTAATGTCTTTAAAAAAATCCTCCTTAAATTTCTTATTTTTTGATATTTACTACGTAAATCACCATGTCTGAAAATCATTCCCGCTTTTGTGTCGGTATAGACCTTGGCACGACGAATTCTGTCCTTTCATACGTCGATACTTCGTGTGAAAATCCATCTCCTCGGACGTTTTTGATTCCGCAGTTGTCCGCTCCCGGTGAAATTTCGAGTCTTCCTGCCCTGCCCTCTTTTATTTTTCTTCCTGAATCTGGAGAAATTGATTTGAAGCTTTTGAAGCTGCCATGGCAGAAAAAAGGAGAGAATATTGTTGTCGGTGCTTTTGCATTGGAGATGGCGGCAAAGTCGCCTCACAAGGTTATTACATCGTCGAAATCATGGCTTTGCTGCGATAAAATCGACCGCCATTCTCAATGTCTTCCACCTATTCCGGAAGATGAAAATGTGCGTCAAGTATCTCCAGTTGAAGCATCTACGTTGATTTTGAACCATCTGAAATCCGCCTGGAATCATCTTATGGCCAGTGATGATGTTGAAAATCGGCTGGAAAATCAGGAAGTCATCATCACTGTTCCCGCTTCCTTTGATGCTGTTGCAAGGGATTTGACGGTTGAAGCGGCTAATGCAGTTGGTCTGCATTTCACTCTTTTGGAGGAACCACAGGCGGCATTTTATTCTTGGCTTGCTCATAACAAAGACACATGGCGTAAACAGGTTGAAGACGGCGATGTCGTGTTGGTCTGTGACATTGGCGGCGGTACGTCCGACTTTTCGTTGATTGCCGTCATGGGCGAGGAAGGCGATTTGACGCTGCAACGGCTTGCCGTTGGTGATCATACGCTTCTTGGTGGTGACAACATGGATTTGACTCTTGCCTATACGGTTTCCGCTCGTTTGAAAAAGGAGCGGGGTATTTCATTGAACAACAGGCAGTTCGCTGCTTTGACACAAGCCTGCCGCAAGGCGAAGGAGGCATTGGGATCTGGTTCACATGAAGATCAGGAATTGGTCATTTTTGGTGCGGGTTCTGGCCTTATTGGTGGTACGATTACGACGAAATTGTCTTATGATGATTTAAAATCCGCTATTCTTGAAGGGTTCTTTCCGCCCTGCTCTGTCTATGACAAACCACAAGAAGCACGGCGCTCTGGATTGCGTTCGTTCTCATTGGATTATGCGGCTGATCCCGCTTTCACAAAGCATCTTGCTCACTTTTTGGAACGGCATGGCTTCCGTGATGAAAATCAAAATCTGCTTCTTCCAGGCGTTGTTCTTTTTAATGGTGGTGTGACGAAACCAGCTTTATTCCGAGATAGGATTGTCGAAACGCTTCAGTCATGGCTTGGCGAGAATGCACCAGAAGTTATTGTTTTGCAGCAGGATGATTCCGATCAAGCTGTTGCGATGGGTGCGGCTTGGCTGTCTTATGTGAAGCGTTCAGGCGGTATTCGCATCAAGGCTGGCAGCCCGCGTTCATACTATATTGGCGTGGAATCATCCATGCCCGCGATTCCTGGTGTCCAGCCACCGCTTGTTGCACTTTGCGTTGTCAATTTTGGATTGGAGGAAGGTTCTTCTGTAACGATTGATGCTCAGGGACTTGCTCTTGTCGTTGGAGAACCAACGGAATTCCGATTCTTCTCTTCCACGACTCGTCATGACGATAAAATTGGCGACCGCATTGATGCGATTGATTGCCCCGATCTTGTGGAAATGCCGCCGCTTCAAGTCATGCTGTCGTTGTCGGAAAATGATGATTCTACGAGTTTTGTTCCCGTTAAGCTGCGGACGGATTTGACGGATATCGGTACGCTGCAGCTATGGTGCGACGATTTAAGTGGGAAGAATTCCTGGAAGCTCGAATTTGACATTCGAGCCGAGTCATAATTATTTTATATTTCTATGTTTAAAGTCCTTAAAAACGATACGTCTTCTTTTGGCCGCCGAGGCGTGCTGACGACGGCGCATGGAGAAATCCAAACTCCGATTTTCATGCCCGTTGGTACGGTCGCGACGGTTAAGGCCGTCTCGCCGCGTGAATTGGATGAATTGCAGGCCCAGATCATTCTCGGCAACACGTATCATTTGAATTTGCGGCCTGGTATGGATATCATTCACCAGGCTGGTGGGTTGCATAAATTCATGGGATGGAATAAGCCTATTTTGACGGACAGCGGCGGTTTCCAGGTCTTTTCGCTTGCGAAACTTGGCAAAAAGACGGCGGATGGAATTCATTTTCAATCGCATCTTGATGGTTCGCCGTTGTTCATGGGGCCTGTCGAATCCATGGCGATTCAGCGGACGCTTGGTTCAGACATCGCCATGACATTTGACGAATGTACCTCGTATCCGGTTACTTGGGAAACTGCCCGTCAATCATTGGAAACAACGCTTCGCTGGGAGGCGAAATGCCGTGAACAACCACGGGCTGATGGCCAGCTTGTCTTCGGCATCGTCCAAGGCAATGTCTTCGAAGACCTTCGGGCAAAATCGATTTCCGAAGTCTATTCCATGGGATTTGACGGAATGGCGGTCGGCGGCGTATCCGTTGGCGAGTCGGAAGCGGAAATGGTGAAAGTCCTGAAATTCTGCGCTCCGTTGCTGCCGAAGGAACTGCCGCATTATCTGATGGGGGTCGGCACGCCGCGGCAATTGATTCTTGGTGTCATGAATGGTATCGATATGTTCGACTGTGTGTTGCCGACACGCATGGGCCGTAACGGAAGCGCTTATACGCCAGATGGCACAATTCCCGTCAAAGCAGGACGTTATAAAGATGATTTCACACCCATCATGGATGGTTGCCAATGCTATGCCTGCCGTAATTTCACAAAAGCCTACATCCGCCATCTTCTGAATGCAGACGAAATTCTCGGTTGCCGACTGATGACCATCCACAATCTGCATTTCTTCCTTGATCTCATGCGCCGCGTGCGCGAATCAATAGAGCAGGGGACATTTGCCGAATTAGCGGCGGATGTTTTGGCCCGTTATCCCGAAGCCATGGGCAAGCCAATCGATCCCGAAACCAACACAATTATCGATAACCGTAACAGAAAGAACGATTAACGCAACAGACACGGAGGAAATCAATGGACAGACGCACATTCCTGAAAGGACTTGGAACCGCCGCCGCCGTGGCGCCGTTTGTCTCCACGCCCAAGATTCTCGCCGCGCCCGCCAACGACCGAATCACCGTCGGTGTCATCGGCACGGGCGGCATGGCGACAGGACATTTGAGGAATCTTCTTAAAATGCCTAGCGTGCAGGTCATTGCCGTCTGCGACGTCGATTCCCGCAAGATGGACAACGCCTACAATCTCACGGAGCAGGCATACGCCAACCAGAAGAAATCCGGCCAATACAAAGGATGCGCCAAATATCGTGATTTCAGGGATATGCTGGCAAGGCCGGATCTTGATGCCGTTGTCATCGGCACACCTGACCATTGGCATGCCACGATGTCCGTCATGGCCGCCAACGCGGGAAAGGACATCTATTGCGAAAAGCCGTTGACGCTGACCATTGGCGAGTCGCGGGACATCATCGGCAAAATCCGCCGCACGGGCTGTGTTTTCCAGACTGGAATGCAGCAGCGCACGTCGTATGGCGGCAAGTTCATAACTGCCGTCCAGCTCGTTCGTAACGGAATGCTTGGCAAGATGATTTCCGCCCATGTGACGGTCGGCGGCCCGTCGTCGGAATGCACGCTTCCCGCCGAGCCGACCCCCGAATGGATGGATTGGGACATGTGGCTCGGCCCCGCCCCCTACAGGCCCTACAACAGCCGCCTTCATCCAGGCTCTTGGCGTTCCTACCGCGACTATTCCGGCGGCGTCTTAACCGATTGGGGCGCACACCATTTCGACATCGTCCAATGGGCGATGGATGCCGACCAAAGCGGACCCGTCCGCATCTGCCCGCCTGGCCATAATGGCTGCAAGACTTTGACTTACTGGTATGCCAACGGCGTGCGCGTCGAACATGGCGGCTTCGAGGGAAGCGGCTACGGCATCACGTTCGTCGGCACGAACGGAAAGGTCAGCGTCTGCCGCGATTGGATTCGCAGCGATCCCGCCGACCTGCTCATCAATCCTTCGTCCATGCCCGGCGACCTCCAGTTGCCCGATTGCAGCGGCCATCTTGGCAATTGGCTCGACTGCATCCGCACGCGTCGCCGCCCCGCCGCAGATGTCGAAATCGGCGCCCGTTCCGTCACCGTTTGCCAGCTCGGCTGCATCGCCTACTGGTTGGACAAGCCGCTCAAGTGGAATCCGAAAACGTGGCATTTCGAGAACGATCCTGTGGCCGAAACGTGGATCGACCGCCCGAAACGCGCCCCCTGGACGTTGTGACGACATGGTGGAGCAGGGCAGGGGAGGGGGCCCGCCGCCGTGCGTTTTCATCGTTTTTATGAATAAAACAGATGAATTTTTTCTTGACATTTATTTTCGTTTTTTGATGAAGTAGAGTATATTTATTGAAATGTCCGAAACGTTAGGAGCATTGTATCCCAAACCCACTAAAAAAGGAGCAGAACATGAAAAAAGCATTATTGCTGATTGCTGTCACCACCCTGCTGATGATGTCGGCCCGCGCCGACCAGATCAACCTGAAAGACGGTTCCATCATCAAGGGTAATGTCGTCCAGATCGTCGATGGCAAGTTGACCATCAAAACGGACGCCCTTGGCGAACTGAAGATCGATTTCGCGAAAATCGCGAGCTTCACGACCGACGAGCTGATGATCGTTTCCACGACGACCTCCGCCGCCACCTTGACGGGCAAGATCGGCGCTGCCGATGGCCAGACCACAGTTGACGGCAAGGCTGTCAACGCCGCTGAAATCAAGAATATGTGGCGTCCAGGAGCCCCCGACCCCGCGGCACCCGTCGTGAAGCCGAGAAAGTGGAAATATGAAGTCGCATTCGATGTCACGGGCAAGACCGGCAACACCGAAAAGACGACGGTTGGCGGTTCCGCGAAGGCCACGCTGGAAGGTCCTGATGACAAGCTCGTGCTCTCTGTTGGCGGTCGTTACGCCAAGGAGAACGGCGTCAAGAACGAAGAGGAATATGTCGCCGGTGCCGACTATGAAATCCGCATCAACGGCACTTCCCACACCGCATACGCCCGTCTGCAGGCCGAACAGGATAAGTTCGACAACTACAGGCTCTACACGACGGCCGCCGCTGGTTACGGCTTCTACGTTGTTGACACGGACGATTTCAAAGTTCGTCTCCGCGCTGGTCTCACCTACATCCACAAATCCTACTACAATGAACTGGATGACTCCGACGACATGGGCGTCGAGTTCGGTTACCATCACGAATTGAAGATCAAGGAACTCGGCAAATTGGATGCCAAGCTCGTCACGGATATTACCTACACGCCTGTCTTCGACCATTTCCGTGATGACTACCGCCTCTATCACGAAAGCGCTCTTGACATCCCGCTGACCAAGACCGGTCTGTGGAGCATCCGCCTCGGTGTGAGCAACGAATACAACAACCGCGTCGCCAGCACGCAGAAGCGTCTGGATACCACGTATTTCGGCCGTCTGGTCATCTCTTGGGACTAAGACCAGAATAAAAAAGTCTAAAGCGTAAACTAAATCTGGCCGGAATCTTGATTCCGGCCAGATTTTTTTCTAGCGCCTCCAGCGTCTCCAGCGCCTCCAGCGCCTCTAGCGCCTCTAGAGCTTCTAGCGCTTCTAGCGCCTCTAGAGCTTCTAGCGCTTCTAGCGCCTCTAGAGCTTCTAGCGCTTCTAGAGCTTCTAGCGCTTCTAGAGCTTCTAGAGCTGCTAGAGCCTCTAGAGCCGCTAGAGCCGCTAGAGCCTCTAGAGCCGCTAGAGCCGCTAGCGGGCCAGCAGGAAGCATTGCGCCACCTG
>JAGCSE010000001.1 GCA_017964325.1 Victivallales bacterium | reverse complement strand
GACGCCGACCACCTGCATGGCGATGTCAGCCGAAATACCGAAGATTGAGCAGGCCATCGGGATGAGCAACAACGAGCCGCCTGCCACGCCGGAAGCGCCGCAAGCCGCTACGGATGCAAGAATCGAGAGCAATATCGCCTTGCCGAAGGTCATTTCGAGACCCATCGTATGAGCCGCCGCCAACGTCATGACCGTGATGGTTGCCGCCGCGCCATCCATGTTGATGGTGGCACCTAGCGGGATGGAGACCGAATAGAAATCTTTGTCCAGTCCAAGCCGTTCGCAGAGGCTCATGTTGACGGGAATGTTCGCGGCGGAGGAACGTGTGAAGAAGGCGGTGACGCCGCTTTCACGCAAACATCTGATAACGAGCGGATAGGGATTGCGATGCAGAATGCAGAAGATGATGATGGGATTGATGATGAGCGCCGTGGCGAGCATGCAACCGACAAGAACCACCAGGAGTTTTCCATAGGTGGCGAAAATGGCCATGCCGCTGGTGGAAACGCTGCTGAAGACAAGGCCGAGAATTCCTAACGGTGCAAGATTGATGATCCATGCGACCACTTGGCTGATGACGCCCGAAAAATCATTCAGCATGCGATGTGTTTCGGGCGAGGCGAATTTCTTCGCGAGTATGCCGATGACAATCGCCCAGAAAAGGATGGAGATGTAATTGGCTTCTGCGATAGCCATAAATGGATTGGAAACCATTCCAAGTAATTGCTTTTCAAGAACTTCCCATACTCCAGACGGAGCGGTGCCTTCCGCGGCCTTTGCAATGTCCAGAGAGATGCTGACAGGATACAGGAAGCTTGCCAGCACGGCAACGACGGCAGCTAGAAAGGTCGAGAGAAGATATTCAAAAATGACGAATCCGAAGCGGCGGTCGAAACCTGTCTGGCTACGTGAAAGTGAGGCGATGACAAGAACGAACACCAAGAGGGGGGCGATGGCTTTCAATGCGCCGACGAAAAGCGAACCGAGAATACCGATCCAAGAGGCCTGCGGGACTAAAAGACCGAGAAGA
This sequence comes from Victivallales bacterium, assembly GCA_017964325.1. The sequence continues at coordinate 2,158 of JAGCSE010000001.1, read as the reverse complement.
GTTCCGATGACGAGTCCGATGATGATGCGCTGCGGCAGGCTGAGACGAAGGAGGAAGAATTTGCTTTTTGACATGAGAAATGAAATAAGATAGTGTCGGAAAACAATTTGTGTGAAACATCGGAAACGGGGCGCCTGCCTGATGTTTCAGGCACGATTTCCCATATTACAATAGTTTCCAGAGACATTTTTTCAAATAAACACGAATTGGTAACAAAAGCCAAATGTTGATGAATCTGAAACGTCTGTTATAGATTATTAAATTTTTGCTAAAAAAAATTAATATTTTTATCTTTTCAGTAATTGACAAACATAATATCAATTCTATATTGTTAGTAGTTGCCATGTTTTATTTCAGTGCATAATGATTGATAATGACAGGTTATTTAGGAAATTTAAGATATTGATTTGTATGAAGATGAAGATATGACATTGGAATGATTGTTTAGGATTGAAGAGGATATATTGAAGATACATGTTGTTTTTGGAATCAAGGGGCCTGCCATTGTGAGAGAATGATGCATTGAGGTTGTGTTTATGGAGACAAACAATTCAATGGAGACCAAAAAATGGAACTACAGTCAAACATCCTCGACATGTCCTCTCTTCTTCAGGACATACGGAAAATACTCGTGCAATCACGGCAAAATGTCGCCGTGCAAGTGAACATCCAATTGTTGAATACGTATTGGAACATTGGACGGGTGATCAGTGAATATGAACGCCGACAGAATCTACAAGCAGAGTTTGATGCAGAAACTTTCAGAGCTTTGGCGAAAGCATTGACCAAAGAATACGGCAAAGGTTTTTCCAAGAGTAACCTCTACAATATGAGGAAGTTCTATCTTACTCACGAAAGTGTCCAGTCAGTGACTGGACACTTAAGCTGGACTCATCAGTGCGAATTATTGACTATTTCTGATGATGATAAAAGGAATTTTTATGAAAAGGAGGCAGCGAATGCAAATTGGTCGGTTAGAGAACTGAAACGACAAATCGCATCTTCGTTGTTCGAGAGGCTTCTGCTTTCGAAAGGCGATGACAACAAGCGGCATGTGGCGGAATTGGCCGCCAAGGGAAATGAAATTGCGAAGCCGTCGGACATCATACGGGATCCATACGTGTTTGAGTTTCTTGGAATACCCGATGAAAAGCCCATCCTTGAAAGTGATCTTGAAAAATCGCTTGTCAAGCAGATTGAAAAATTTCTGTTGGAGCTTGGACGGGGCTTCATGTTCGTGGGTACGCAGCAGCGTATCACTCTCAACAATACCCACTATTATGTTGATATGGTATTCTACAACAAAATCTTACGTGCGTATGTCCTCATTGAGCTGAAGACGGAGAAGCTAATGGCAGAGACTGTGGGACAGTTGAATATGTATTTGAATTACTATGCAGCGGAGGTGAATGATCCAGATGATAATCCGCCCATAGGGATCATTCTCTGCACGAGCAAAGACCGTGTGGCCGCCGAATATGCCCTTGGCGGGATGTCAAACCAGATTTTCGCTTCGCGGTATGTCCTTTACATGCCTGAAAAAGAGCAGTTGGTGGCGCAAATAGAGGCTGTATTGAACCAGAGAGAGGAGATTTTGTGACAATATCGCTCCATTCCACGTGACAAATGCCAAAATTGTGCTACATTTGTTTTTGTGAATTCAAGCGATTCCCACTTGAACGTAGAAAAAAGGCATTTAAAAGCAGGAAGAAAATCATGAAGGTCATCATCCAGCAGAACTACGACAAGATGTGCGAATGGGCAGCCAACCATATCATGGCCGCCATCAACAACCACAAGGGCGACAAGCCGTTCATTCTCGGTCTCCCCACTGGTTCCTCCCCCCTCGGCGTCTATGCGCGTCTCATCCAATACTACAAGGCCGGAAAGGTCAGTTTCAAGAACGTCGTGACGTTCAACATGGACGAATATGTCGGTCTGCCGAAGACCCATCATGAAAGCTACTGGTTCTTCATGCACGACAATTTCTTCGACCACATCGACATCCCGAAGGAAAATGTGAACATTCTCGACGGCATGGCGGCCGATCTGGAAGCCGAATGCGCCCGCTATGAAGCGAAGATCGCCTCCTACGGCGGCATCGACCTGTTCCTCGGCGGCTCCGGCGTTGACGGCCACATCGCCTTCAACGAACCCT
>JAGCSE010000066.1 GCA_017964325.1 Victivallales bacterium | reverse complement strand
GAAAGCAGTGTGTGAACAGCTTGGGATTACCCGCCGTACTTTAAGCAACTGGGAGAAGGACGGGGTCATTTGCGGCAGGAGGATGAGCAAGCGAAAGATCCGTTTCAATCAAGAGGAGGTTACACGGCTTCTTACGGAAGGTATAGAGATGAAGAAGGAGGCATGATGCAGCTACGTGTCTTTAGTGGTGGGCCATAGACAAATTGGAACTAAAAAAAGCCGAATCGTTTCACACCGATGGAAGCGATTCGGTTTTTTTTTGTGTCATGGCATGGTCAATCTGGTGGCTGATAAATATGTTTGTCATTTTTGGGTGAATCAGATGCTTGGAAAACAACTTTTTTAATCTAGTTCATATTAGTCATTTTAAGTATGAATACATACATATATCAGTTGGTTGTCTTTTGGTTGTCTTTTCACAAAAATACCATATGTGATTTATACCTAAACTAGCAGAAAATAACAGAAATGAAACCCAAAAAGCAAAAAAAGCCGTAACTTACTGAAATTACGGCTTTTACATGGCGTTCCAGACAGGATTCGAACCTGCGACCTACTGCTCCGGAGGCAGTCGCTCTATCCAGCTGAGCTACTGGAACTTTTTCTCTTGGTCATTAAAATACGGCATGAATGATAAAAAGCAAATTCAGTGACGGATTTTAACGGTAGATCGAGAAGCTCTTCGGATGCTCGCCCGTGATGAAATAGTACGAAAGACTGATGATGATGGCAATGACACCCGCCAGAAATTCGCCTGCAACCAAACCAGCCATCGTTGGCTTTAGTTTTTGATAAAGTTTTCCACCACCGTATTTTGTGACAATATGCTTGATGACCCATCCTAACACAAAGGAGCCCGCAAGGAACGTACTTTGCCATGTCCCCATCGTCAGGAAAAGGACGGGATGAAGCGGCCACCAGGGGAGTCGCTGCCGCAGGAATGTAAAGAGAATGACAAGCGTAAACGTCGCGATAAAGGAAGGCATGGCTTCCTTGACGGGCGTCATGGCGGCGAAACGCTGCCACGGCGAGCGGTTGTCAACGGTCTGAAGTGCTCCTTGGGCCTGCATCGTGCTGCGGATATAGAGGCTGGAGTTGATGGCCATCGTGGGCGGAGAACCGTAGGACCAGCCGTCGCCTGCGGCGATGGCGCCTTCTTTATATTGGAAATAAAGCGTCGCTGGAATCGCAATGGCGAACCCAACGATGATGGCGATGACGCCGTACATGGCGATTTTGCCGATTTTCGTCTTCATCTGGTCGTTGAGGCAGAGGCTTTCGACAGCGAACGGCATGAAGCATTCACGCGGATCGACGAACATCGTGCAGGAAAGAATTCCCATGATGAGAAGCTGCTCCGGTCCAATGGCTTGTACACCGAAAAAGCCCCATAGGATGGCACATGGGAAGATGTTGGTATGGAGGAAGAATACGCCCGCTTCGGCCATAAGTCGGCTGCAGACCGTCAACAGGATGAGCAGTCCGATTCCATACAAAAGTGCGAATGGCCATTGGAGCCCCGTCTGGACAGCAATCAATACGAATGCAATGATTCCAAGCAGGAAGACACGAAAGCCCCATACGGCATGCGATTCGACCTCATCGCCGCCTCTGATTCCAAAACTGCGCTTCATCACGGACATATAGTAATGTCGCCCCGTGTACATCAGCACGCAGAACATGCCGAGAAAACCGCCTGCATAGAAGAAGGAGTTCAGCGTGGGACGTGTCATGACAGGACCAAGCTGGACACCGTATTTGGAAAGCGTTCCCGTGATGTATCCAAATATAAACGGCGACATGCCAAGGGAAAACGAAACGTCTTTGGGCAGGAAATAGGCAAAGCCGATGGCGGTGAAAATGATGTTTGGATTGAACAAATCCCATGTGCCAATGCCTGAACGGTGATATGTCGGCATGAGTTTCAGAAAGGCCCAGAAATAGTAGCGGACACGGACAGGAATCAGATATTCCGGCCACCAGACGCATGCGCAGTTGTTGAGGTGGATGACGAGAATCGGTATGAGGCCGAGCCAGAAGAGCTTGTTGCGGAAGAGATCGCTGATGACGTTGCCCTCTTCGGGCAGAAGCATCCGCGTGAATTCAATGGTCGGATATGGAAGATGTTCATGTGTCGCCCATTGGCGATGGACGACAAGTGCGAGACCCGTGGCGGCCAGACAGACGACGACGGTCAGCGGAATCCAGAAGAGAATGGCGCGCATCCAGACGATCCACGGGATGTCTTTCGTGAGGGAAATCGTGTTGTCGCCTTCGCCAATGCCATTGATAAAGCCATCCAATGCAGTAGGATTGAGACGCGGATCCGCCAACATGACAGGCGGCACGAGCGGGACGGCGCCGGGGTTGCGGAGACGGATGGATTCTGGGAAGGCGACATCGATGACGGCGCGGGTGACGCCTTGCTTTTCTTCATCCGTCATCAAGTCATCTGGCCTGGAGAGCCAGTGTTCGGCGTAAGTCGGAAGTGGAATGGGATGCTGCCGCACGGCGGGCGTGAGCGCACCATCGCCAATGAGATTGTTAAGTTCTTCCAGCAGTTTATTTTGGAAAGCGACAGAGACTTCTTCATCGCCTTTCGGCATGAGGGCGAGTGTCTCCTGTGATAGATGCGATTTGACGAGCAACACCGCATCGTCTGGATTGGCGGCGTCCGCCTGTTCAAGATGCCCTACAAGCTTGCGCCATTCGATAATGCGTCCGAAAGGGATTTTCGGGACTTCTCCTTTCCATGCAGTGTTCGTGCGGCTGTAGTGATGCGGAAACATGAGATTGTTCGTGAAATGGTGCATGAAGCCGCGGCCCGGAATGAAACAGACGAAAAGAATCAGCCCAATGATAACGGCTAGTTCTTTGCCCGTCAACGGAGCCTTCTGACCGAACAATCTCAGGAGCGGGTTGCCGATGAGCACAAAGAGGATGACCATGCCCAAGATGCTGATAGGCAAGAAATTGCCAACAAGAAACGTCCCGCGGATGACCATGTCGTTGAAGAATGTAAAACCGCAAAGGACAATGACTCCGAGAAAGCCGATGATGACTGATCGTATGGACATGACGCTATCTTAATTGAAATGCCTAAATCTCTATTATTTTATGTAATATAGCCGTCCATTTGCGTTTTTCCTGTCATGACCTGTTTTTAAATCTCGTAAAACAGGCTATATTTATCATGTAAGGTTGAACGTTTTTTGGGATGGACAGGCAATAAACCTTGCGGAGTAACGTTTATTTAACAAAAAGGTGAGAAAATGAAAACGTCAGAAATACCCATGGGCTTGTCGTTGTTGCTTTGCGACACGATCATCCAAGATGTCATTACAGGAAAGCGATCTTTGATCGGGCTGTTCAGCCAGATTCATGCCCCAAAATTACCGTGCATCCATTCGTCGATGATGGTGTTGGTGTCCGTGACAGGCGGGCAAGGTTCGTATCCCTGTGAACTTATCTGTGAGCATCCAGAACTGCAGGAACCTGTTTTCAGGAAAAACTTTACGCTCAATTTCGAGAATCCATTTCAAGTTGTGGATATGACCTTCAATCTCAAGAACATCGTGTTCAAACTTCCAGGCAAGTATGAAATCAAAGTAATCATCGACGGTGTTCCCGAATTGATTCGCCCGCTGATGGTGTCGCTCAAAAAGCCAGCCTCGCAGGAAAATCCAGACCAGAAGCAAGAAAATTAGTATTAGCAAGATATGCCATTATTCAAGTTCAAAGTCAGTGATGCATCAGGCAGCATCAGCGAGCTGCTGATAGAAGGCGATTCGCAGACGGACGCGACGCGCCGTGTACAGCGCCGTGGCCTGATGCCTCTGGAATTTCTCGGGGAAGGGTCGAAGACGGTACAGAGCAACGGAAAGCTGTTCGGGCCAAAACTGGATGTCGTTGAGTTTACGGACCGACTAGTTCCGTTGCTTGAAGCTAACATCCCATTGGAGAAGGCTTTGGGCATCGTCGGCGAGGCGCAGGAGAACCCTGTGCTTCAGCAGACGGTGACGGATTTGCGCCGTGGTCTGCACGAAGGCCGCAAGCTTTCGGACTTGATCCGCGAGCGTGGCAGGGCGTTTCCGCAGTTGTATGCAGGCATCGTGGAGGCGGGTGAAGAAGCGGGAGCCTTGCCGCAGGTCATGGGCGAGTTGCGCAATTTCCTTCTGGAAAGCCGTGAATTAAAAGGATTTATCATTTCATCATCGATTTATCCCGCGTTCATCTGCGCAACAGGCATCATCCTGTTGAGCATTGTCATGGGCGTCATCGTCCCGAAATTCGCGACGGCGCTGGCGGGAGCTGGCATCAAGTCGTCATCAACGGATTTGCTGATGGCCATGTCGAGTATTTTACGTTCCTATTGGTGGACGGTCTTCATATTTATAGGAATTATCGGCTATTGTATCTATTCGTTACGAGATGAAAACGGCAAAATCCGCCAGTTTTACGACAAAATGGTGCTGCGCATTCCGATGGCGAAAAATTTGGTTCTCTATTCTAATATCTCCCGTCTTTGCAGGACGATGGCGATTCTGATGCGGAGCGGCGTCCATCTGCTGAACACAGTGGCGATTGCGAACCGCGTCGTGCAGAATCAGGCCATCAGCAAGTCGATTGTCGGTTTGTCCGGAGAATTGCGGCAAGGCCAGAAGCTCTCGACGGCGCTGAGCAAAAGTCCGTATATCCCGCAGTTGATGCTGCGGATGATCGCGGTTGGCGAAGAGACGGGTTCCGTTGAAATCATGCTGGAGCGTGTTGCGGATCGCTATGAAGCGGATTTGAAAGCACTTATCAAGCGGCTGCTGTCGCTGTTCGAGCCGTTGATCATCGTGCTTCTGGGACTTGGCGTCGGTTCCGTCGTCACTATCATGTTCATGGCCATCATGGATATGCAGGGCGCGGCTGGCTGATTTTCTGAAAAAAATAGATTTATTTAACAATCAAATACTTAAGGACAAGAGAAACATGAAAGCAATGAAATGGAATCGCAGACGGAACTTTACCTTGATTGAAATCATGATCGTGGTCGTCATCATCGGCATGATCGCGGCTCTGGCCGTCCCGAAACTGATGGGCAACTTGGAGAAGGCAAAAGTCGAAACGACCAAATCCAACCTGTCAGCGCTGAAAACCGCTGTCCGCAATTTCAAGATGGATGTCGGCGACTATCCGACTCGGCTGGAAGAACTTCTGACGACGAACGGCAATGAGAAATGGGACGGCCCCTATCTGGACATGAAATCCCTCCCGAAAGATGGATGGGACATGGATTTCATCTATATGACAACTGATGATAATTTTGGTTTTGACATCCAAAGTTACGGAGCTGACAAGACTTCCGGCGGAACGGGCGTCAACAAGGATCTCTCCTGCTGGGGCGAAGAACAGCAATAATCATCCTCTTCAAGGAAAACAATGAATCGACATGAGTTCACGATGATAGAACTCATCGTGCTGCTGGTGGTCGTCGGTCTTATAGCGACCATTGCGATGCCGCGCATCAACCGCGAATCCAAACGGATGACGGTTGAGAACGCGCTGACGTCCATACGCGGCGCGGTGACGGAAACGGCCATGCGCGCCAGGGCGACTGGCAAGGCCATTTCACTGAAGCTGATGCCGGACGACCATCAGTTCATAGTGGAAGAAGCAGGGCAGAACCTTGCGCAGACGTGGGTTCCGCCCGCGAACAGCGTTTTGTCCAAATCAACGGAAGATGGCGGGGAGCCTTTCTTTATTTCTGCAAAGCCCTCATACGACCTGTCTTCTAGAATCGAATGGCAGCCCGAAGACGACAATTACGACGACGAGGACAATATCAAGTATTATTTCTATCCCGACGGTCAGGCATCCGGCCAGGCGTTGCGTTTTGACGTGGCCGGCCGCCATTTCCAATTTGACGTTGACCGTATGACGGGTGCCCCGCTGATTATGGAAATTACGGATTGACAGCGGGTTAATGCATTGTTATAAAAATCTTGGGAGAAAAAAGTTTTACTGTTTTTTGATAAATGGTTATTTTTTGACTTTGCAGAAATGTGCGGATAAGGACAGATATGCGCAGAAGAAACTCGGCTGTGACCAGGCGGAGAAATTTCTAATACGCATTGGTGCTTTGATTGACGCAGATTCATTTGAAGATTTACGGAATGTCCCTGGACATTTCCATGAATTGACTGACAATCGCAAAGGGCAATGGGCGTTTGACTTGAATCAGCCGTACCGTTTGATAGTGACTCCTCAAACGCATCCGATACCAACGGATTGTGACGGAAAATACATTTGGCATGAAATCCGTGATGCCGTGGTGGTGGAAATAGTGAATTATCATAAAGAAGGATAGAGGTGGTTTTATGAACACTAGGCAAAAAAAAGCCATATCGTACCATCCTGGTGTCATGCTACAGGAGAAACTGGAAGAATTGGGCATGCCAATTAAGACTTTTGCAGTCAGATGTGGAAAGCCAGAATCAACGATTCACGCCGTTCTTAACAAAGCAAGTTCTGTAACATCGGAAATGGCAATTCTCTTTGAAAGTGTATTGGGTATTCCTGCCCACATGTGGCTGAGAATGCAGGCGAGATATGATGAAAATGTCGCAAGATGCCAACGTGAACGGGAGTTGGAGGAAAGCTATTACTGGTGCAAGAAATTTCCTTTTGCCACAATGGTTGCCAAAAGATACATATCCGTCAAGGGAAATCTTACCGTTGCAAAGAAAACAGAGGTACTTTTGGACTTTTTTGGCTTTGCAAAGTCTTCATCTTGGGAAGCTTATTATCAGAAACAAATACTAGGCACAGAATTCAGGTTGTCTCTCAACGGCGTATCTGATCCGTATTCTATATCGGCATGGCTTCGTCATGGAGAATTGGAAGCCATGAGACAACAAGAAATCGTTTCATTCAATATGGATACATTGAAAGAATACTTGCCAAAGATATTGGAACTTGCCAATCAAGGTAGGTCTGATTGTCTTTCTGTATTGAAAAGGTTTTGTAATGAAGTAGGCATGGTTTTGGTTTATTCTCCAGGGCTTCCCAACACAAAAGCTAATGGCGCAACACGTTGGATTAAAGACAAACCACTAGTGCAAATATCTGATTATCATAAGCAATATGATATTTTCTGGTTCTCGTTTTTTCATGAACTCGGGCATATTCTGCTTCATGGCAAACGTGATATTTTCATTGAGGGAATCGACTATCCCCAACGTGATGCCAAGAAAGAAAAAGAAGCGGATGACTTTGCAGCGGAATGCCTCGTTCCCGCAAAAGCGGAAAAACGCCTTCATCAAATGACGTATAGCCAAGAAAATTTAAAAGAATTTTGCAGACAGGAAGGCATTCATCCTGCATTCGTTGTCGGTCGAATGCATCATCTTGGCCTGCTGGATTATCAATATGGCAACAAAAACATCCCGCAAATTGATTTTGAACATCAGCCCTGATTCATCTAGAGCGCAAGTAACTTATGGATATCGTCCGGATTGTCCTGCGATTTTGTGAAGACGACATCCGGCGTGGCGGGAATGGCGATGCCGTCGGCATGGGCGCGTTCCGCGCCGCCGCCTGTGAGATTGACCAGAATAGCGTCGCCGTCTCCGAGTTTACCGTTTTCCCGTGTGATGAAAAGCAAGAAATCAAGATTTCTCAGCATCATGATGGGAAAAGCCATCTTTTCATGCTAAATTAATCAGGTTTGCGGTTGGGCATGGGCGGCTTTGCCGCCGTGGCGGGAGCCATCCGGGGGCTTCCCACATCGTCCACGGAGTCCGGCAGCCCCTTTCCAGACAAATGGCGGTGGCTTCAATGAAGAATCTGACAACAAGCATATATGACTTTGAAAAGCTGCGCACGGCTAATTATCTGTACATCGACAAGACGGAATACCTGTGGCGTCTGATCGACCCGCCGGGGGAATCCTATTTTCTGGCGCGCCCGCGGCGCTTCGGCAAGTCGCTGCTTGTATCGACCTTGAAAGCCGTCTTCCAAGGCAAGAAGGAGCTGTTCAAAGGGCTCGCGATCCATGACAAGCCGTACGACTGGAAGCAGTTCCCCATCATACATCTGCGCTTCGGTGACTATAGTCCCATGAAGGACACGGCCGAAAAGGTCGATGCCTATCTGCTGGACAAGGTGGACGCCGTCGCGAAGGCTCATTCCATTTCCCTGCCGTCAGGGTGCGACTCATCCTCGGCATTCGGCAAGCTCATTGACGCAATGGCCGAAAAGGGACAGATCGTCATTCTGGTGGACGAATACGACAAGCCCATCCTGGACAACATCGCCAATGAGAATGTGGGCGAAATCCTGAAATGCCTCAAGGGCTTCTACAGCGTCCTCAAGGACCGCAACGAACAGGAGCGTCTGCTCTTCATCACCGGCGTGAGCAAGTTCAGCCACGTCTCGCTGTTCTCGGAGCTGAACAACCTGACGGACATCACCATGCAGCGGGACTATGCGGGGATG
>JAGCSE010000065.1 GCA_017964325.1 Victivallales bacterium | reverse complement strand
TAGAAGCCTAGTGCAGGTAGGGCCTGCTTCCGCAGGCCCAATTGGACAGGAAGGGCGTACTACAAATCATCCTTTCCTTCCTGTGAGTCGCGCGGAAGCGCAGCTACTACTGTTTAAATCAGCTTGAAGACTTCTTCTTTTCCGGCGATCAACGCGGGGATGGGATTCTCTGGCTCGCCTTCGTATTCGATGGCCATGTAGCCGTGGAAATTGATGGCTTTCAGGGCGGTGATGAGGGCGGGCAGGTCGATGAAGCCTTTGCCGATGACGACATCGTGGTGGGTTTTATCCTTATGGTATTCGAAATCCTTCAGATGGACGGAGAAGATGCGTTTCGGCCAGCGTTTGACGGCTTCGACGGCGTTCAGGTTGGCGTCCTGCGCCCAGGCGGTGTCGAGGCAGAGTCCGATGTGTTCGGAGGTGTTCTGGAAGATGAAATCAAGCATGGTCTGCGAACCAAGCCAATGCCAGCAGCCGTGGTTGTGGATGGCGAGACGGATATCATATTCCGCTGCCAGTTTTTCAGCGAGTTCAAACGTCTTGACGATGTTCTTCGTGAGATTGAAATTGCAGGTCATCGTGTTGTGGCCGAGCAACTTGGAGAATTCGAAGCCTTTGCGCATCAGGGCTTCGTCACCATCGAAGGCGGGGGCGAAATTGTCGGCGATGGTGACGCCGAAATCAGCGAACTGGTCGATGACGGATTGGAAATCTTCTTGTTTTTCAGGCGTACCGATGCCGATGTAGGTCATGCCTGTTTCAAGAAGTTTTTTTGCGACGGCGGGGATGCCGAGATGTGTGAAATTGCGGAGGCAGTAGGATTGGACGGCGAGTTCTTTCTTCAAGTATTGCATTGCTTGTCTCCTTGTTGTGGATGGTTATGAAAAAGCCTTGGCCGTTTTTGGTCAAGGCTTTTAAAATATGGTCTAATGCTTTATTCAGGTCAATGGCGTGTTATTTATTTTCCTCTGCTGCCTTCTTTTCTTCTGCAGCCTTTCTTTCCTCTTCAATCTTCTTGATTTGTTCGCGGAGCTTTGTGATTTCTTCGTCATTGGTCTTGAGGTAGAGGGTGCGGGTGGCGGCGTCAAAGTTGTAATGGCGTTCGGGATGGACTTCGAAGATGTTGTAGAGAGCGTTGACAATGAGAGCATAACGCTGCGCAAGCTTAAGCTGCATGTCTTCCAGAGTCTTCTTCTTGGTTTCGTCCTTTTCCGCTTCGATGTCCTTCTTCAGCTGGTCAATCTGCTTGGCGAGGTTGTTGCGAGCGGTGATGGCACGGGTGAAGACTTCCGTGACGGTGCCGACGCGGAGGTAGATTTCGGAGGTGACGCGGTTGTATTGGTAGTTGCGTTGTCCGCCGAGACCATAAATGACATCCATGTAGGTGTTGATTTGGTTGAAACGCTTCTGGGCGGCGGCGACGTTCTTTTCGATTTCCGCCTTTTCCGTGTCATTGGCCTTCTGGTATTTGGCGGATTCGTCATTGATGTACTGGGCGAGTGCGGCACGCGTGCGGAGGGCTTTGGCAAAGGCCTGTTCCATGGTAATCAACGGGAGGTACTTGTCTTCTTTTTTCTCCGTCTGGTCAGCGGTTTGGGTAGCAGCGGCAGCTTCCTGCGCCATGAGGGATGTGAAGCAGATGCTGCTGATAAGGGAGGCGATGAACAACTTTTTGAACATGGATAATTCCTTTTTATTTGTTGAATGATGAAATTCTTTGATTCCGACTCTTTATTTCATTTTAATACTATAAATGTATAAAAGGAAAAAGCAAATGAAATGGCGAATAAAGGCGGAAGTGGATAGAAGATGTCCGGCGAAACATGAAAGCATCGCCGGACATTAGTAAATGAAGGTGCGGTGGTGGTCAATCAGAGGCCGCAATATCGAGTTTGCAGACTCTTGTGACTTCGGAGTCCGTCGTGAGCTTGAGTTTGACCTTCATATCTCCGTCTTCCTTGAGCGTGCGCATGCCGTGCTTTCGGGCGATGTTTGTGATGACAGTCGTGTCTTCATGCTGGTTGATGGCGTGGCGCAGTTCGTCGTTGATGATCATCAGCTCGAAGATGGCGATACGTCCTTTGTAGCCTGTGCCGCGGCAGTTGCGGCAGCGTTTCGTCGTGTCGTCCTGCTGGCGACCCGTTCCGCCGCAGACGGGGCATATCCTGCGGACGAGACGCTGGGAGGCGACGCCGAGAAGGGCTGAGGAGATCAGGAAGGCGTCAACGCCCATTTCGATGAGTCGCGAAATGGCGCCTGCTGCGTCGTTGGTATGGAGTGTGGAGAGGACAAGATGTCCTGTAAGTGCCGCCTGGATTGCGATCTCCGCCGTTTCGCGGTCACGGATTTCACCGACGAGAATGACGTCGGGGTCCTGTCGGACGATGGCGCGGAGGCCGTTGGCGAATGTCAGGCCGATGGATGCCTTGACATGGATCTGCGTCAAACCGTCGAGCTGGTATTCGACAGGGTCTTCGATGGTGATGATCTTGCGGTAATCCGCATTGAGGATGCGCATGATGCAGTAGAGGGTGGTGGATTTTCCCGAACCTGTCGGGCCGACGACGAGAATCATGCCGTGCGGCATGTTGAAGAGCGTTTCGAGCTCTTTTCGCGTATCGTCGAGAAGGCCGACCTTGTCAAGATCGAAGACGCCCTGGTCTTTTTGCAGCAGACGGAGGACGATGCTTTCGCCGTGCATGCACGGGACGGTGGAGACACGGATGTCCAGCGGATTACCGGGCGTGTTGAGTTCGATTCGTCCGTCCTGCGGGAGGCGGCGTTCGGCGATGTTCATGCCTGCGAGGAGCTTGATTCGGGAGGCAATGGCGGCGTATTGGTTCTTCGGCGGGCGGAGGACGGTCTGGAGAAGGCCGTCGATGCGGAAACGGACGGCGACTTCGGTTTCAGTTGGTTCGACGTGGATATCGGAGGCTCCCATTTCCTGTGCGCGGTTGAAGATGTCGGAAACGAGTCTGACGATGGGGGCTTCCTTGGCGAGGTCGCGGAGGGCCTGTTCGGAATCCGAATCAAAGAGCGTGCCGTCGTTTTCATCCTGCTTGTCATAGAGCGACGTGATGAATCGTTCAATGAAGGCTCGTCTTGCGATTTGGAACGTCGCGTTGATATTGTAGATGGATTTCCATTGATGGCGGAGGTTGGCGGCGGGGTAGGGGGAGGTGATGGCGATGACGACGCTGTCGTCCGTCCAGGAGACGGGCAGGCAGTCCTGCGAGTTGAGAAAATCGTATGAAACGTCCGGGAATGGGACGAGATCGCGTGTTTCCTGTTCGTCAAGTAACGGGATTCCAGAAACTTGGGAATAGATGGCGATGAGCTTCTTCTCGTCCAGTTTGTTGGATGTGACGAGCTCCCAGTCCGTGTCTGGCGTGCCGCCGGGCGCGTCCATGTTGTCCGCCATATTGAGTTCTTTGGCGATGGCGGATTTGACGGCCCGTGTGAGTTCCGCTCCTGCGGGCAGTATTTGGATATCGTTTTCAGGCATTTCGAAAAATCCTCCGTGCAAATAACTTAGTAGAGGGTTTCAGTAGAGCGGAGTTTTTCGATTTCCTCCAATGAGGCACGGTATTTGCGGATGAGTTCCTCCTGTGGATTCTTGCTGTCGATGACGTTGACGGTGAGGAGGAGCAGCAGTTCCGTGCGGACTTTTTCCTTCGAGTTCGAACGGAAGATGGCGCCGATATAGGGGATGTCCATGAGCAGCGGGATGCCGCTGTAGGTTTCGCGGTCCTGTGTCTGGATCATGCCGCCCATGAGGAGCGTCGTGTTGTCCGGAACGACGAGTTCGGTGGACATCTTCTTCTTGTCGATGGACGGCGGGACGTTCGAGGCGATAGCTGTGTCCGTCTGGGCGATGGCGGAGGAGACTTCCTGTTCGATTTCGATGCGGACGTCATTGCCGGCGGTGATGTAGGGGGTCACTTCCATGATGACACCAGTCTCGACGTATTCATAATTGGTGGAGAAATTTCCGGAGCTTGAGGTGTAAGACGTTGATTCCGTAGCGACTGGGACGGACATACCGACTTGCAGTTCGGCTTTTGCGCCAGAGCGGGCGACGACTTGCGGCTCGGAGAGGATCTTTGTGTTGGCTTTGCCCGCGACGGCCTTGATGTAAGCCAGCGGATCGTTCGCCTTGTCGCGGAAGAGGATGCCAAGCCCGCCGCTGGACCAGCCGCTGATCGCTTCCGGAATGGCGCCAGCACCGGAATAGGCTCCGGCCAAAGTGTCTTCAGCATGGTCCACCATCTTGTTGATGGCGTAGGAAATGCCATATTCCGTGTCTTTGGAGAGGGTGATTTCCGTGATGATGGCTTGGATGGCGACCTGTTTCGGTGGGACGTCCTGCCGTGCGAGGAAGACTTTGATCATGTTCCATGCGCGGGGGGTGGTCTTGACTGTGATGCGGTTGCTTTCATCGTCGGTATAGACCGTTACATCCGTGTCGAAGACGTTTTGCGTGATGCTGACGGAGCCGGACGTGGAGACGCTTCCCGACGTTGTCGTGCGGCTGGTGTTGCTGCGGCTGGTAGGGGAGGTGTTGTTGGTTGTCGTGCCGCCAGGGCGATTGGCGTTGTTCGTGTTTTGCGAGGAGGTCGTGGAACGGTTTCTGTTGTAGGTGGTAGTGCGGTTCCGAGTGGATGTGCTGCGGTTGCCAGAGGATGCGGATGTACGGGAGGATGTCGAGCGGTTACTGGAAGACGACGATGAATTGCTGGTCGTTGTTGTGAGGAAGAACGTGTCGAGGGCGGCGGAGAGGCTGTCAACCGTGGCGTGCTTTACATTATAGAAATAGATTTCCTCTTTGTCCTCTGCGTCTTCGCGGTCGAGCGACTTGATCCATGTGCCGATTTCGTCGAGCACTTCCTGCATGGAGGCTGAAATGACAATGGTTTTCAGTCGTGGTATGGAGGTGATTTTGATGGCGCCGCCGGAGGGGGCGTTCGCCTGGGCGATCGGGAAGCCGAGGACAGGAAGCAGTGTGTTGAGCTCTTCCGCGAGAACGTCCGGATCGACGGAATGGCAGATGTAGCATTTGACGGGCCATTCGCTTTCGCCCTTGACGTCCAGGCGCTTAACGAGTTCGAGCAACTTGTTGACATTGGCTGGGGCTTCGACGATGATGACGGAATTGGAGTCGGCCACGTCGGTGGCGACGGCGCCGTCCGTCATGAACGGGCGGAGGTAGTTGATCATGTCGGAACTCTTTTTGTACTTGAGGTTCAGAATGATGACTTCCACGTTGGGCTGCTTGTCATGATCTGCATAGATGCGGCGTTCCTTCGGCATCTTCTCGAAGGGGAGAATGTGGATGAAGCCTGGATTCTTGGAGGCGTAAGCTCCTGAAAGCCAGAGGATATGCTCGAACGTCTCCCATGCTTCGCGGGCGGTGAGCTCGGCATCGACGGACATCGTGATGGCACCTTTGACATTCGGATCAACGAGGAAGCTGAAATTCAGGATGTCCTTGTCCGCGAAGGCGGCGACGACTTCATCAATCGTGCTGGCGTCAAACTGGAGGTTGACTTTCAGCTTCGTATCGGGGGCGGTGATGCCTTTGATGAGATTGTCTGGATAATCGGAAGATGCTGCGGATTCACTTCTTGCAGTTTGTGGGCGGCTGGGGATATCCGCACGTGAGATTTCAGGGGTCTTCTTGACTTCGGGTTCATCGACCTGCAATGGGCTGTCATCGATGAGTTCTGCCTTCGGTACGCTCAATTTATAGAATGGGAGTGGTTTCGGTTCCGTCGATTCCGGTTCATCAGGCTTTTGGAGGGAGTTGCAGCCTGTCAACGTGGCAAGCAGGAGGACTGGCAGAAGGGCCAGAAGGCTTTTTTTGTTGGTCAAGTCGATTCGCATTTTTTAGGATTCCTTATATGGAAATAATAAATTATTAACGTATTTAAATAGTAATCACGAGAGAATTAGCGCCGTCGTGTGGACCAGGGCTGGAAATTTCCGTTGAAATTTCCCCTGAATGAGCCGTTCTGCGAGCTTCCGCCCTGCGGCCTGTTGCTGCCGGAGCCGCCCTGCGTTGAGCTGCCGCCCTGCGTTGAACCGCCGCTTTGCGGATTGTTCTGTCCGCCAGACGTTCCGCCTTGGCCGCCTCGCCACATTCCGGGGCCGCCCATCATGCCGCCGCCAGGGCCGCCCATCATGCCTGGACCGCCGCGCCACATACCAGGGCCGCCCATCATACCGCCGCCAGGACCGCCCATCATGCGGCGACGGTCAGCCCAGCGGTTTTGGTTGTTCTGGTTGTTCTGGTTTTGATTCTGCCTTGCGGCGGCCTCCGCCTTGGCGACAACCTCCCTCTGGTAGTTGACAGCCTCCTGTTTGCGGTTCGCGCTTTGTGAATCCCCGAACTCCATGGTCAGGACTTCATCACGGCCGTTCCTCGTAACAACACATGTGCGTTCGGATGGAATGATTTCCTTTACCGTATAACCAGTGTCATTGATGGCTTCGCCGACACGGAAAATATTCTTGCCTAGCG
>JAGCSE010000064.1 GCA_017964325.1 Victivallales bacterium | reverse complement strand
GGCAGGGGGATGCCGATGATGGGGGCCACTTGGATGGTCATGGCGATGTTGATGAACGAATGGGTCGTGAGGATGGCTGCCGTGCCGAGCGCGAGGCACATTCCCATTTCATCTGCGGCGAGAACAGCCGTGCGGCAGGAGCAGAGGATGATACAGGTCAAAAGTAGAATGACAAGTCCGCAGCCGAGAAAACCCGTCTCTTCGGCAATGACAGAGAAGATGAAATCTGTCGGAGCGACTGTTCGTGGAAGATATCCAAGATAATATTGGGTTCCCTGCATGAAGCCCTTGCCAGTGAAGCCGCCGCTGCCGACGGAGAGCATGGATTGCTTTGCGTTCCAATTGTCGATTTTTCTTGCCTTTCTTTTAGCCTTTTGTGTAGTTGCTGCGGGATCCTTGGCATTTGTATCAGTTGATTTATCTTCTTGCAATTCAGGATAAAAGAAAGCCTGATACGCTTCGTTCCATTTCTTGGCACGTTCGGAGGAGACGTAAGGGGAGGCGATGGAGATGAGGGCAGATGTCGGCTCGTTCAGGAATACTTTGATTCGTTCTTTCTGGTGGGTGGCAAGATGCATGAACGCAAAAGGCGCCAATACGATTCCCGTTGTGACGGTGAGGATGATCCATCTCCAGCGGAGGCCTTTGATGAAAGCGATGCAGAAGGAGAAGGGGAGGAAGACAAGCAGCGTTCCCATATCGGGCTGCTTGAAAACAAGAAAAAGGGGCGGCAATAGTGTCAGTCCGACGATAAGCCACGGCGGCACGCGGCTTTCCAGCCAGCCAGGTCGTGTGACGATCCATGACATGAACAAAAGCGTGGCAGGTTTAGCGAATTCGGACGGTTGGATGGTGAAGCCTGCGATGCGTATCCAGCTCTTGGCGCCGTTGATGTTCACGCCTTTGCTGATGACTAATCCAAGTAGAATGACGCCAAGAAGATACAAAATCCAAGACTGCTCGCCAAGCTTGCGGTAGTCGATGAGTGCACAGATAAGGAAAATAACAAAACCAACGGCAATCCAAAAGAGTTGCACATACCATTTGCTGACGAACGCACCGCCTATTCTGATGCCCGCACCATAGATGAACACCACGCCAATGGCCAACAGGACTAGCTGAAACGACAAGGAGAGCCAGTCCAAATGCCGTAGTTTGGTGACGATGGAGCGGAAATCAAGGAACATGGGGCAGTGGTTTCATGAATGTTACATGTTTTTGTCGTGTTTTTTGTTATAGATATAAAATGTCAGGCGAGGCCGCCTGTGATTTCCAAAACGGAGCCCGTGATGTAGGCGGATTCTTCTGATGCAAGGAAAAGAATGGCTTGCGCGACTTCCTCTGGCTTGCCCAAACGCTTCATCGGTACGGACTTGCGGTAGGCGTCCAACTGTTCTGGCGGTAGGTTTGAAATGAAATCCGTGTCAATGAAACCAGGCGAAACGCAGTTGACGGTGATGTTGCGGCGGGCAGTCTCCTTACTGATGGATTTTGCAAGCGCGACAAGCCCCGCCTTGGAGGCGGCGTAGTTGGACTGTCCTTCGATGCCCATGCGACCTGACGGCGAGGTGACGTGGACAATCCGCCCGTAGCGTTTTCCCATCATCCTCTGGATAGCCAACTTGGACATATTGAAAGCTCCCGTGAGATTGACGTCGATGACGGCACGCCACGATTCTTCGGACATCATGGCGGCGACTCCGTCGCGGCGGATGCCGGCGGAATTGACGAGAATGTCGAGCGTTGGATGTGATTCGTCGAATTGTCTGAAGAAATCTTCCGCCTGTGCGTAATCAGCGACATCCAGCTTTGCAAGTGTCAGATTTGCAGCAAGTTCACCAAGGGAAACCTTGAAAGCGTTGGCGGCTTCGTCATTACTGGAATAGACGGCAACGACGGTGGCTCCAGCTTGGAGAAAAGCTTTGACAGTGGCGGCACCGATGCCGCGTGAGCCGCCTGTGACGATGGCGGTCCTATTTTCAAAATGGTAAGTCAGCATGGGAAATCTTCAGATTTAAGTTTTTGCAGGTCTTTTTTACTGCGATAGTTGAATACGACAAGCCGAATCATGTTCTGTTCGGGCAGATGTTGGCAGATGGCATGGTATTTGTAACAAAGGCGCCCGATTTCCTCGAATTGACCAAGGAAATAAAGCTTTTTGCGAGTGGCGACAAGTGTCGTGTCATCGACAGCCGTCCAGCGGGGGGCTGGAAGCAGCTTGAACTTGTTGAGAAAATCCGCGCACCACTGGGCGGGCGTGGAGTTGCGGGTGATGTAGTCGGCGAGGGAAAAATGCCAGACAAAGAGTCGGCGGAGTTTCCATTCGAAGGCGAGAAGTTTCTGGCCAGCCAGCAGTGCGGCGCTGACAAGGCGGAAACAGCAGTCAAGTTTGAAACGAATATCATAGAATGCCCATTGGGCGGAGCCGTCTTTTGTCCATGAAAAAGAACGTAGGATTTTGCGGCTGGTCGCTTCAGGAATTTCTGGTGTGCCCTTTGAAAAATGGATTCGGAAGAAGACGAACGGGTCTCCTGTGGATGCGGGAACCATGTATGCAGTTGCAAGAGAGGCATTTTCAGGCATACGGTACAAGTGGGCCGTCCATTCGTCCGAAAGATTATCCAATGGCTTGACGGATGATGATTTGTC
This sequence comes from Victivallales bacterium, assembly GCA_017964325.1. Next base: position 16,038 of record JAGCSE010000064.1, on the reverse strand, counting down.
GTCGATGATTTTGATGTATTCGAGGGAACGTTTACGGAAACGTTCTGTTTCGGATTTGGAGCGCGGCGTCGTCCAGTCGATTTCGAGACGCGGGCCATAATCGTCTTCGAGAACGATTCGCGAGACTCCCTTGACGAGTTCGTTGACTGCGAGTTCCCAACGTTTTGGAACTTGGAAGGAAATGCCATTCCAAGCGAAAAGGGTTAGATTGGAATCTGAAGTGTTCAAAAAATCAAACCATTGGCTGGTGGGAGGTTATGGAGAGACGGTGAGCGTAGGGACATCCTGAAAGGTTGCGTTAAAAATCTCACGGATTGCGTGAGCATTTTGCTGCGGCAGGAGAGCGAAGAGGGAGGAGCCACTGCCTGAAACATGGACACAGAGTGCGCCTTCTGCAAGAAGCTGATCCCGCATCATGCAGAGGAGGGGGAATTTATCGAAAATGGCGTATTCCAAATCGTTATGGCAGAGTTTGGCGATGGCTTCCGCATCTTTCGCAGCGCATGTTTGGAGAAAATCCTGCAAAGTAACGGTTGGCTGTGACTTGCAATGGTCGTAGGCCCATTTCACGGGAATTGGTATGCCAGGCGAGGCAACGAGCACGTTGAGCTTGGTTGAAATGGTGATTGGCGAGAGAACATCGCCGATGCCTGTGGCGGCGGATGGTGTCGGATTCAGGAAGAAGGGGACATCCGCGCCGACGGAGGCTGCGAGCCGGACGAGTGCATCTCGTGACAATGGCTTGGAAATCAACTGGTTGAGCTGAAGAAGCGTTGCGGCCGCATCTGATGAGCCGCCGCCGAGTCCGGCTGCGACGGGAATGCGTTTCGTGAGCGAGACATGGAAATACGGCTCTGTGGCTGTCATGGCACAGAAGGCATGGGCTGCTTTCAGGCAGAGGTTGTCTTGTGTGTTCAGTTCTGCGAGATTGCAGGAAAACGACAGCTCCTTTTTGTCTGAAAACGTGACGGTCACATCATCATAAAGTTCTGGTATCGGCAGAAATACGGTTTCCAGTTCATGGTAACCGTCTGGCCGAGTACCGAGCACTTTTAGAAATAGGTTGATTTTCGCACAGGTTTTCATGGAATAGAACCTCTAGAAATTCTAGAAATTCTAGAACCTCTCTAGAATGGCTATGATGCTTTATGTGAGTTAATTGCTTCACGCCGCGCAGTGGATGAGCACTGGCGGCGTGAAGGTACGGTTTTATGCCATGAGCATTTTATTCTTCGCGGATCTTATCCCACGCCTTGGTGTATTTTTCGTTGTCTGCGCCGAGGTCGAGGAGCGGTTTGCATCTTGCGCGTTCTTCAGCGGGGAGATTGAAGACGGGATTATCCTTCATATCGTCAGACACGAGCTTTACAGCTTCTGTATTGGGGGAGACGTAGCCGATTTCATTCATGTTTTCGGCAGAGATGTCAGGACGATACATGAAATTGATGAAATCATGTGCGAGCTTGGCATTGGGGCTGTTGGACATGATGGCGAAGCAGTCGAATGTGACGGTGCCGCCTTCCTTCGGAATGACGAATTTGATGTTGGGCTTTTCCATGGAGACTTGGATCATGTCACCGCTGTAGTTGTGAACAAGGTAGAATTCGCCAGTTGCAAGGGCGCGTTTGGCATCATCGACCTCGAATTTGGCGATGTTCTTCTTCCATTTGTTGACGAGTTCGACTGCCGCGTCAATCTGGGCCTGATCGGTGGAATTGACATCATAGCCGAGCGTCAGCAGTGCGGCGCCGATGGTTTCACGCTGGTCGTTGAGGAGGCTGCAATGCTTGACGATGGACGCCTTCTCGAACATGTGCCATGATGGCTCGAAATCCGGAACCTTTTCTGGATCATATCCGATGCCTGTGAAACTGCAGAAATAGGGGACTGTATAGGTCATATCCTTATCCAGGCAGAGGTCCTTGTAGGATTGGTCGAAATACTGTTTGACGTTGGGCAACAACGATATGTCAAGGTCGCGGATCATGCCTTGCTCGTACATGGGCTTGGCCATATAAGAGGAGGGGACGACGATGTCATAGCCACCTGCGCCTGCTTTCAACTTGGCGTACATGGCTTCGTTGGAGTCGAATACATCGACTTTGACCTTGCAGTCGAACTCTTTTTCGAATTTTTCGATGACGCTGTCAGCGAGATAGTCGCCCCAATTGTAGATATGGAGAGTCTGCTTGGGCTTGCCGCAGGAGACCAGGCAGACGACGGCAATCAAGGCGAGTGTGCAGGAAACAAGGGTGTGTTTCATTTTTTGTCCTCCGTTTTCATGGTTAGTAGTTTTTGGCCGGCAAAGACGATAACGAATGTAAGAATCAGGAAAACAACAGACAGCGCATTTAGCACCTGTGTGTTCTTGCCATGGCGGATGGCGCTTTGGATATAGACGGGAAGTGTGGTGTCTCCAGCGCCTTTGACGAAGAAGGTAATGACGAAATCATCGAATGAAAGCATGAACGCGAAGAGAGCCCCCGCGACGATGCCCGGCAGGATGAGCGGAAGCGTAATGTGGAAGAATGTGTATAGTCCGGAGGCGCCGAGGTCCTGCGCGGCCTCCAGGAGCGAAGTGTCGAATTCATGCAGCCGTTCGAGCACGACCATTGTCACATAGCTCATGCAGAACGTGACATGGGCAATGATGATGGTGGTCAGGCCAAGGTCGAGATTGATGCCGAAATTTTTCAGCAGCGGGTTGCAGACGCTGAAGATTGTGACGAAGAGCAGCAGGAGGCTGATGCCCTGCAGGATGTCGGGCACGACGAGCGGCGTATGGACCAATGCGTAGTAGATGGCCTTCAGTTTGCTTTCCGAGCGGTGCAACGCCAGTGCGCTGAGCGTGCCGAGAATGGTGGAGATGACGGTGGAAATGAAGGCGATGAGAAGCGTTTTGGCGAGCGCGTTCCAGATGTCGGGTTCATGGAAAAGCTGCCTGTACCATTTCCATGTGAAATGCGTCCATTCGCCGCCGTATTTGCTTGCGTTGAAGGATGCGATGGCGACGACGACGAGCGGCGTGTAAAGGAACACGAGCGTCAAGAGCGTGACAATGAAGGGGATGCGGCTGTGGCGGATGACTTTCATGGCGGCGTGTCTCCTTACTGTTCGGATTTTTTGCGTTTTTCCTGCATGGTCTTGATCCATTTCGTCAAGACAAGCGGGAGGAACACTACGAACATTAGCAGTGCGGACAAGGCACTGGCGTGCGGGAGGTTACGGTCTGTGAAAACACGTTGGGCGATTTTGTCGCCGATGAGTTCTGAAGTCGGGCCGCCGACCAAATCCGGAATCAGATAGGCTCCGAGAGCGGGAATGAGCACGACCATGACGGCTGTTCCGATGCCGTTGCTGATGGCCGGGAGGAAGACACGGCGGAAAGCGTAGAAAGAGCTGGCGCCCAAGTCTTTGGCGGCGTCAAGAAGCGAGAAATCAAATTTTTCGGCTGCTGTGTAGATTGGCAGGACGGCGAACGGCAGGTAGGTGTAGATCATGACGACGAGGACGGCCCACTGGTTGTAGAGAAGAATCGTCGAATCGTCTGCAAGTCCAATAAGGACAAGGAGATGCTTAAAGGCACCCTGCGGATGCAGAAACATCTTCCATGCAAAAATGCGGATGAGGAAATTTGTCCAGAATGGGACGATGATGAGCAGCAGGAAGGCGTTTTTCAGCTTGCTGGTCATGCGCGAGAGCTGGTAGCTGATTGGAATGGAGATGAGGACGCAGGCTGCGGTGGAAACGACACCTTGCCAAAGCGTCCGCCAGATGATGGACGGATAGCTTGGATTACGTAGATCGAACCATGTTTTAAGTGTCCAACCATCTCCAATTCCGCCATTTGCATCGACGGGACGAAAGGCGATGAGGAACACAAGCACCATGGGGATGGCGTAGAAGACGACTAACCAGACAAAAGAGGGCGCTCCAATAATCCAGTTGACGAATTTCCGTATTTTCATTCTTCTTGCTTCTCGGTTTTAACAGGTTCGGGGGCTTCGGGGGGCTGTTCTTCCACTTCTTCTTCGGTGTCCGGCAAGGCCAGAAGGTCTTCGTCGGCTTCCGTGTAGTGTTCGAGCATGTACGCGTTGTCGGCTTCGAATTTCAGCCAGACGTCGTCGTCCCATTTTATTCGTCGTTCATCAAGTGCGAATCCGAAATGCTGCTGGACGACGGATACGCGCCAATCATCGACGCGAATCCAATATCGCGTATGTGGTCCGAGATAAATGACCTCCTCAACCTTGCCGTGGAGGATGTTCGTATTGGCGTCCGTCTTTTCTGGCTTGTTCAGTGAAATCATGAATTTTTCAGGACGGATGGAGACATGGATTTTTTCGCCGACATGAACCTTTTTGTCGTTGTAGAGATTGATGGTGGGGAAGTTGTCAATTTTTAGTTTGCAGTAATCGCCTTCGACGGAAGCGACATGCCCTTCGAAGAAATTGGTGTCACCGATGAAGGCGGCGACGAAACTGGTGCGCGGAGCCTCATAGAGTTCGGGCGGCGTGCCGATCTGCTCCAGTTTGCCTGCGCGGAAGACGGCGATGTGGTCGCTGATGCTCATGGCCTCCTGCTGGTCATGAGTGACAAAAATGAAAGTGATGCCGACATCGTCATGGATGGTGTCCAGCTCGATGAGCATTCGTTGGCGGAGCTTGAGGTCCAATGCTGCGAGCGGTTCGTCCAAAAGGAGGACTTTTGGCTTTGTGATGAGAGCACGTGCGATGGCGACACGCTGGCGCTGACCGCCGGAGAGCTGGCCTGGCTTGCGGGACTCATAGCCTGTCAACTGCACAAGTTCAAGATATTTAGGAACTTCTGCCAAGATGGTGGCGTTGTCCACGCCAGTCGCCTTGAGACCGAAGGCGATGTTTTCCCATACGGTCATGTGCGGAAAGAGAGCATAGTTCTGGAAGACGGTACGAACAGCACGTTTATTGGCGGGAATTTCGGAAATGTCGACACCGTCGAGAATTACGCGACCTGCATCTGGAATTTCAAAGCCACCGCAGATTCGGAGGAGGGTTGTTTTTCCGCAGCCGCTGGGCCCCAAAAGGGAAAACACTTCACCTTCATTTATGGAAAGCGTCACATTGTCGAGCACGGTATTCTGGCCGTAGCGTTTCGTAATATTCTCAAAGCGCAGAATTTCCTTCATCGTTCTGTGCGCACTCCATGATTTTAAAGGTGAATGGGAGGGGGTTTCATAAAAAAGTAATTTAGGGTGAAAAAAGTGTTGTATTTAAAATAATACCCACCCCCCTTAATTCAAATAAATTGGGGGGCATTATGTGTATTTTCTTCAAAAAAGTCTATTGAATATTGTTTGTCTCCTGAGGTTGAGGCTAAAGTTATTGTGATAAAGATTTTCCTGCTCACGTCTCATCTCATGTCTTATTTCAAAAGCAGAAGGAAATGTAAGACGTGAGACGTGAGACGTGAGTCATGGCATATTATTAACCAAATCTTTTACGGCTTCGCCGTCGTCGAGAAGCTGGTGAAGGAGTCCATGATTTCACGGTATTTGGCGATGGGCAGGCAGTTGGCCTTGCGGGCGGCGACTTTCTTGCCGCGGGCGGCGTCTCCGTAGAGGAGGTCTATCGCCATGAGGGCGAGTATCTTGGAGTTGACGATGTATGCGTGTTCAGGATCGACGATGCGGTAGTCTGTCCCATGGCCGGTTCCTGCGGCGCCTGGGCAGTAGCCGTGGATGGCTGGCATGATGACGGAGAGGTCGCCCATGTCAGTGGAGCCCATGGAGAAGCCACTCTTGCAAGTCGGCCGCTGTGCGGCAGGATCGGCGATGGGCACGACATCGGAGAAGCAGTTGCAGAGTTCATCGTCATTTGCCAGCGGCATATAACCTGCTGTTGTCGTGATATCTACAGTGCATCCAATGGCCATGGCGCAACCGCGCATACATTGGTCGAACTTGTCCGAAAGCACACGGATTTTGTCCAGTTTTTCGGCGCGTAGCTGATATTCGATAGTGACGCTGTCAGGAATGATGTTGACGGATTCGCCGCCATGGGTGAGAATGCCGTGTGAACGGATGAAGCGGTCACCAGAGTATGTTTCGCGGAGCAGTGCGAGTGCGTGAAGGGCGAGATTTGCTGCACTCAAAGCGTTGATGGAATGCTGCGGGCCGCCTGCCGCATGGGCGCTTTTTCCATGGAACGTCACGACCTTCATGCAGAATCCATTGTGGTCTGTTGCTCCATAGCTGCCGCCTGACAGATGGTTCATGATGGACATGTCGATGTCGTCAAACACACCTTCCAGAATCATGGATGCCTTTCCGCCCAACGCCTTGATTTTACCTTCTTTTATAAGCTTGTTACGCCATTCGATTTCGATGCATTCCTCTGCGGGGCAAGGGATGAAAGCGATTTTGCCCGAAATGTCTTTCTTCGCGTTCGCCTTGACGAGTCCGATGGCGGCTCCGAGCATGGAGGCGATGTGGGAATTGTGTCCGCAAGCGTGGGCGGCTCCCGTGGCGGGATCGCATTCGGGATGCGTTGGGATGATAAGGGAGTCCATTTCGCCGCAGATGGCGAGCGACGGGCCTGGTTTGGCGCCGTCCAAATCTGCCCTCATGCCAGTGATGGACAGATTGCGTTTTGGTGTAAGTCCAATGCTTTCAAGCGTTTTTGCGGCAAGGTCGGAGGTTTTGAACTCCTTGTAGCCTGGCTCTGGATTCTTCCAGACGGATGTACCGATATTGATGATCTGTTCGCGGTTGGCGTCGATGGCCGCTAAAACGTCTTTGATAAGCTGTTCTTTTGTTCTCATGATGGTTTCTCCTGCTGTGTTTAAGAAAATACAATTATGGACAATATACAGCCTGAAAATGAAAAAAGGGAAAGATGGGAGGGAAAAAAAAGAAAAATGGAGCGGAGGCAGGTTTATTTTACATAAAAGTGAATTATGTTAGAGAGGAATGCTTTTTCCATGAAATGTTGTTTTTCTTAAAAAATGAATCGTTTTATGAAGCTATATAGATTAAACATAAAATATAATAATCTATATACATAATAAAACAAAGCAGGAGTTGATCATGACATTGAATCCAGAATGGCGCCGTCGGGTTGAAAATTGGCGAAATGCGCTTCCACGTCTTTTCTACAGTGAATTGGGCGAATTGGAACTTTCCAATTTTACAACGGACGGCAGCATGCTGCCTGGCGAGGCGAAGAAGAAGGCTTTCAAGAAAATCAAGCCAGGCGATGTCTGGGGGACGGAATGGCAGCTCGGTTGGTTCAAGGGGACGGTCTCTGTTCCGAAAAACGCGAAAGGTCAGCGCATCGTCCTGAAGCTCGAAACGGGCGGTATGGAATCCATCATCTGGGTCGATGACGTCTCCCGCGGGGCGCGTGATAACAGCGGTCGTGAACTCCTTTTGACAGCGAAGGCGAAAGGCGGTGAACAGTTCGAGATTTTGGCGGAGACATTTGGCGGCAACCCGCGCACAGCTGGCGGCGGCCCGCACCCTGAATGGTTTCAAGCAGGGGTTCATAACCCTGCGCCGCAACGTCTTGGGCGAAGCACATTCGGCATCTGGAACGAAAATCTCTACCAATTGTGGTTGGACATCGAATGCCTCCTGCAATTGCGGGACGGCATTGCGGACAAGGAGTCACTTCGCGTAGCGGAAATTGACGACGCACTGAAGGCGATGACATTGACCGTTGATTTGGAGCTGCCTGTAACATCACGGGACAAGACTGTCCAGGCAGGACGTGAGATTCTCGCGAAAGTCCTGTCATGCCACAATGGAAGCACGGCTCCGATGATGAGCTGCTTCGGACATTCGCATATTGACGTGGCGTGGTTGTGGACATTGGAGGAGACGGAGCGCAAATGCGTGCGGACGTTCTCCAATCAGTTGGCGTTGATGGAACAGTATCCCGAATACAAGTTCCTGCAAAGCCAGGCATATTTATATGATCGCGTAAAGACCTTGTATCCAGATTTGTACGAACGAATAAAGAAAGCGGTGAAACGTGGCCAGTGGATTGTTGAAGGATCCATGTGGGTGGAGGCGGATACGAATATTTCGGGCGGCGAGTCGCTGATCCGCCAGTTTGTGAAGGGCAAGAAATTCTTCAAGGATGAATTCGGCGTCGATACGGAAATCATGTGGCTTCCAGATGTGTTCGGCTACAGCGGCGCGGTTCCGCAGATTATGAAAGGTTGTGGAATCAAGTGGTTTAGCACGCAGAAGATTTTCTGGACGTACAACGGTGCTGATCCGTTCCCGTACAACATCTTCTGGTGGCAGGGCATAGATGGCACGAAGATGCTGTCGTATCTGCACAACGACTACAATTCACAGACGACTCCGAATGCGCTGTTTGCACGTTGGCGCGAACGTGTCCAGAAGGATTCGATTCACAACGGTCGTCTAGTGCCGTTCGGTTATGGCGACGGCGGCGGCGGCGCGACGCGCGAGCATCTGGAATTCCTGCGCCGCGAAGCGGATTTGGAAGGCCTCCCGAAGACGCAAATCGTTGAGCCGAAGGTCTATTTTAAAGCGATTGACGAAAAGGCGGCTCTTCCGACATGGGTTGGCGAGTTGTATTACCAGTGCCATCGCGGGACTTACACCTCCCAGGCGAAGACGAAGCTGGGCAACCGCAAGAGCGAAGTCGCCCTGCATGAACTGGAGTTCTGGGGCGGTATTGCACAGGCGTTGAACAAAGCGGAATATCCTGCCGAGGCGGCGGATCGCTTGTGGAAAGGCGTGCTGCTGAACCAATTCCATGACATCATTCCAGGCTCGTCCATCCATGAAGTTTATGAGACGGCGGAAAGATTGTATGCGAGTATTCAGGATGAGGCGAATGCGCTGACGGCGAAAGCCATCGAGACACTGGTCCATCCGTCGAAGAAGAAAGTGTCGTATTTCAATTCGCTGTCATTCGACCGCTGGGCGGTCGTTGTACTGCCCTTCGCTGGTGCGAAGGATGCCAATGGCGAACTGATTCCCGTTCAGAAGCTCAACGGCTTGACATACGCGGAGGTATATCTTCCTGCCTGTGGCTGGACGACATTGACGGAGGCCAAGCCATATACGGGCGAGCGAAATGATTATGTGAAGGCGACGAAAACGTTGCTGCGGAACAACATCGTCGAATTCAGCTTCAATTCATTGGGCGAACTGACGAGTGCACGGAATGTCGGTTCCGAACAGGAGTTTATGTCGGCTCCTGGCAACAGTTTGCGTATGTATAAAGATGTACCTGGCGCGTATGATGCGTGGGACATCGACAGCATGTACAAGCAGACGCCGTTTGAGTTGGACCAGAAGGCGAAAGTGGAAGTCATTTCGCAAGGGCCTGTCTTCGGTATGCTACGCGTGACGCGGTTGCTGCATGAATCGCCATTTGTACAGCAGATCATCCTTTCAGCCAATTCCGCGCATCTGCTTTTCCAGACTGAAGTTGACTGGAATGAGAGCCACAAGATGCTGAAGGTGAATTTCCCAGTGAACGTCCATGCGGATGACGCGCTGCATGAAATTCAATTTGGCCATGTCGCCCGCCCGACGCATGCAACACGGCCATACGATGCCAACCGCTTCGAGGTCTGCAACCAAAAATGGACGGCTCTTGTTGAAGGCGGCCAGCGTGGTGCAGCAATTGTTAATGATTGCAAATATGGTGTTAACGTGGAAGGCAACAGCATGAATCTCACGTTGCTCCGTTCCCCGCTCGCCCCTGACCATACGGCGGACAAGGGAGTCCAGAAATTCACATACGCATTTACGATGTGGGAACCGGAGGACGAACCGAACTACGTTAATCTGGCAGTGACGCTCGGCTATGAGCTGAACTATCCCGTACAGCCGATGCTGGGCGACGCGGGCGAAGAATGCAGTCTGCTTCGTTGCGACAAGGCGAACATCATTCTGGAATGCCTGAAGCCAGCGGAAGACGGCTCTGGCGATCTAATTCTCCGTCTGTATGAATCCAATAATGTTTTCACGAACTGTACGATTCATCTGGACCTTCCGTTCACCAAGCTCTACGAGACCAATATGCTGGAAGAAAACGGCGTGGAGGTTCCGTTTGAGAAAGGCGACTGCGACTGCTGCTGTGCGGAGATCAATCTGGCCTTCCGCCCGTTTGAAATCAAGACGTTGCGGTTGAAGAAGTAACGACGTGAATAGAAGACTTGGAGGAGGAACGGCTGGATTCTGTTGCCGCCATTTGACGGGTGCATTCCATGCTTGTATATATTATGGTATAGGAGGAAATCAAAAAACGATGAATCAGGCGAAAATCGGATGGTCAGTGGCGGCGACTGTTGTCATGGTCGCGTTTTGCCTTCTGCTACGGAGCTGCACAAACAATCCGTGGCCGACTTCCATTTCGGAAGGCGACACGTATTTTACTAGTTTTAGCTCGGAGTTCAAGACGTTTGATCCAGCCGTCTCGTACTACGTCCATGAAGGGGAACTTCTAGACAGCATCGTCGAAATGCCGTTCTGCTACGATTATCTGAAACGGCCATACGAACTCGTTCCGATGCTGGCAACGGAAATACCTGTACCAACGTATTTTGGAAAAGATGGACAGATTCTTTCTGGCGACCCGCCCGCAGCGGAAGTGGCGCGGGTCGAATACGTCATCCATCTTAAGGAAGGCGTGAAATACCAGCCGCATCCGTGTTTCGCGAAGGAAGCGGACGGCACACCATCGTATAAAGGCGTGAAAGCGAAGGAGTTGACGGGGCTGAAATCCATCGCGGATTTTCCGAAGCAGGATACGCGGATCATGACAGCGGCAGATTTCAAGGTGGCGCTGACACGGCTTTGCGACACACGGCTGTCGTCGCCGATCTACAGCACATTTCTTTCCTTCATCATGGGCATGGACGAATGTTCGACGGCCATCAAGGCGGAAGTCGCACGGCTGGAGGAGGAACAGCAGAAACGCGGCCTGAATCCAGAACGCTATACCGTTTTGCCAGACTACCGCAAAATTCCATTGGCTGGTGTGGAAGTCATTGACGACAATACATTTAAGATTATCATGCCGCGAAAGTATCCGCAGGCGTTGTATTGGATGTCGTTGCATTTCTTCTCTCCCGTACCATACGAAGCGTTGGAATTTTTCGCAGAACCAGCAGTCGTCGATGCAGGCTTCGCATTCAAGAATTGGCCGATCGGTACGGGGCCGTACATGATGACGGATTGTAATCTGCGTGATTTTCTCATGCTGAAAGCTAATCCGAATTTCCGCGACGATTTCTACCATTGGGAGGGGTCTGCAGAGGACAAGGCGGCGGGACTGATGGCGGATGAAGGGCATAAGATGCCGTTCATCAAGCAGATACGATTCCAATTCGAACGTGAGTCGATTCCTGTATGGATTAAATTCCTGCAAGGCTACTACGACACGAGCGGCATTCCGTCTGACATGTATGATGCCGCCGTGAACATGGAGACGAACGGCGACATGGGGCTTTCACCTGAAATGGCCGAGAAAGGCATGCACATGATCAGGTCCGTCAGTGCGACGTCTTTCTATCTGGGATTCAATATGATAGATCCTGTCATCGGGGGGATGGACCCAAAACAGAAGAAATTGCGTCAGGCCATTTCGATTGTTTTGGATTATCAGGAGTACATCGACATCTTCATGAACGGGCGCGGAGTCATGAGCCAAAGCATTTTGGCTCCAGGTATTTATGGTTGTCAGGAAGGAAAAGAGGGCGTCAATCCGTTCACTTGCCGATGGGACGAAGAAACACAGAAAATCGTCCGATTGGATGTGGAATACGCAAAAAAGTTGATGGTGGAAGCGGGCTATCCGAATGGCATCGGGCCTGACGGCAAGCCACTCGTCCTGCATTACGATGCGTCTGGTTCAGGTTCGCAGTCAAAGACAGGCTTTTTATGGATGCGAGAGAAGATGTCGAAGCTTGGAATCGTTTTGGAAGAACGGCTTACGGATTTGAATCGCTTCCGTGACAAGGTGAACAAAGGCGATTGGCAACTGCTGTTTTCTGGTTGGGTGGCGGATTATCCCGACCCCGAAAATTTCCTGTTTCTCTATGCGAGCGAAAACAGTGCCGCTGCAAGCCAAGGAGGCGGTTCGAACAAGACGAACTATTCGTCGCCGGAATTCGACAAAGTGTTCCATCAACTGGAGACGATGAACAACGGTCCAGAACGCATGGAATTGATACAGAAGGCGTTGCGCATTCTCCAGGAAGATGCGCCATGTTGCTGGGCATATCATCCGAAAAGCCTTGTCCTGACGCATGGCTGGCTGAAGAACTACAAGCCGCATCACATGGCCAAAACGTTCAAGAAATGCCTACGGATTGATGCCGAGGCACGTAACGCGTTCCGTCGCAAATACAACCAGCCGATTCTATGGCCAGGGTATGTTGGACTGATTGTCGTGTATCTCTTGGGAATGCTGTTGATCTGGTGGAAGAAAGAGTGAGGTGACAAGGACTTATGCTTGCATATATCATCAGGAGGCTTCTTTACGTGGTGCCGACGCTGCTCGGCGTGAACGTTCTCGTTTTCGTGTTGTTCTTCATGGTGAACACGCCCGATGACATGGCACGCCAGGCATTGGGTGAGAAGAACATGGACCCGTTGCAGGTTGAACGCTGGAAAGAAGCCCACGGTTATGAAGTCCCGCTTTTTTGGAACGGAGCGGCTAAAGGCGTGCACAAGCTATCGGAGACGATTTTCTTTCGCAAGAGCCTCGCGATGCTGTGGGGCAATTTCGGGCATTCGGACATGACACAGGAGTCGATTGGCGGCGAAATTCGCCGCCGCGCATTGCCGTCGCTGTGCGTATCGACACCAATTTTCCTTGCTACATTGTTGATTAACATCATCTTGGCGATGATCGTCGCGACGAAACGCGGGAGTGTTTCGGATGTGGTGACGCAGTTCCTATGCGTCGCGCTGATGTCGATTTCGGGCTTGATTTACATCATCGCGGGGCAGTATTTCTTCGCGAAGCTGCTTCGCTGGACACCTGTTTCTGGATTCCTGCAAGGGATGGACATGTGGAAGTTCCTCGTGTTGCCGATTTTAGTTGGAACGGTCAGCGGCATCGGCGGTGGTGTCCGTCTGTACAGGACGCTGTTTCTGGAGGAAATCAACCGCGACTACGTGCGAACGGCGCGGGCCAAAGGCCTGCCCGAATCGCAGATTCTTTTTCTGCATGTTTTGAAAAACGCGATGATTCCGATTCTGACAAACGTCCCGTTGCAGCTGCTGACGTTGATGATGGGCAACATGTTGCTGGAGAACTTCTTCAGCATTCCGGGCTTGGGGGGCTATACGATCACAGCATTGGGTGCGCAGGATTTCGCCATCGTGCGGGCGATGGTGTTTCTCGGCTCCGTGCTCTACATCATCGGTCTGCTGCTGGCGGACATCTGCTACTCAATCGTCGATCCGAGAATACGTCTTGGATGAACAGGAAGGATCCACGAAATTGATTAGGAATAGAACATGATTAAGGAAATATGGAATAGTTGGTGGTTTCAGAACTTGCTGGTGGTGTTGCTGCTGGCGGTTCTGACATTGATTGGCAGGCGGCTCAGCCGCCGCGAATACTGGCGGCTGGCGTATAGGGAAGTGCGGCAACGGCGGGGTGCTGTCATTTGTTTCTTCGTATTGTGCGTGTATGTTGCCATTGCGTTAGTTGACAGCATTGGTTGGCGGCTTCCGTTGAAAGATGAAAACGGCGAATTCCGTCGCAATCCAGAAACGAAAGCCATCCTCTATGATCGTGGTGCCTCCGCATTGGATTACATCCTGAAACCGTTGACGGAAAAGAAGGAAAAAACATATTCCGCGCCGATGTCGGATGTGTCGTTCATGTATGAGACGGCGACGGACGAGACTGGTGTCCATCGTGTGCAGCCGAAGTTGAAATATCCTGGGCAGCACTGGCTTGGGACGGACCGAATCGGTATGGATGTGTTCTGCCAATCGTTGAAAAGCATCCGTACGGGCATGATCATCGGAATTCTGACGACATTGCTGGCGGTGCCGTTCGCGCTGTTCAGCGGCGTCGTTTCCGGCTACATGGGCGGCTTTGTCGATGATGCGTTGCAGTACATTTGCACGGTGTTCAGTTCCGTTCCGACGGTGCTGTTCATCGCGGCGTTCATGCTGATATTCGGAACGGGGCTTCCACAGCTGTGCGTCGCGATGGGAATCGCCTCGTGGACAGGGCTTTACCGTTTGCTTCGCGGCGAAACGATGCGTCTGCGAGAAGCGGAGTTCGTGCAGGCTTCCGTGGCGATGGGCACCTCGACATGGCGGATTTTGCTTCGTCACATCATCCCAAACGTCATGCATCTTGTTCTTATTACGGCGGTTCTGCGATTTTCTGGCGGCGTTTTGGCAGAAGCCGTGCTGACGTATCTTGGCATCGGTGTCGGGGCGGACACGGTGTCATGGGGCTCTATGATTAACGACGCACGAACGGAGTTGACGCGTGATCCGATCATCTGGTGGAAATTGTGCTCCGCATTCGTCTTCATGCTTGGTTTGGTGCTGCCTGCCAACATCTTCGGCGATGCCGTGCGCGACGCGCTTGATCCACGGTTGAGGACGCAGTAATAACCAGATTTCTAGGATTCTAGATTTCTAGTAATCTAGATTTTCCAAATATTAGTTTATATTATAAAAACATTTTATTTTGTAAAAAATCATTAAACAACACAGGAGCCAACAATGCAACAAGCTGACATCGGTCTGATCGGTCTTGCCGTCATGGGTGAAAATCTGATTTTGAACATGGAGAGCAAGGGATTCACCGTCGCCTGCTTCAACCGTACCGTAAGCAAAGTCGATGATTTTGTGAATAGCCGCGGCAAGGGGAAGAACATCATCGGCGCACACAGCATCAAAGAGCTGATCGCCAATCTGAAGCGGCCGCACAAGGTCATGCTGATGGTCAAGGCGGGGCAGCCCGTCGATGATTTCATCGAACTTTTGATTCCCGAAATGGAGCCCGGCGACATCATCATCGATGGCGGCAACAGCCATTTCCCGGACACGACGCGTCGTACGCAGTATCTTGAATCCAAAGGCCTTCTGTACATTGGCACGGGCGTTTCCGGCGGTGAAGAAGGCGCGTTGATCGGCCCGAGCATGATGCCTGGCGGCAGCCCCGCCGCATGGCCGCTCGTAAAGGACATCTTCCAGAAAATCTGCGCTCATACAGAAAAAGGCGAGCCGTGCTGCGACTGGGTCGGCGAAAACGGCGCAGGCCATTTTGTGAAGATGGTCCACAACGGCATCGAATCCGGCGACATGCAGTTGATCTGCGAGACATACCACATCATGAAATCCGTCGGATTCACAAATGAAGAGATGCACGATGTGTTTGCGGAATGGAACGAAGGCGAACTGAACTCCTATCTTATTGAAATCACGCGTGATATCTTGGCCTACAAGGATGCCGAAGGCAATGCGGTCGTCGATTTGATTCTCGACACGGCGGGCCAGAAGGGCACAGGCAAGTGGACGGCCATCGCGGCGTTGGACGCGGGCATGCCGTTGACGTTGATCGGCGAAGCGGTGTTTGCGCGCTGTCTGTCCGCCATCAAGGAAGAACGCGTCACGGCCAGCGGCGTGCTGAAAGGCGACGTCGTTCCGTTCACGGGAGACAAGAAGCAGTTGGTGGCTGATTTGCGCAAAGCGTTGTACGCCGCGAAGATCGTCTCCTACGCGCAGGGCTACCAGCTGATGATGGCCGCCGCGAAGGAATACGGCTGGAAGTTGAACTACGGCGGCATCGCGTTGATGTGGCGCGGCGGCTGCATCATCCGTTCCCGCTTCCTCGGCAAGATCAAGGAGGCATTTGATAAAGATCCTGAACTCAAGAACTTGCTGCTTGATCCATTCTTCAAGGCAGTCATGGACGATTCGCAGGCCGCATGGCGCCGCGTCGCCGTCGCCGCCATTCAGACAGGCGTGCCGATGCCCTGCATCACCGCCGCTCTGAGCTATTTCGACGGCTACCGCAACGCGCGTCT
>JAGCSE010000063.1 GCA_017964325.1 Victivallales bacterium | reverse complement strand
GCCTCCCCCTTTTTAATGCCTTGTGCCTCCCCCTTTTTAATGCCTTGTGCCTCCCCCTTTTTAATGCCTTGTGCCTCCCCCTTTTTAATGCCTTGTGCCTCCCCTTCCTTCCTGTATTCCGCCTTGAGGTAATCATCGTAGGTGAACATTTCTTTCAACTCCTTTGTAGTCTTGATTCCAAAGTCCATTTCTAGTATTTCCATCTTTCTGGCTGATGGCATGGTTTTCGTGAGGAGCACGTACATGAGCCACAGCCCGTTCCGCCCACGCTTCGGCGGACAGCCGTCACGGAGGCAGAGCATCCACGACTCCATGAGGGCATCTGGCATGGGGCCGGCGGGCTTTGCGTGTCCATCGGACATATCCTCCACTCTCTGGTGGATGCGGAGGATGCGGTTTGCCATACGCCTTGGGACAACCGGCAGTATCCAGATGGAGCATACCCTGCATAGCCGTGCATAGTCCTCTCTGCCGTCCATCAGCTCTCCTGGCTGTCTGCTGACTAAGCGACATGGATAATATATCACCCTTTTATGAATTACAAGCCAGTTTTCATAATCCTTCTGCATTTCCATGTCTAAAATAAGCAGGGGCGCTTTCGGTGGGGCACCGGGCAGGGCGAGCTCCGTGCGGAAATCATAGTACACCGTACCATCCGTGACACTTTTGTCTTCCGTGCCAATGGCTGGCACGCCTGGTCGGATGACATCCTGTCCGACTGGCTCCGTGCCGATTCGCAAGTTCGCCTTCGACAGCCAGCCTCCGATGATTTCGGACGGCTCCATCTCCTGGAACTCCTGAACGCAGGTCTTCACCAGCCAGGCGACGATGTCTGGACAGCGGAAAAGCCGCTTGGCGAAGGTGTCCTTCCGCAGGTCGTCACCATTGGACAGCGTGATTCCTAAGTCTGTCAGATACCATTTCTTCATTGCCTTTCGATTAATGAAATATTAGTGCGTGTCATTTGTGAAAGTTCTGATGAATATCAATCTGATATAAAATAGCATTCAATATGTGAATGTCAAATAATATTTGTAACAAAAAATAAATTTTATGGGTATGTATAAAGATTTTAGAATACTGATGATTTTTCATGATTCATAAGAAATAATGAATAATCATGCAAAATCATAAGGAATCATATAGAGTCATATAAAATAAAAGAATATAATGTTTGTGGTCAGAGGCAAGGGCTGGAACAAAGACAGCTTAGGGACATTTCCTGATTGATGGCGTTTTTACGCTTTCGGTGATTTATGGATTTTATTTGAAAAAAAAGCCGATGGTTGGGATTATTTTGAAACCCAAACCATCGGCCTTTAGTATTTATGAACTTTGACGTTGCCGCAATCAGAACTGCTGGAGGAAGCGGACGTCGTTGTCGTAGAGGAGACGGAGGTCGTTGATTCCGTAACGGATCATGGCAAGACGTTCAATGCCAAGGCCGAAGGCAAAGCCGGAGACGGCTTCGGGATCGTAGCCGACGTTTTGGAAGACGGCGGGATTGACCATGCCCGCACCGCCGATTTCAATCCAGCCGGAGCCTTTGCAGACGCGGCAGCCTGCACCGCCACAGACCATGCAGCTGGCATCGGCTTCGACGGACGGTTCGGTGAAGGGGAAATGATGCGGGCGGAAACGGATTTTCGTCTTGTCGCCGAACATTTCGCGTGCGAAGGAGGCAAGAACGCCTTTCAAGTCCGCAAGTGAGACGTGTTCATCGACATAGAGGCCTTCGATCTGATGGAAGGACATGCCATGGGTCGCATCAGGAGTGTCGCGACGGTAGCAGCGTCCCGGGCAGATGATACGAACTGGCGGTTTCTGCGACATCATTGTGCGAATCTGCACGTCTGACGTCTGCGAACGCAGGAGAAGGGTGTTTTTGTCAAGATAGTCGCAGTTGTCCAGATTGAAATAGAACTGGTCTTCAGGGGAGCGGGAGGGGTGGTCCATCGGGGCGTTGAGGGCGTCGAAATTGTCCCATACAGTGTCGATGTCGGGGCCGTCGGCGACGATGAAGCCCATGCGGCGGAAAATTGCGACGGCTGCGTCCATGACGAGGAAAACAGGATGTTTGTGGCCGATTTCGGGCTTGCGTCCGGGCAGTGACAAATCGAGCGCGTTCTTTTCCTCCTTCGTCTGCTTGATTTGCTCTGCGCGTTCGTCAAAAGCCTTCTGGATGGCCTGTTTGACGGCGTTGAGGGTCTTTCCGACGGCGGGCTTTTCCGCTGGCGGGACGGTGCCGAGCTTTGACATCAGCGCGGGCAGCGAGCCTTTTCGACCGATGAATTTGGCGCGGACCGCTTCAAAGGACTGTTCGTCGTTGATGGTCTGGATTTCCGCAAGGGCCTGTTCCTGAGTTGCGAGGAGTTGTTGTTCTAGTTCCGTCATGGTCTTACCCGCTTGTTTTATAGATGATGTTTTGCTTCGAATGTGATGGATTCCTTTGTGATGGGATGCAGGACGGTCAATCTTGCATGCTGGAGTGCGATGGCTCCGTTTTTGTACGGTTCCATCGAACCGTATTTTTCGTCTCCGAGAATCGGGCAGCCTGCATGGGCGAGCTGTGCCCGAATCTGGTGGTAGCGGCCTGTTTCAAGTTGTATCTCCAACAGAGAGCAGGTGTCTGGGCGTGCTTCCAGAAGACGGTAATGGAGCGTGGCGCGTTTGGCTCCGATGGTTTTCTGCGGAACGACGGCGGCTTTGAAGTCGTCGTGTATCAGCCAGTCTTCGAGGTCGCCTTCGTCTTTTGGGAGGCGTCCCGTGACGATTGCTCGGTAGATTTTCTGACAGGAGCCGTTGCGGATTTGCTCCGCAAGGCGCGACAGCGCCTTCGAGGTCCTTGCGAAAAGGACGATGCCGCAAGCCTGCCGGTCGATGCGATGGACGGCTTCGAGAAAGACATTGCCTGGCTTGTGGAATTCGTTTTTGACGAACAACTTGGCTTGTGCCTCTAGGCTGTCGTGATCCGTTCCCGACGGTTGCGTCAGGAGGTTGTGTGGCTTGTCGGCTGCAAGCAGATGATTGTCTATGTAAATAATATCCATAAAACTAAAGGCCTAAAGCTTGGTGTTCAAAGCAAAAGCTTCATGCTTAAAAAGCTTTCTTTGTCATAAAGCTTTAAGCTTTTGGCTTTAAGCTTATTTTTGTAAGTCTTCGACGAAGGCCTTGTGGAGGGCCTGCTGGGCTTTTTCAAAATCTTCTCGTTCAACGATGAACTGCATATTGACCTGTCGTGTTGACTGCACAAGCGCGAGAACGTTGATGTTCGCGGAGTGGAGGGCGTTGGCGGCGCGGGAGAGGAAGCCTGGAATGCTCATGTTCGTGCCGATGACAGAGACGATGGCCGTTCCGAACGTGCGCACCTGCGCACTTGGGAAAAGCCCTCTGATGAGTTCTATGCATTCCTCCAGACGTGGATTCTTCTGCGGTACGAAGACGGTGATGGTGTTGGCGTTGGTTGTCTTGGCGATATAGCTGATGCGCGTGTCGAACATGGTCTTCATGAGGTGGTAGTCGTAGCCGACTTTTCCGACCATTTCCGGATCCATGACTTCAATAGCCTCGACATCCTTTCTGCCGCAGATCATTTCGACGTGCGGCGTGGGTGATATGTAATCGCGGGAGATGAGCGTGCCTGGGTTGTCGGGATCGAAGGCGTTCTTGACGCGGATCGGGATGTTCATGTGCTCCATTTCCTTGGCGGCCTTGGAGTGGATGGCTTCCATATCAAGATCAGAGAGTTGATCTGCAATATCAAAATTGGTATGTCCAATGACTTTTACCTTGTCTTCGCCGATGATTTTGGGGTCGGCGGTGCAGAGATGGTATTCCTTGTGGATGATGCCTTCGCGGGCGCGTGTGACGACGGCGACCTTGGAGAACGTAATTTCGGAGTAGCCACGGTCAAAACGGGTCATGATGCCTTCGTCATATTTGACATAACCTGTTACGATTGGGAGTGAAATGGAGATGTCAATGCCTTCGAAGCCATGGCGGACCGCCTTCTCGAAGGACATGGATTCCTTTTTCATCCAGCCAGTCAGATCAATGAATACGGCGTTGATTCCATGTTTTTTGAGTATGAGGACGGAGTTATGGGCTGAATGGGCTTCGCCGACGGCCGCGAGCATCTCGCGCGTGGGGAGGAGATAGCTTCCCATGTTGAACTGCCCGTATTTGCGGAGCTTCTGGAGGTCGAGGAGACAGTCGCGGATGCCGTCGAGCCTTTCGTTGACGAATTTATCCGCTGCATCTTGGTCGAGGCCGAGATTTTGGAAAGAACGGTTGAGCCTGATCATTTCGGCGCGGACTGTTTCGAGGGCGTCCTGCCAGGATTCGTCGTCCTTTGCGAATTTTCCATAGACACCAGGAGCGCCGTTCTTCTTGTTTTCGAGCAGGAGGTTGGTGACGCCGCCATACGCGGAGACGATGAAGATGCGGTTGTAAAGTTCTGCGGAGGAACGATGTCCGATGATGACGTTTTGGAGGATTTCAGCGAAGCGCGTCATGGACGTGCCGCCGATTTTTTCTACTGTATGGGTCATGGGAGTCCTGGATTGATGCCGTGCGGGTAGCCTCGCGGGCGAGTTTACGATAGATGTGTAAATTATATAATGTAAATATAAGAGGCGGAAAATCAAGGTGGCCGAAGGTTTTTCTTTTTTTGCAGAGGACAGAGCCTCTGCATCTTCATGCGGCGGTAGCGGGCCTCTGCGTCTTCATGCGGCGGTAGCGGGCCTCT
>JAGCSE010000006.1 GCA_017964325.1 Victivallales bacterium | reverse complement strand
GCCCACAAGCCGTTGATATGCTTGATTTCCGCCACGCATTTGCGGTCTTCGGCGTCCATGTCATGCCAGATGACGCGGGACAGGCCGCCCCAGTTGAAATCCTGACGGTAGATGTCGATGCCGCTTTCGCGGATGTTGCGGGAGACTTCTTCGATAATCCATTTCAACGCGTCGGGATTGCCCAAATCGAGCAGATAGTGGCCGCCGCCCGGATTGTTCTTCGTGCGATGGAAATATTCGGGATGGTCTTTCACGATCTGCGTCAGTTCCGTCGCGCGTTCGGGCTCGAACCACACCAGGAAACGCATGCCGGCAGCGTGCGCGGCGTCGGACACTTTCTTCAAATTGCCGTCCGGATGGCTCCAAGTATTTGGATGCCAGTCGCCTGCCCACTGGAACCAGTCCGCGCCGCAGTTCGTGTCCTGCACGACTTCACGATGCTTGCCATACCAGTTGGCGTCAACCCAAAAGACATCGAACGGAATCTTGAAGCGGTTCTTCACGAAGTCGATGATTTTCAACATATTGGCATCCGTCTTGTTGCCGCCGCTGGCGGAAACGGGCATCAGCGGAGCAAATATTTTTCCGTTGGCGTCGCGCGGAGTCTTGTGTTCGATGATGAAACGGTGGAACTCCACCAAGCCATCTTCGACGGATTTGTTACGGCGTTCATAAATCACGACATACGGCATGATGAACTTCTCGCCGGGCAGCATCTTGAAATGCGTCGAATCCTGCGTTCCGGTCGTCAGCCAGAAATCGCCACCGTACTGCATGTCCGCGCGCCATGCGCCCGTCCAGCCAATCGCCATTTCGACACCGTTCATCGGGTCGAAATCTATGCCGAAATACGGCAGCCATGTTGAAGTGGACATGCCTTCATCCGTCGTCAGATGCAGCCAATCGCATTCATGGCGGCGCTGCAGGAGGACGTCATGCCGCGTGAAATCCGTGAAATTGCATTTCGTGCCCGTCACGCGGCGGACCTTCACGCCGTTTGAATTGCATGCACGTCTGAAATGCAACGACTTGAAATCATCGACGATCGCCGTTGGCTCGTTGCCGACGCACTCCAGAACAGGATGCGTTTCGATCACGGGGAAATCCGCAAACTGGCGGTAGGTCACGGTCACCCGCAGCTTGTTGTCAGGCGATGTGTAGATCATCTGCGAATTCTCCGCGTCCAATTTCTTCTCCGCAGGCTTCCATTCCTCCGGCTTGAACGGCTTTCCGTCATACACGAATGTCACAGGGAGGTTCTTCGCCAGTTCCGGCAGTTCGGCCGCCATGCCGACCGTCGCCGCCAGGCATGTCATCAAACTCAATGTCAGTGTCTTCATTTTCATGGGCTTTTCCTTTTTGATAAAACAGAACGAAAATCTGGAATAAGATAGCTTCAATCAGCCATTTTACGAATAGTTGCCGTATTTTCTCCACAAATCCAACATGAAATCATAGCGTTTCAACGGCATGCCTGTATAAACACAATTACTTGTGCTAAAGACATATCCGTATCCGGGCATGCCATTCTGCAGCGCATACAGCACAGACTCCTTGACCTCCTCTTCCGTTCCCGTCTGCAACGCTGCGCAGTTCACGTTGCCAATCAATGCGACCTTGTCGCCGACGAGCCGCTTCACCTCCGCGATATCCACATGGCCCTGCGGGTCAATGCTATGCAGCGCATGCGGATTGCAATCGACCAATTGATCCAATATCGGCATGATGTTGCCGTCCGTATGCTTGATGACATGATAGCCCATCTCGCGGTATCCCGCAATCAATCGTTTCAGATACGGCGCCACGAACTCCGCGAACTGGTCCGGCGAGAAGAACGGATTTGTGTTGAAGCAGTAGTCCGAACACAGCGCGAACGTGTCCAGCGTCCCCCACGATTTCATCTTCTCCGCATGTTTCAAATGCCATTCCAGCGACCGCTCCGCCTCGTCTTTCAGCCCCTGCGCGTCGTCCATCATGCGGACGGAAAAATCCATCATGTGCTTCCCGTCGGGCAACGAAAACGTGCAGTCGCCATGCATCATCAACGCATAGCGGCGGTTGGACAGTTCTTCGATTCGTTCGAAGCACCGTCGCGTCGCCGTGTCGTCCCAACCGCCAGGCCCATGATAGAAAATCGCCGAATGCTCATACTTTTCAGCGATTTTCACATACAAATCCGCAATATCCTCTATCTGAAGAGATTGTTCCTCCTTGCTCATCTGGTCCCACTGCGAAAAATGACGATGCGTCGGATGGACTTTTCCAAACGCCTCCATCGTCAGAAAGAAGACCAATTCAAAATGCGGCACGCGACCTGTAATCGGACGTCGCTCCAAGGCCGCGAAAAAACGTTCACGTGGCGTCATCTGCCATACCTCCATGCTGTTAATGCCTGATTGTTCTTTTCCTTATATTAATATAATTGGCATTGTCAATTATGCGCACCGACTTATCCATCAAATCAGATGACTGCCCATGATATCTCAAAAAAAGTGACAAAATGTCTTGCTATCCTCCAAAAAGATGATTTTTTTGCTTTTTTGTCAAAAAAAATTAACTTTATCAGCCTAAACTTACTATTTTTTAATTTTTTGGATTGGATTTTTTTTTTTTTTAGTTTAATTTATTCAATATGACATTTTTTTATTCTTTTATCAGGGTATGAAAAACAATTAACCAAGAACAAACACCATGGACATCATCAATCAGCCCAAAGAGTACCAGTACGTCAACAACGTCCGCTACAGCTGCCAGTACCACGTCATTTTCTGCCCGAAATATCGGCGGAAAGTCCTCACCAACGGCGTGGATGAATGCCTCGCCAAACTTTTGGAAGACAAACAGCAAGAATTCGGTTACAAGCTCTACGCCGCCGAAGTCATGAGCGACCATGTCCACCTCCGCCTCGAAATCTCCCCCGATTTCAGCGTCTGCTCCATCATCGGCAAGATCAAGGCCTATACGTCCCACGTCCTGCGCGAGAAATTCCCCGAACTCAAATCCCGCCTCCCCACGCTCTGGACCAGAAGCTATTTCGTCGCCAGCGTCGGCAACGTCTCCCTCAAGGATATCGAAACCTTCGTTGAAGACCAGAAGAACCATTAATCCAGATTTCTGCTTTCGTGGAAAAAACTGAATCCAAACAATGCCCGCCAGGGAAGAATCTTGCCGTCGGGCATTTTCTAAATGAAGACTTCATCCATGCCTGCAACTCTTGGTTGCATCGCATCGATGAAGTTTTTTTCGCTTGGCCAGGCGTCCTTTCCTGCCGCCCTGCCCCAGATTTCACACCGGAACTCCGTGAACGACTTGTCACAGACCTGTCATGGGCACGCCAAAATGGCCTAAAACTTGACACGCTCTTCAACTGCAACTGCTATGGCGAGCAGGCCGTCAGCCATGAATTGGCCGATCTGATTAAAAACGTCCTCACGGAAATGGACAAAGACGGACTGTTTCCAGACATTGTCACCACAACATCGCCTTTCATCGCAACTATCATCAAGCGGAATTTCCCCTCCGTCAAAGTCCGCGCATCCGTCAACATACGCGCCCACGGCACGATTGGCTTCGAATCCGTGGCGGATATCTTCGATGAATTCTATCTTTCACGCGAACATCACCGCGATCTGGAATTTGTCAAACAAACCGCCCAATGGGCGGCGCAGAACGGCAAACGCATCGGCATCCAGCTGAACAGCGGTTGCATCCGCGAATGCCCTTTCCAAACATTCCACGACAATATCCACGGCCATAATCGCGCCAAACAAGCCATTTCCGCAAAAGATTTCGACTTCTCCTTCATGCTCTGCCAAAAGCATTTCGGAATCGACCACGCCTTTGAAGACATCCTTCGCGCCACATGGATCCGCCCTGAAGACGCATATCTTTGGGAGCCATACGTCTCCTTCTGCAAACTCGCCACGCGACGCATCGCCAATCCGACGAAAATCGTCGCCGCCTACGCTTCACGAAACTACGACGGCAACCTGCTCGATCTTCTGGATCCCGTCCATTCCGCCCTCTTCGCCCCGCTTGTCATCGACAACAAATCCTTCCCGAACGACTGGGCGACAAGCGGCATCGGTGCCGCCTGCGCCCAAAACTGCATCCACTGCGGACGTTGCGCAGCCATTTTCAAGCAAGTGGTGAAATGACGAAAAGGCCCTGCCTCCGCAGGGCCAGCATAATCGACTATCAATCCAATTTCAGCACGGGCCAATCCGCCGGCGGTTCTCCCAAATCTGGAACGTCCATTAAGATGCCACCCTGCAGCGCGGACTGATGCGCCACCAGCCCCGGCAAGTTGAAACGGGCCGCCTGCCAGATGTTCGTCGGCGACAACAGTCCCGTCGCCATCGCCTGGCAGAAATCATCAACCATGAAATGATGGCAGCCGTTATGGCCATTGCGATCATTGCGGATTTCAATCGGAATCCGTTCTGTATGCTGCCGCGGCGAACTCTCCCAGAAGCCCATGCCGTCGCTGATCCGCTGCGGCGTGTCGGGTTCGTTCAAAACTGCCGTAACACTTTCAGGAAGAAGCTCCTTCGTCACTTCTTCCATGATCAGCTTCTTGCGGTCTTCCTTGCTCCAATGCGAAAAGTAATGGTGCGAAACGGCAAATTCGTAGCATCCTTCCGAACCATAGAACTGTGAAATATAGGAGTTCGGCCCCGCGAACGCCAGACGGCGGTTTTCACTGATTCGCGCCACGCCGCCGTTGGACAGCTGGCAAAGCATCGCCGTATTTGAGAACGGGTTGTTCCACAGATTCACGCCGTTCTCCCCGAAAATATCCGTCAGATATTTCTCACGATAGCCGAAGCCGCAGACCTTCGTCGCATAGATATGCGGCAGGCAGCCGAGAATCATGGACGTGGAATGCGTCGGATACAGCATCGGCGGAATGCCCGCGACCTGCCGCCAGTTCGGCCCTTCATGTTCGTAGTGGAAATGACGCTGATCGTGGTTGTACTGCGCCTCGCCATAGACGAAATCGCCCATCTCGCCTGAGGCCATTTTTTCACGGCAGAAAACGGCGCATGCACGGTAATAACCCGTCTCGCCCATGGAATACGTCAAACCAGTCTTTCTCACAAGTCGTTCGATTTCAAAGATTTCCTCTATCTTGCTGGCTACGGGCACGGCACTATAGACGTTCTTTCCCGCCTTCAAGGCCTGAATGACCAGCGGCCCATGAAGATGGCGCTGCACGAAGATGGCGACGGCGTTGAATTTCGGATCCGAAATCGCGTCTTCAAACGTCGGCACAATCGGCACATCGAACAGTTTCTGGTATTCCTGCGCCTTTTCCGGAATCAAATCGCATACGGCGACATATTCCACATCGGGATGCTTCTTGAACAACGGCACGAAACAACGGCAGAACTGCCCGCAGCCGATAAAACAAATACTGACTTTTCTTCTCATGCGAACTCCTTGTTCAATATGTCATGCAAACTCTTCATGCAAGAACTCCCCTTCTTTCCCGCCTTTCTTTAGTCTAATCATCAAAACGCCGATTGTCAAGAGCAGCCGCCTTGATTCCCGCCATGTCCATTATACATTATTTATATTTTCATTCTAAAATATCTCAATGACTATCAAGGAGCATGACATGTCAACCATGGCAGATTGGAAAAAGGCGATGTCACAAGGCTACTGGAATCGTTGGAACGACGAAGTCCAAGCCAAAATCGACCGTGATATCGAAGCAAACCGCAAGGCGGACGGCGTCTTTAAGACACAAGCCCCAAAAGGAGCGGACGTCAAAATCGAACAAACATCATCGTCGTTCATCTTCGGCGCCCATATCTTCAATTTCGACCAACTTGGAACAGACGAACGCAATGCCAAATACCGCAATCTCTACGGCACTCTCTTTAATTCCGCCACCATAGCATTCTACTGGAAAACGCTCGAATTCATTGAAGGCCAGCCGCGCTTCGAACCGGCCTTCCGTGACACGGCGGCCTTCTGGAACAACTGTCCAAATCCCAAACAGCAGCCCCACTGGCGCCGCCCCGCCGTCGATCCAGTCGTCGATTTTTGCCTTTCAAAAGGCATTCGCCTGCACGGACATACGATTGTCTGGGGAAACAACACATGGCAGTATCCGGACTGGCTGATGAACAGCGTTCCATTCGATGTCTTAAAACACGCCAAGCTCGATCGCAATCCACAGAACAACCGCCTTGCCGGCAACGCCTTGGCGCCATGTTTCGAAGATATGACCGCCGATGAATTCGCAGACCGCTTCCCAGAATTCACGACACGCCTCAACGCCGTCGTCGCCCGCCATATCATCGAAATCGCCCTCCGCTACGGCGACAAGATCGACAGTTGGGACGTCGTCAACGAAAGCGCCACGGACTACGGCAAAGGCCTCATGGTTCCAGGCTCCCGCATCTGCAAGAGCACATACGGCCCCATGCCCGGCGACTACACGTTCCGCGCCTTCAAGATCGCCGAAAGCGTCTTCCCCGCCAAGGCGAAACTCAACATCAACGACTATAACATGACGGACGCGTATCTCAATCAGGTCCAGGATCTTCTGCAACGCAAATGCAAAATCGACATCATGGGTGCACAGATGCATCTCTTCAAGCCGCAGACATGCCTGGACATCGCGGACGGCAAGACGGAAACCGAATCGCCGTCCGTCGTCTATGAAAAATTCAGCCGTCTTGAGAAGGCCGGCCTGCCCATCCATCTGAGCGAAATCACCATCACCGCCCCCAACAACGACGAACGCGGGCAGGCCATCCAGGCCGTCATCACCCGCAACCTCTACCGCCTGTGGTTCAGCCTGAAGCCAATGATGGGCATCACATGGTGGAACGTCGTCGACGACTGCGGCGCTCCCGGCGAACCGTCCGTCTCCGGCCTCTTCTCCCGCAACATGGAGCCGAAACCCGCGTATTTCGCCATGAACGACCTCATCAACCATGAATGGCGCACCAATACATGCGTGAAAGCCGACGCGGACGGCAATGTCACATTCCGTGGCTTCCGCGGCAACTACAAGCTCACATGGCTTGACGCACATAACAATGAATGCAGTGAGACTGTCACACTAAACTAAAGGAGTAAAAAATGAGTATCTTCAACACGGACAAACGCATCAAACTCGGTATCTGGGGCCTCGGTCGCGGCAGCTCGTTCATTTCCTGCGCTAACGCGCTAAACATTGATGTCGTCGCTGGTTGCGACTACAATCTTCACATGCGCGAGCGTTTCCAGAAAAACCTTCCGAACGCTTTCGTGACGGACAATGAAGATGAATTCCTCGCGTCCGACATCGACGCCGTGCTCGTCGCCACATGGTTCCCCGCCCACGCAAAAGACTGCATCAAGGCGTTGAATGCAGGAAAGCATGTCATGTGCGAAGTCACGTCTTTCTTCACGCCCGGTGAAGGTGTCCAGCTTGTCGAAGCCGTCGAAAAGTCCGGCAAAGTCTACAATCTTCTTGAAAACTATCCGTTCATGAAGGTGAACCAATACGCCAAAAAGCTTTGGCAGCAAGGCATTTTCGGCGATTTCACATACGCGGAATACGACTATAACCACGACTGCCGTTCCCTCAGCTACACCTACATCGACGGCGTTCCCGTCATCCCCGGCTACGAGGCGCACAACTGGCGTTCATGGTATCATTCGCAACACTACAACACGCATTCGCTCGGCCCCGTCATGCAAATCACGGGCCTGCGGCCAGAAAGTGTCGTCGCCTACGAAATTAAAGAGCCACTGCCAGGCTTCATTCCGACGAAAGGCGGCGCACGTATCGGCGCGTCGCTCATCCACATGAGCAACGGCGGTGTCGTTCGCAATCTCCTCGGTGCAAGTTCTTGCGACACACATTCCAAGCGCATCTGGGGCACACGCGGTTTTCTTGATTTCACAAGCAATTGCTATGTCCGTATCGGCAGTTCCGGCCATGGCCGCATCCTGAACGTGAAGCCCGAATGGCCCGCACTCGG
>JAGCSE010000062.1 GCA_017964325.1 Victivallales bacterium | reverse complement strand
GTGTACGAAACGTCTTGCCGCTGGACTGTTGGTGCAGGTATCTCTACGGCAGGAGCTTCTGCGTGTGGAACAGAAATGTTTTGTGGCGTTTCCGCAACGACGGCTGCTGGTGTGTACGAAACGTCTTGCCGCTGGACCGTTGGTGCAGGTATCTGCACAGCAGGAGCTTCTGTGTGTGGAACAGAAATGTTTTGTGGCGTTTCCGCAACGATGGCTGCTGGTGTGTTCGAAACGTCTTGCCGCTGGACTGTTGGCGCAGATATCTCTACGGCAGGAGCTTCTGCGTGAGGCATGGAAACAGTATTCGGCGTTTCCGCAACGACTGCTTGGGGGGGGGATGCAACCGGTGCTTCCTGCTGTTGAACTATCGGTGTAGGAATCTCTACGGCAGGAGCTTCAGCGTGAGGCATGGAAACAGTATTCGGCGTTTCCGCAACGACTGCTGCCGGTGTGTTCGAAACGTCTTGCCGCTGGACTGTTGGTGCAGGTATCTCTACGGCAGGAGCTTCTGCTTGTGGAACAGAAATGTTTTGTGGTGTTTCTGCGATGACTGTTGTTGGTGTGGTCGGAATTTCTTGCCGCTGTACCGTTGGTGCAGGTATCTGCACGGCAGGAGCTTCTGTGTGTGGAACAGAAGCGTTTTTCTTCACGGCAGGAGCTTCTGTATATGGAATAGAAACGTTTTGTGGTGTTTCTACGACAACAGCTTTTGGTACTGCTGGTATTTCCTGCATTCGAACCGTATGTGTAGGTATTTCTGCAGTAGGAAGTTCTGTGCTTGGCATAGAAACAGTTTTCAGTGTTTCTGCAACGAAGGCTTGGGGTTGGGATGCGGCCGATGTTTCCTGCCACTGAACTATCGGTGTAGGAATCTCTACGGCAGGAGCTTCTGCTTGTGGAGCAGAAATGTTCTGCGACATTTCTGCAACGACGGCTTTTGGCACTGTTGGGATTTCCTGCTTTTGAACTGTATATGTAGGTATTTCTGCAGCAGGAACTTCTGCGCTTGGCGCAGAAACAGTTTTCGGCGTTTCTGCAACGACGGCTTGAGGTTGGGATACGGTCGGCGCTTCCTGCCGCTGGACTATCGGCGTAGGAGTCTCCACGACAGAAGCTTCTGTTTGTGGAGCAGAAATGTTCTGCGGCATTTCTACAACGACGGCTTTTGGTACTGCTGGTATTTCCTGCATTCGAGTCGTATGTGTAGGTATTTCTGCGGCAGGAGGTTCCGTGCTTAGCGCAGAAACAGTTTTCGGCGTTTCTGCAACGACGACTTGGGACATGGCAGAATTTATATGCAGTGGTTGCGCTACCGTAGGTGTAGATGAAGCAAGCGGCACTTTTAGAGAACCTAGTGATTCTAAAGGAGCTAGATGCGCGAGAGATCTTAGTGATTCTAAAGGAGTTAGATGCGCTAGAGATTTTAGAGAGCCTAGAGATTTTGGCGTTGCCTTTTCAGGACGATTGGGCACAAATGCCTTGTTCATCGTTGCTTCCTGAAGCAACGACGTAAAATATTCCACCTGCTGCGGAGAGACGGTCAAAGGAGCCGTCGTCTGTGGCAGAAGGGGCATGGATTCGGAAAAAAGATATTCCAAATCAATGCCTTGAATGTTCCAATCACAGTGAATCATCATCGTCGCTCACTGGAGAGACCTTGCTATGCAAATCCTCCAGTTCTTTTTCTTCATTTTCTGTTTCGATGCGCTTTTCCTCTTGGAGCCACGCATCTTTATGGTTGTCAAGCTTCATCGTGTTCTTTGTCGCAAGCAACAGATTCTTCTGTGTTTGCTCAAGCGTCCGACGAGCTTCATCCAGTTGCAGTTTAGCTTGTTCCAACTTTTCAGCCAGAGCAAGTTTCTGTCTTTCCAAATCCGCCAATGCCTCTTTCAGCTTGTCAAGCTGCTCACGCTTGACAACTATGTTCATGACCGCCGCATAGAGTCGTGCCTTTTTTTCAGGCATGTCCGCGATGAAATCGTCTAGATTTCGTTTGGCTTCTTCGCATTGCGTTTCAGCGATCTGCAGATCGCTTCGCGCTTTCGTCAACTGCTGTGTCAGTTCATCCTCGCGCTTTTTGCGGATGTCCAGCAACTTGTCCAGAACGTATTTCGCCATTATCGCACAACAGCCATCAGCTTTTTCAATGTGTCTTCATACGGTACTTTCTCAAACAGGCCCTGACAAAGGAAATCGTTGATTTGCTTGTTCTTGGCGATTGCTTCATCCGCTTCGGCATCACTGCCTTGCTTGTATTCGCCAATTTGCAAAAGCATTTCGATTTCCGCATATTTCGCCAACAGTTTACGCAGCCTGCCGGCGGCCTCGGAATGCTCCTTCGTCACAATTGCCGGCATACAACGAGAGACGGAAGCCATGACGTCGATGGCGGGATAATGGTTTTTCTGAGCCAGTTTGCGGGAGAGGATGATGTGGCCGTCCAAGATGGATCGCGTTTCATCGGCAATCGGCTCCGTCATGTCATCGCCTTCGACGAGAACCGTGTAGAGCGCCGTAATGGAGCCTTTGGCGGAGTTGCCCGCGCGTTCCATGAGTTTTGGCAGTTCGGAGAAAACGGACGGCGGGAAGCCGCGCCGCGTCGGCGGTTCGCCGGCGGCGAGACCGATTTCTCGTTGTGCACGGCCGAAACGCGTCACGGAGTCCATGAGCAACAAGACTTTCTTGCCTTTATCACGGAAATATTCCGCGATGGCTGTCGCTACATAAGCGGATTTGAGGCGTTCCATACTGGAACGATCCGATGTAGAGCAAACGACGACGGATTTGCGCATGCCTTCTTCGCCCAAATCGCGTTCGATGAATTCACGGACTTCGCGGCCACGTTCGCCTATGAGCGCGAGCACTGTGATTTCCGCCTCCGTGTTGCGAACAATCTGCGCCATGAGTGTACTTTTACCGCCACCAGCGGCTGCGAAAATGCCAAGACGCTGCCCTTCGCCGCATGTCAGCATGCTATCGACAGCACGTACGCCCAACGGCAACGGATCCTTGATGACTCTGCGTTCCAATGGGTTAGGTGGATCGGCGAACACGGGATAGTATGTTTCCGGATAGAAGACGCCTTTCGTATCCGTGTCAATCGGTCGCCCAAGACCATCGACCACATGACCAAGCAGATCCGGACCGACGCCGACACGGTGAACACGATGAGTCGGAATGACTTCCGTCAATGTGGAAATGCCTTGCATCTGTCCGAGGGCGGTCAGTAGCACTTCGCCTTTCGCGAAACCAACGACTTCCGCAAGGATTTCCATGTCCTCCCACGAATTGCGCAGGATGCAGATTTCGCCGACTTTCACGCCGGGCACGCTGGCGTGCACAATCGTCCCGATGACCTGCAGCACCTTGCCTTTCACTTCGTAGGGCTGCACGTCGTCAAGCGCCTGCATCAGCGTGTTCGTTATATAATCAAATCTGCGTGACTTGTTCATGTACTATTGGTTAAAGCATTTACGCAATGTCTTCTCAATTGCGGCAAGCTGGTTGTCCAGCGAGGCTTCCACGTTTCCGGCATCCGTCTCAATGACGCAGGAGACACCCTTGAGGTGTGAATCTTCCATGAGATTGATGTAGTTGACACCAGGGAACTTGGAAAGGATTTCGTTGAGGCGTTCTTTTACGGTCGGAAGCATTTCCGGGCTGACCTTCAGGGCAATCTGCTGCTGGTTGCGGACGACGGCCTGCATGGCCTTTTGAATGACTTGCACCATCAGCTCGCGGTCGCCGATCTCCGCCACGCATTTCTTCAACGCCGTAAGGACGATTTCGACGATTTTGTTTTCCATGGAACCCAGATAGTCGATGGACTTTTCGACCTGTTCGAGCTTCTGGATGGCGATTTCCTCTTTTCCCTCTTCAAGGCCTTTTTCATAACCAAGCTTACGTTGCGTCTCGAACTCCTCCTGGGCCTGGCGGCGGATGTCTTCCGCTTCCTTGCGGACAGCTTCAAGGAGCTCCATCGCATCCGCAATGGACTGCGCTTCGGAGCGTTTGACAAGCCGTTCCGTCGTTTCAATCTGTAGATTTCCCTGTCTGATGATAATCATGAGTTCAAGCGTCCAACAGGCCGCGATGGTTGAGTTCTTCGAGCAGTGCGCTGTCCGCCTCAGAGTCGGACGGCCATGCAACTGGTTCCACGGCATCGATTTCCGCAGATGGAAAACGGAGCTTCCAACGGCAGATGATGCTTGACGGAAGGGAGACGAACATCGTCTGCAGGATGCCGTATCCATGGGTACGTATCCTGTTTGGCAACAATGCCTTGTCTGTGACGGAGGCATCCAGTGCTGACCGCCAGCGTTGGAACGACTTTGCCACACGGAGCACGTCTGGATAACAGTGCGGCAATTCACGTTTCAACGCGTTCAAGATGTCACCTTTCAGCGTCATGCGTATGATTGGATAATATGCGAGCATTCCAAGCCAATCCGCCATGCGACGGGTCTGCTCCAACGGTAGAAGCAGAAAGCGGGCAATCGGAGTGGATTGGAAATCAAAATGTTCCTGCGGGACAAGCCATGTCCGTTCGGCCAGCGGTTTGAGCTGAAGCCATGCGTGAGGGCACTGCTTCACGCTGTCTGGATTGAACGGTTTCAGGAGTTCCGCAATGCGTCCGCCGTCTGCGAAATCCAAGGGATTCCCGAGGAATTGCAACTGCAAACGTACAGAATCTGTATTTTCTTGTTCTGCCATTACTTAGCTTGGTCTTTAGGGGTCTCCTTCTGCTTTTTGTCGAAGATGAGACGCATGATGACAAGAACGAGAACGACGGCCAAAAGCACGGCCAGCGAGGCGTTGGCCGTCACAAGAATCCGCATCATGTCATCGCTGATCTTCGGAGAGGACGCAGATTGTCCCGTGATGGCGTCCTTCGGGGCGACGATGACTTTGAAGAGCGTGACGGTGATTTTGTCGTAGTCCACGCCTTCGATGGCGTTCATGACGAGATTCTTGATTTCGGGGATGTGGTCTTCCAGATCACAGTCGCTGCGGTAGCGGATGGCGACAGCGGCGGAGGAAGGCTGGGCATTCTTCGCGAACGGGTCGTTGTTCGGCAGGACGATGTGGACGCGGGCTGTAATCACTCCGTCGATTTCGGAAATCGTGTGTGAAAGGTCCTGCGCTAGAGCGTCCATGAAGCGGATTCGTTCCTCCGTGGGGGAGGAGACCATGCCTGTCTTCTTGAATACATCGCCGACGCCCTGGTAGATTTG
Source organism: Victivallales bacterium (assembly GCA_017964325.1). The sequence goes on along the minus strand of JAGCSE010000062.1, from coordinate 18,479 downwards.
ATGTGGCAGTCCATTCTGCTGGCAAATCTCCACTGCTTTTGAGAAATCGCTTTGCTTAACTACTAGTTTCCAAGTATTTTCATCCCCCTCCTGCTTTTGGCAGGAGATATGGTTTTCCTGAAGAGCCGCCATGATGGGATTAGCCTGCCGCTCATCTAAGGAGTTGAACAGGACAACCATCTCGTCACAGCCGCAAAGCAGCAGGATGAAAGTCAAGATTGACAACGATTTCGCTAGTTGTTTCATGGTAGGGGACTGTGAAGATTACTGGTTTTTGAACAATGTCTGGATGGCCTGGCTTCCGCGGTCGATGACCCTTGCGACCAGTTCCTGCTGTATGGACAGGTTGGCGACCTGGTACTGCATTTCCATCAGTTCAGTCAACGTCAACATGCCGGTTTTGCTTCTATCCACGATCTCGTTGAGTTTGCCGTATGTCTCGAACTGACGAGCCTCCGCCGCATGGAACGCCTCGCCGATGCGGTCCGCAAACGGAACACGCGTGGGGGTAGGTTCCTGCACGATCTGGTTTTCCGGGCGGATGTCCGCCGTCGCCATGATTTCGTTGAATTTTTCAATGACTGCGGCGTCTGGTGGCTGGGCGACCTGGACGGTTTCCGTCGCCTGTGTCGCCGAGGCCTTCATGGCCGCCTGAATTGCTTCTACAATGAAATCGCTCATGAGATTCCGTTATCCCAAATTAAAAGTTTTCCAACATGCCCTTGGCCAGATCGGCGGCGTTGTCGTCGCCATTCTGCAGTTCCCAAAGGGCGGGTTTGGCTTCTTCGCCGCGTTGCAATTGGATCAAGGCCATGCAACGAAACGCCTTCAGCATCCGGCTGTCCGGATGCCGAGGCAATGCTTCGTTATCCAGAAATTCCAGGGCGATCTTGCCCTGGAATTGCGAGAGGCACAGAATTACCTTCGCGACATCCAACGACTCATGGCCGGGACGATACTGCTCCAAGGCCATCAGAATCTTCATCGCGCTTTTGAAGCGATTCTGACCGATGGCCATGAGGCCCGTTTCCAGCAACAGCTGTGCTTCTTCCGTGGATAAGTCGAACATGATCAATTAGCGCAAGTTGGAGACGATGCTCTTCAAGGCGTCGGACATGTTCTTCTGCATGTTGGTGGACGTGGTCAGAGCCAGGTTCCAAGCCTGCAAGTCGTACTGGAGCTGCTGGAGGTTGGCCTGGACGTCGGGGTTCTCGATGTAGTTTTCGAGAGATTCTTCAACGCGGTGTTCCGTGCCTTGGGCGGCGACGATCAGCGCCATATAGACGTCGTCGAGATGGAGGACCTTGTTGTAGGTGCCGCTGTAATACGGGTTGAGCGCGGAGGGGCTGTAATTCGGATTAAAACTTGCAAGATACTCAGCGGTGAGTTTGTCGGTAATAGCCATTGTTTTTACTCCTTGTTGGGGTTGTTTACGTGCAAATGCACACTAGAAAATACGAACTTCTTTTTTGACAAATAAACGATTACACCTTTTTAATGAAAACTTTTCTTCTGCCTTTTGACCTCCTTTTTCTTCATCCGTTGAGAATGAATAATTTTTTTCTCTTCCTTAAGATAACCTTAAAACATACTTAAAAATATCGAATTTTCAAATTATTGGACTCTTTTTTTCATTCAAATGGTAGAGAGTGGCGCGTGCGTCCCGCCTGCGCCGTTGGTGTGGCGCGTGCGTCCCGCCTGCGCCGTTGGTGTGGCGCGTGCGTCCCGCCTGCGCCGATATCTTTTTGCCCAACGGCGGGACGCCGATGGGACCTCCTTCCCGCAGGCGAGACGCAGGCGGGACCTCCCTATTTTTTCATGGATGTCAGCTTGATGAGTTTCCGAGCGGTATCAACGGCGTCCAAAAGGACTTGGGCCTTGGCGTATTCCTTCTGTTCCATGCCGCCGTCCACGGCCGCCTGCGCGCGCTTTTTCAGCAGCAGCAACGTGCGGTCGTACTTTTTCGCGTATGACTCGGCGTTGTCGCCAGCCAGATTGTGCTCCATGTCCAGGAGCTTCAGTTCCGATTTCCTGTTTTCCATATTCTTACGGCCGCCATGTCAGTTTTTCTTCGTTTCTGCTCAACGAGACTTCCGTCAAGGATATCTCGTCGATTGTATAGCCGCCTACTTGGCTTCCCGTACCAAGTCGCTGTCCATCTGCCAGAATGACACATGGATAGGGATGCACGACGATTCCCGTGATGGGCAGCTGACGCGCTTTGGGCTCAACTGGCGCCTCCCCTTCGACGGTCATCTCAGGATCCTTCCATTTGACCAAATTGCTCAATTTGGCGTTTTCAGGGAAGTATTTGACCGCTTCCTCCACCAATTTGACAAATGTCTGGCGGTTTTCTTTCGGTGCGTAGCCAACGAACTGCAGTTCGCCGGGCAGGATTTCGACGCGGACATCCTGAAAGCCAGTCTTAGCAAGGGCTTCGCGGAGCTTCGCGGCCATGACATCGGCGTAAACGACTTCCCCCTCGATCTTTGCAAGACGAGGGATATCATGGCGGATGTTATCGACTATCGTCTTCCATTCGTCTTCGCTGTTGGTCATGCCGATGATTTTCGCTATGCGATCCGTCAGGCTGACGAGCTTGAGACGGCCTTCCGTCAGGCCCCAGATAAGCTCTTTCACGGAACGCGCCAATGTTTCGTCGTCGGTCATTTCACAGATAACCTGCGGGCAGTCGTATTTTACAATCTGTTCCATAATCGTGCGTTGCGATGTCTTCGGGACGTTTCCGGAAATGCGTTTGAGGCTGCCGTCCTCTTCTTTTTCGATGGTCAAGCCAAGGGCTTCAGCCCTTTCGCGAAGCTTTTCAATACGAGTCTTGTGGGCGTTTTCCGCGATATCCTCCGCCTCTTCCTTTTCCTTCGGCTCGGCGATTTTCCAGACATGCCGTCCCGTGAACCACATGCCGGCGGCACAGATGAGAATCAGCAGCAACCATGAAACAATGGCGCGGCCGCGGCCGCGCTTGGCGCGCTGTTTGCTTTGCAATTCGTCCAATTTCTCCAGTTGTTCACGGGAGAGCGGAGTCTCCTCTGGTTGTTCGGGCGTTTGCTCCTGCGGTTTCTCTTCTTCTTTTGTTTCAGGCTTTTCCGCAAGGAGGACATCCAATGGAATCCAGCGTAGCGGAGGCCATGGTTTGTCGGCGTCACCGATGGCGCAGCGGGTGGAGCCGATGGTCAGAATCGTATAATCTGGCAAGGTTGTCTTCTCGCCGACGGGTAAGGGGGCGTCTCCCGCGAATATCCGTTCCGCGGCGACCGTCACGAAGATGTCGTCGCCTTCCTGAACGAGCTCCATGGCCTGTGCGGGCGCCATGGCGTCCACGAGCACGACGTCGCATGAGTCGTCTGTGCCAATGCGCAAGGCGATCCCGACGCTGAGCTCAAGCTCAGCGCCTTCCTGCGGGCCAGTCAATATCTTGAGAATCTTCGGCATTTTCTATCCTATGATATTCTTCCCAACGGTTGTATGTTGATTTCCTTCGACAGCTCCTGATAGGAGAGGACGGGCAGTTCAGCATACTCCGATTCGATGATTTTTCGCAGATAACGGCGGATATCGACGGATACAAGCATGACGGGCTTCAGCTTGAGCTTCCGCATGTCGCCGACGGTGTTCTTGATGGATTCCATGAGCTTGCGCACCTGCGACGGATCCAGCGCGAGATAGCTGCCGCCGGACGTCTGGCGGATGGCCTTGCGGATTCTCTCCTCCAAGGCGGGATCCAGCAGATAGGCGGCCAGCAGATTCTGCCCGCCTGAATACTTGTAACTGATGTAGCGGGAGAGGGAACTGCGCACGTATTCCACGAGCAGGACGGTATCCTTTTCCTTCTGGCCCCATTCGATGAGGCACTGCATGATACATTTCAGATCTCGGACGGAAATGCCTTCGGAAACAAGACGTTGCAACACATCTGTTAATTTTTGCAACGGCAGGACGCGCATGACTTCGCGGACAATTTCGGGGCAGGTCTTCTCCAGATGGTCCAACAGGAGCTTCGTCTCCTGTAAACTGATGAATTCACCAGCATATTTCCGTAGAACATGCGAAAGATGATAGGTCAGAACGCGGTCGATTTTCATGAAACCAACGCCAGCCTGCTCCAACGCGGCCATTTTGCTTTCATCCGTCCAGATGGTGTCGAAACCAGGCAGGAATGCCTTGTCTTTTTCGCAGGGGATGCCCATGACTTCGAGATTTTCGGCCTGTTCCGTCACGAAAACCTTGCCGAGGCGAAGCTGTCCTTCGGATACGGGGACTTCGTGGACCATGATGCGGTAGCGGCCGTCCGAAAGGTTTTCGTTCAACCGAAGATTGATGCCTGGGAACGGGACGCCCAAATCATGGTAGAGGGCGCGGCGGACGGACATGATTTCTTCATTCAACTCGTTGTAGGTCAACGCTTGGCGGACATTCGCATCGATATCGACCATCAAGGGGACGACCAGCGAGAAATCGTCGCCTTCCTTCGGCGGCTGTTTCGGCTTCGGACGGTCCGTATCGACGGACGAGACGGAGGCCTTCGTCTGCAGCGGATCCTCCTGAGCCTGTTCTGCGGCGGCCTCCTTGCGTTTTTTCATGATCATCAAGCTGTAGGAGACGAGCGCGACCAGGGCGGCCAAGCAGAAGAACTGCAGTTTCGGGAAGCCAGGAATCAGGCCGATGAAGACAAGCATGACCGCGCCGAGCATGATGGATTTCGGCTGCGCGAAGAATTGGTTGATGATATCGACGCCCAGCGGCTTGGAGTCTTCCGCACCGACGCGCGTGACGATGACACCGGACGTGATGGAGACGAGCAGCGCGGGAATCTGGGAGACGAGACCGTCTCCGACGGTCAGGATGGCGTATGTCTGGATGGCTTTTCCTGCGGGCATTCCACGCATCAGCATGCCGATGCAGAAGCCGCCGATGATGTTGATGGCCGTGATGATGAGACCTGCAATGGAGTCGCCTTTGACGAATTTCATGGCACCGTCCATGGCGCCGAAGAGCTGGCTTTCGGCGGAGAGTTCAGCACGGCGCTGGCGAGCTTGGTCGATGTCAATGGCACCTGCGCGCATATCGGCGTCGATACTCATCTGCTTACCGGGCATGGCGTCCAATGTGAAACGGGCGGCGACTTCGGAGACACGCTCCGAACCTTTCGCGATGACGACGAACTGCACAATGGTAATAATAAGGAAGATGACGGCGCCGACGACGAAATTGCCACCGACGACGAAATTACCGAATACGTAGATGATTTCACCGGCGTTGGCCTTCAGGAGGATAAGTCGCGTCGTCGTTACGTTCAGGGCCAGTCGGAACAATGTGGTGAACAGTAGCATGCTCGGGAACGTGGAGAAGGCGAGGGCCCGCGGAAGGTAGAGGGAGAGCATCAGCATGACGGTGGAGATGCCGATGTTGATGGCGATCAGCAAATCCACGACTGGTGTCGGCAACGGGATGATAAGCAGGCCGACGATGGCGACGACTAGCGCCGCAAGGACGATGTCGCCGAATCGGCTGATGTTGGATGATATATTGGTGATACTAGACATGTTTCTGTGTTAAATATTTCTGCCAACGGGCTTTGGCTTCTGCCTGCCTTCCCTGTGCGATGAGTGCCTGCCCTTCAAGAAGGGCAACGGGACGCGCCATGTCCGATGGAAAACTGGCGGCTTTCAGAACATCCAAAGCCATTTGCGGCTCGGCGTTCTGAAGGTAGATGTTGGCGAGAATGGCCGCGGCGACGGGATTCTCTGGCTCCTGCTCATGGATTTCCTCGCACAAGGCGGCGGCCTTGTCGGTCTGTCCATGTTGCAGGAAGAGCCATGCCAGCATCAAGAGGACTTGTTTGTCATCGGGATTCATCATCGGGACGGTTAATTATCGATAATCATGGCACGATACCAGTCCAATAACTGTTTGTCTTCCAGCAGTTGCTGGAGGACTTGCGCGGCTTTGGACGGGTGGTCGCCATGGTTTCGCTTAAGATTTTCAAATGTTTTGCGGAGGGCCTGCTGGAATTCCTGCGCGGAGCGCAGGGTTGGATTCTGGCAGGCGGCCTCCATGAAATGGAGCAGTTCGGCTTCAACGGTCGTGAAGTTGAAGACCTGCTTGATCTGCTCTGTGACGGCGGTTCCAGACGGCAGCAGCGGTGCCGTGTCGTTTTGGCGGAGAGCGGCAAGTTGCTGCGAGTCATCGAACTCAGTGGTTCGGACGTTTGTGTTGAAACTGATTGAGTTGGTAACTCTGTTTTCCATATCAGGCTAATCTCTGGCTGGCGATTGCCGCCAGTTTCCATAGACATTCAAAACGGCTGGTCAGTTCCGGCTGGTTCAGCTCGCGGATGTTGGCCGCAGTGATGAACATACCGCCCACTTGTGGTTTGTACGCGGCGTGGACCGCATACGGAAGCCGTTGCGCGGGATGGACCATTTCGAGAAGCTGTTCAAGATTGTCGGTGTTCTCCGCCATGGGGAACACGAGCATTAAGTACAGCCGTTCGTCATGGTATTCCAACTGGAAACGGAAACCGTTTTCAGTCTTGAAGCCCGCTGCGTCGTGTTCGTTGAATCCGAACTGGGACAACCCAATGCGGGAACCGAAATCGCGTATCATCTGCTGTAACCAATTTGGTGCCATTTAAATCCTTTATTGCCAACGGCGGGACGCCGACGGCGTTTCCTATAAAACCAATTTCGCCATTTCCTCTTCTTCATCCTCCTGGTTTGCTTCGTCTTCGCGAACCAGTTCATCAAGATATTCCTGTGCGCCGTCGATCAGCCGCAGACGGCTTTCCACGTCTGGAAAGCAGCGCATGGACATGGAACGGACGATTGCTGAAAACTCGCGCATGAAATCCATCTTCGGATAGAGCTTCTTGAGGCCGACGGAGGCGACAAACGCCTCGATGAAGGAGCCGTTCAGGAACGACTGGTGGGTCATGTCCAGAACTTCCCCCGTCATCTTTTCGCCGGACATTTGGAGTTGTTCTCCAAACATCCTTCCCATGCGCATTTCCAGCTTGTCAAAGCGTTCAAGAACCGTCTTGAGCACCTCAACACTTTGCAAATCAACGATTATACGGCGCAGTTCCTCGGGTTGCGTGGAGGGCGTCGTCGCCGCCATGTCAACGGAGCAAGCCGTGAGCAGGAAATCGATGGCTTCGCTGAGCTTGTCAGCTCCCTGTTTGGCCAGAAGCGATTTGAAACAGGTTTGCGGGTCGCTGAAGCCGAGGATTTCGCCGCGGTAGAGGTCGCGTTTGGCCTGCATTTCCTCCACGTCGCCGCCGTGCTCCTCCAGCAGTTCCGCCAGATTGACGCCGACGCGGATTTCGGGGCCTTTCGTTCGTTCAAGCTCCTGTCGCGCCTGCCTGACGACTTCCCGCAGACTTGCATCCTGCGGATTTTCCGCGAGAGCTTCCTCCAGGCATTCCAGCATGGCGAATTGGTGGGTCACGTCTTCTGATGCATCCTGCAACATTCCCATCAACTGTTCCTGCGAGGCATAGCCCATGTTGCGCAACCGCCGTAGGATGCGTGCGATGACATCGGAATTGGGCATATCAGAGAGCTTGTTCGCCCAGAAACGGACACGCACGGCGAAGCGGTCTTCCGTCTTGCGCTTTTCGCCGACTTCACGGTCGCTCATGCTTTTGACTTCCGTTTCTTCGAACATGGAGGATATTTCCTCCAGCGAGTCATTCAGCATGGCCGCCAGGTCAGGCTGCGTCTCGACTTGGAAGCCCATGACTTCGCCGCGTTCGACGCCTCCGCTTCCCTGCAACACGTCCGCGCCTTGCAGGGAAGGGCCACCTTCCATGCTGACAGCTTGGCGAATTGCATTGAAATCTATGGTCATGGTGCTAATTTAACAGATAACAAACTGGAGCTATGATGGAAAACGAATATTCTATTGAACAGGGGGCCATCCGTCTGGATGGCGATTTTGATTTGATTTTTCGGCCTGGCAGCGTCATGGCCTACTCTGGCACGATTCAGGCCGGCATGATTCCGTTGCGGAAAGGAACCTGCTTGAACTGGCTTGCGCGGGTGTTCGAGCCTGACCGCTTCATGCTTCGCCATGCTATGACGAAAGGCAGCCTTTGGTTGGGAGTCCAAAACTGCCCGTATGTCACGACATTGCCGTCTGCCGACGAATCCGTTGTCGTGCGCAGCGAGCTGCTCTTATGCGCGGAACTTTCACAGCGCCTTCGCGGAGACCGCTTCAGGCTGCTGCCTGGTTCCTTGCAGAAAGTGCTCACGCTGACGGAGTTGCAATCTGCTGAGGGATTGCTGTCCCCTGTCGTCTGCACGGCTTCGCCGCTGAACGAAGCCAGATTGGAAGAAGGGGAGACGCTTCATGTCTCACCGAGTGCGCTTGTCGCCTGGAGCGGTTGCCCCAAACCGACGGCGTTCTGCTCGCATCTTCGCTTCCGCGACATCTTCCTGCCACGGTTGCCAGAGACATTAACGCTTGATTTCAAAGGACCTGGACGTGTCTTTTTCCAAGGCGCGGCCAGTGCGGAGAGAAAGACGCCGAAGCGTTACGGATTTTGATCCTGATTCCGTTCCTGCTCTTCCATCTCTTTCTTAAGCTGTTGCTTTTGGCGTTTCAAAGCCTCACGGCGCTCTTTGATGCGCTGTTTCTCCTCTTGACGCCATTCTTCTTCCTCCTCCTTGCGGATTTGGTCACGTTCTTGTTCATCAACGTCGCGCTGGTGGTCGCGGCGGCGGAACTCATCCTGTATGTCGCTTTCAATCGTGACATCGCGATGCTTGACAGACGATTCGACTGGATCGCTGCTCAAATGGTTGAAGACGATCATGCGCGGCGACAGGAGGAACATGCGCTGCATGATGCTCTTGTCCTTTCCGATGCCGCCGAACAGCCAGCCAATCCACGGAATCGAACGGAGGAACGGAATGCCCCACGCCTTCTCGACGACGCTTTCGTGCATATAGCCGCCGATCAGCAGACATTGGCCTTCCTGAACGCCAGCCTGTGTCTCCAACGTGCTGTCATGGGACATCGGAAGGTCATCAACCACAACGGTTTCGAAATCGCCATCCTGTATCTTGAGGCTCATCCAGATTTCATACGACGGCGGCATCGGCATGCCTTCTTCGATTTCCTGTTGCGGCAAATCGACGATGCGCGGCTGGACGGTCAATATAATACCAGTCGTAACTTGTGTTAAATCAACGACTTCTTTTCCAACCACCTTGGCATGGTAGCTTTTCGTGTCCTGTAAAGTGGCGGTCACATTGTCCAATGTGAGGATGCTCGGACGGGAAATCGTGCGCGCCTTGCCTTTTTCCTCCAAGGCTGCGATGCTGCTGGCGAGGGAGAACGTATTGTTGATATAGCTCAAGGCTCCTGTCAGACCGAGGCCGGTCAGCGTCGCGGGCGAGGCGAGATTGTCCACATCAAGACCAGCCCCCGCTTCATATTTCTTTTTAGTGGTGATACCCTTGAGCCGCAACTCCCAGTCCAGCAGGGCGGATTTGTCGATGTCCAGGATTGTTACGGCGATTTCGACCATGCGGATGGGCACGTCCAATTCTTGGATAAGTTGTTCATAATAAGGCATACGCGCCTTGGAGTCGCGGACAATGACGGCGTTCAGGCGGCTGTCCGCAAGAATTTGCGGAGCGTAGTTGGAAATGCGCTCCATTTCGTCCTTTGCCTTTTCGTCCGCCGTCATGTCTTCGGGCTTTTTGTCGCTTGCCTGCTGTTCTTTTGTCTGGAGTTTGGTGCGGGCGTGATTGACTCCCATCAACTCTTGCAAAATGCCAGCGACGCCGCGGACGGTGACGCCCGCATTGCTGTTTTTATCACCGCTACCGAGATCGACGTCATTGGCCCAGGCGTGTTTCAGCCTGAAAATACGGATTTCTTCATCGCGAGCGAGACGATTGCGGCGCAAATTGTCCGCTTTAATTACAAGTTCTTGGATAAGTTCAACATAGCGCGGCGGTCCACTGATTTTGATCAAGGCGTTGTCCTTTGTGCGTGCCATGGGGAAGCGCGGGTCTTCAACGTCCAGTTCGCGGAGGATTTCGATGACGTCGTCCGCTTTCATGTAGCGGAGTTCGAGCAGCACGGATTGCATTTGGCCAGGCGTGCAGATGTAGAGACCCGCACCGTCATAATACCAGATGAGATTGCAGGATGCACAGACTTCCTCTAAAAATTTCTGTGACGGCCGTTCGTGGAAATTGCCGCTGATGACCAACTTAAGTCCATCGGGAAGATTTAGGCCGATGCCTTGAGCGGTAGCGAAATTCATCAGCACTTCAGCGACGGGGGCTTGCCGTGCCGTGTAGGAGAAGGTTGGCGTTTTCCATGGGATGGTGGATTCTGTGTCGCCAAAGACGGGCTGCCATGAAAGCAGGAGAGCTATTATTAATAAGGTAAGATATCGAACGGGCATCATTTTCAGCCGAAATGATTGGGTGGATGTATGTTATGGAGAGGCGGATGCGGACGGCATCCGGGGGAAAGTCATGGACGGAAGAACATCGTCTGCGGTTGCGACGAAGCAGTCATTTGCTTGGCTTGGAGACGTTGCCGCCACCATTCGCCTGTGGCGAGAAACGTCTCGACGGTGGAGACGAGCGTCTCATCGCTGATAACGCCTTTCAGCGTCTGCCATAGCAGAAGTGTCTTGTTTTTCGTATCATACGAGAGAATCGCGTCGTCTTTCATACTGCGCCCCATGGCGTATGACATGAGATTCAGAAGCGTTTCATGGCGTTTGTCCGCTTCATCGGGCAACGGTGGGAGCTCCATCTGGAGCGTCAAGGCGCCTCGTTCTTCGTGGAACAGGACGGGCTGTCCGTCGAATACAAGCATCGTCCTGCCATCCGGCGATGCTTCGGCTTCGGGATAGCGGACGATGCGCATGAACTTTTCCGTAAGAAGAGGCACGTGTATCCTTAAATTGCGTTATTTCATGTTGTTGAGGATGGATGAACGGCCGTCGGAGAACTTGCTGAGCAAGTCCGTGGAGAGCGTGTAGGCCTCATCGCGTTTCGAGACGAGATTGTCCATGCGGGAGAGATCGGACTGCGCATCGTTGTTGAGGGAGTCGATCTTGGCCTTGATAAGCTGGTTGGCGGATGCGATGTAACCGTCGGATTTCTTGGAGGAGCAGCTGTCGGTGGCAGAGTTATGGGAGTTGCACCAGTTGAGCAGATTCGCTTCGCTCAATTCACTATCGGTGAAATATTGTTTCAAGTAGTAGCAAAGACCTTTGCAATCGTAGGAATTGTCATCGCCTTCTTCCTGTGATTCCAGTTTGGACTGGGTCTGGGCGACGGAGGCGAGCAGGGTGCCGAGGTCTTCGATCCGCTTGTTGCGGGCATCGATGATTTTGGCCATCGGCGTGATTTCGCGTTCAAGGATGTTGGCACGTTTCACGGTCAGCAGCGTGACGAGATCCTCAATGGTCAGCGGCATGCCGTTGACGCCTGAATCGACGCCATCGACTGAATAATAGGAGCGGACTTTCAAATCGCTGTTTCCGCCGTCCACCTTGCGTCCGTACTTGTCCATCTTGTAGTTCGTGAACTGCAGGTTCAAGGAATGGTTGTACGTTTGACTGTCGTAGTTGAAAGTGGCGCCTTGCGTGTAGTTGATGTATGAAGCCATATTTTTATCTCCTTTATCAGGAATTTGTTAGATGCTGTTAGCGGTGCTTTCGGCGTCTTTCAGGAGGCGTTTGAGGGCGTTCGTTTCCATCAGATAGGCCTGGTCGCGCTTCGTGACAAGATCCTTGATGTTGATGGTGGTCTTCTGGGTGACGGTGTTCAATTCATCCTGACGAGTTTTGATTCCCGCAATGATCGCCGTGATCTGAGGCTCGCCCCATGGGCTGACATTAGGGAAGAGATCGCCCGTGACTTGCAGGACATTCTGGAGGTAGCTGCCGAGCGTCGTCGTATGGGAGCCATTGACATCCTCGTAGGTGAACGACGTGCTGTATTGCACGGTCGATCCGGACACCAGCAGTTCCATCGCCTTGCAGGAGCTTGCCAGCAGGGCGGTCTGGCGGGTCAGCATTTCCATTTCGTTCTGCAGGATGGATTCAGAGGCTTCCGCGCGAGTGATGCTGATGAGCAGGAGCAGGCGGCCGACGGAAAGATCCTTGTACTGGACACCTTCCCAGTTGAGGGAGTACGTGTGGCTCGTCGCGACGAGCTGCGGATCGTTGTCCAGAAATGACTTGGGATTTGCGTCCCAAGCAGTTACGTTGGTGACTCCGATGTTGTCCATTACATGTTCCTCGCAACGCTGATGTGACCGCTGTAGAAGAGGGCGATGGCGTTGGTGCCGAGCAGGTAGGCCTGGTCACGCTTGTTGATGAGAGACTGGATGTTGATGGAGGTCTCCTGCGAAATCGTGTTCAGTTCGTCCTGTTTCGTCTGGATGGCGGAGATGATCTGGTTCTTCTGGTCGGTGGACCAGGCTGTCGTATCCAAAGGCGGGAACGCGTCGGATGAGACGGTGATTTCAAGGACGTCCGTCAGATAATTCTTCAAAGTGGTGGTATGTACGCCCGTGCCGTCCGTATAGGTGAACGATGTCGTGTTGGAGATGGCATTGCTCATGTTCTCCAGAATGTAGGATTCGGCGTCCGCGGAGCCGTTGAGCAAGGCGGTGCGTTTCGCCAGTTCGTCCATCTGTTCGATAAGCTGCTCTTCGACGAGTTCGGCGCGGATGAGCGTGACCAGCATGATGACGCGGGAGAGCGAAAGGCCGGTCACCGAGACGTTGTTCCAGTCGAGATTGTATGTCGCCTTGATTTCGGAGAGGAAGGTGCTTGCCGAATTGCTGTCCGCGGCGAGGCCGGTGGCGGGATCCTGCAGGGTGCCGTCACGGATGACCTTCATCTTCTCGCCTGCGTAGTTGAAAGCGTAAAGTGCTCCGTTGGAATCGACGCCGTAATGGAGATAACGCGACAGGTTCTCCGTCTCATAGTAGGCGTTGCCGTATTTGTCGAACTTGATGCCGTTGGCTTCCATGGCGGCTTTCTGGGCGTCCGTCAGATTAGCGGCCTTCACGAGGGATTCCGTCAAAATGCCGTTGGAGTCAACGACGCTCAGGAGATGGGGCTGGACATAATTGTTCCCGTATCTGTCCTGTACTTGATAGAAGTCAATATACCGTGTTGTTTCAACTGTAAGACTTGCCATGTTGGGAACCTCTTGCTGGTTGGATGCCCTTTAACTATTTTCCGTCTCCGAACGGAACGGCCCGTGTCTTTCAAGACACGCAGAAATCATTGCAATCGCTTGAATTGCAATGATTAAAAATGTTTTCTCGCTTTTTGGAGATTATTATTCTAATCTATATAATATATCAATTTTTGAGAATTGCAAATAAATGTATTAAGATTTTATTAAAAGCAGGCCAATTTCATTCTTTTTTAGACTCTTTGGGAAAGGATGCGCCTTGACTCATCCTCTCATGTTGAACAAGCGGGCGAAACAGCTGCGTCATCGACGGCTGAGTTGATAACAATCATTTATATGTTGTTTTATACAAACTGTGAGCTGGGCGACGGTCTCTGTCAGGCGGATTTGATGATTTCGTCAGGCGTGAAAGTCTGGGCGAAAGTCACGTCTGTGACTTCTGGCATGTCCTTTGTGAGATCGATGGTGGCCTGAAGGGTGAGGTGGGCCTGCCCAATCTTGCACTCATCGTGTGGCAGGCCATTAAGCGTGAGATGAAGTGCGGTTTCCACCGACATTGTGGCGGTCTTGCCGTCTTTGGACACTTGCAGAATGTACATGGAGTCGGCTTGAGTGGTGATCGCGCTGTTGTTTTTGACCAAATCGCGTGAGACAAAAAGGTTTCCGCCTGGCAACTGGCAGAGTCCCCCTTCTGCATCCTTATATAGAAGCCGTGTTATATCGCTTTGAATGCCTTGGTTAAAGATGGTCGAGAGGGCTTTTCTGTTTTTTGAATCAGGGAGTACGGAACAGAATTCGTCCATGACTGCTTGCGGAGCAACTTTGCCTCTCAGTAATTTCTTGCCGTTGATGGTCCAGCTGGCGCGGTTGGCATCATCCTCCAACGCACGGAACACATCGGGATTTGTCTTTGAGAACATCTTGGGATTGTCGACATTTTCCTTGATATAGTTGTTCAGGCGTTTCGTGAACTCCTTGCCGACTGCATCAAGACGCTTGTCACCGGGGCTGAACTCATCCCATGTCTTCATCTCTTCGGCGGTGTTCTGGATATCCTCTTCACTGAATTCGATGTTGTATCTGCCATTGTTGAGCATGGTATTGACAATGTAGTTGGAAAATACGCGGGCCGTCTTGGCAGGCATGCCGTTGCCATGCTGCATCAGCAACTCCGCCGCCTTGTCTTTGGCTTCCGGGTGGTTAAAGACATAGCCAAAGAAATCCAGGGACTTTTCGACCATCTGCTTCGCCTTGGTCTCGTCGATTGTGATTGGTTTCATATCTTCTTTCACGGCGTCGATCGCGGCCTTGACGATTCTGATACGACGTGCGGATAGCGGCTTGCCTTTGCCGTAATCCTCCAGCTTCATCGCGGTCTTGACGGATTCCGGAATCCTCGATTCTCCGCCGAACATATCGATGATGGACTGGCGGAAGAGCTCGCGCGTGGCGTTGTTCGCATCCTGTTTCTTGGTGTTCCGGCCGACGTTGCCGATGAAGTCCCAGTTTTTCGAGGCGACGATTGTCCTGTTGCCAAGATTGCCTTCGTTTTTTATAAGATTCTTGTCATCAATGGATGCGATCGTCCTGTTGCCAACCTTGGGTTGGGATGCGAAATCGATGAACGCTTTGTAAGTTACATTGTCCAGTCCTAACGGCATTGTCTTTTCTCTTATTAAAAAATTATGTTATGAAAAATTTGCATCTGTTCAGTCTGCCTTATTCAATACTAAATGAGCTTGTTCTTCGCGATGTACTCCACGTCAGCAGCGATGTCGAGGCCACCCATCTCTTCGTAGCCAAACTTTTCATGGAAGAATGAAAGGCCTTTGTAATCATTCGTGTTCTTGCCAGTTGAAATAGCGACCAGTTTGTCGAATTCACTCATTCTCAATGCCAGAAGGCTCCCCTGCATTTTCATCTCACCCGTGAGAGCGTCGTCTGGTTCGTCGAGCTCGATACGTCCTTTGGCGATAACATCCGTGTAGAAAGTCAATACTTTTGCGGAGTTTGTGCTGTGCAGGGCGTTGAATATCGCGGGATGATTGCCTTTGCCGCATTTGAGCAACATCATCGATCCTATGAAATCTCGGGCGGGACCTTTTTCGTCCGTTCCTTCGAGAGCAGTAGCCGCGCCAGATTTTAATATCGCCTTGTCGATTTCGGACGTGAACTGCATGACCGCCTTGTGAATCTGTATGCCGGAGGAATCTGCTTTGAGTCCTTTTATATCGCTAACTGATAAGGCTTTGGCTTCATTGAACAATCGTGTGAGCAACCCTGATTCGAGAGGTTTTCCATGCATGTGTGAAAGGAATGCCATACCAGCATTCATCACATCCTGGTTTCCGTTGGCGATGGTACGCAATTCGGCCACATTCGCCTTGATAGCCTGTGCCTTCTTGCAGGCGTCTTCGACAGAACGCAGTGTGTTATTACCCCGTGTGAGGATGGTCTCCATGTTTTCTGCCACGAGTTTCGTCGCAAGCGGGTCGTTCGACACGCCTAAAAGCACTTGGTTAATATTGGCGTCCACCGTCGCGTTGTCGCCTTTGGCGCACTGGTAGGCGAATTGGGCATGGGCTTTGGCGAGTTTGACGGCTTCAGGAAAGTTCGCGAAATGTTGCTCAACGGCCTGATTGACGATCCTGATACGGCGTGCGGATAGCGGCTTGCCTTTGCCGTAATCCTCCAGCTTCATCGCGGTCTTGACGGATTCCGGAATCTTCGATTCTCCGCCGAACAAATCGATGATGGACTGGCGGAAGAGCTCGCGCGTGGCGTTGTTCGCATCCTGTTTCTTGGCGCTACGGCCGATGTTGCCGATGAAGTCCCAGTTTTTCGAGGCGACGATTGTCCTGTTGCCAAGATTGCCTTCGTTTTTTATAAGATTCTTGTCATCAATGGATGCGATTGTTCTGTCGCCGACCTTGGGTTGGGATGCGAAATCGACGAACGCCTTCTTGATCGCAAACACTTCCTCGTGGGGGATCGCGACGACGTTCCTCCCCGTCATGTGGACGTGGTTGTTGATCTTGGCGAGTTTGGCCTCGCCCGCGAGCTTCACTTCGCCCGCGTTGTGGTCGCCCTTCGAGAGGCGCTGGAACTCGTTCAGTGAGATGTTGACGTTGGCCAGGTTGACGGAAGACATGGCGGGGTTCCTTGCGGGATGAAAGGTTGAAAGGTTGAAAGGCCTCTAGACGCTGATGAAGCCGGAGGCGCCCAGCCCCATGATCGGAATGGGGGCTTCCTCTTCCCGGGTGGCGGCCTCCTCCGCGGCGGGGCGGAAGTTCTCCAGCGCGAGCCGCCACTGCTCGACCTGGTTCACGAAGGTCTCCAGCTCCGCGCAGAAGGCGTCCAGCTCCAGGTCGCGGGTCGTGACGCGCCACTGGAGAATCACCTCGCCGGTGTCTGGCAGCATCCCGAAGGCCGCGCCCTGCGGGCCGAGCGTCTCCGTGTTCGCCTCCAGCAGGAGCTTCAGGAAGGCATCGGGCCTATCGAGTGGCGGCCTCCCGATGATGGCGGACGTCACCAGCGCCTTGCCGCCAGCCGTTTCCACGATTTCCAGGGGAATGCCGTCGATTTCCAGGGCGCAGGCGCCGTTCCTGGCCTCCAGCCCCACGATTTCCAGTTTCGCCGCGAAGGCGGGTATCAGTTCGTTGAGTTCCATGTTTTACTTGTCTCCATATATTTCTGGCAATCGCGCTAGGCGATGATAGGCCCCCCGACGTGCTGCGCGATCTCCTCCTCGTCGGTCGGCTTCAGGTTCATCGTGAAGTCCATCATGCATTCTTCGGCCTTGACCTTGAACTCCTGCGCGAATTTGTCCACTGTCCCCTTCAGCTTGTTCGCGTGGAATTGCCGGGTGCCGTCGGGCATGTCCTCCTTTTCTTCGAAGAACGCGTTTCCCTCGCTGTCGTCGAATTTACTGAAGTCCAGTTTCGCGAGTCGGTTGAATTCGTCGCCCTTCAAGGTGTAGTCCAGCGTGCACTTCCACCTGCTGCCTGCGCCAACGGCGATTTCGTCATTCAAGCCGTCGTTCGTGGTATTGTCCTTGATGTCCGTGATCTCATTGTCCATGACGTAATGGAGTGCGATTCCCCCGTCATGGCGCATTTCGACCGTGTAGCTCCTGCTTTGCCCATCGTTTTTGACCCACTCCCCGAACGCCTGATCGCTTTCTCGTGGTTCAATGGCGATTTTTGAGCCCATCTGCGCGGCCTTTTCCGTCTCCTGGGAGATCAATGCCATCAGCAGATGGACTTTGTTCTTGTCCTCGGCCTTGGTGAGGCCCTCGTAGGTCGCGTTGGCGTCGCCCGTGACGAACTGCGCCAGTTCGTCGCGGGCCGTCTCGAACTTCGTCGTGAGCTTGAAGCTGTTCTTGCCGTTTTTCAGGGTGACGTTGGTGCCGCGGTAGATGTCCTTCTTGAACTGGCATTCCTGACCAGTGACGATCTTCTTCATTTCGCCGCAGATGTTCCAGTTCATCATGGCGTTCGCGTTGGCGCTCAGGCTTTTGCCGAGTTTTTCCCCTGGATCGCTGGAGCCTTCGAGCTTGGCCCGGAGGACGTTCTTCATGGCTTCCGCGCCCGCCCCGCTGCCTTGCACGGTCGCGTTGACGAAATTTTGGACGAGTTCGGCGTTGATGTCCTTTGCAATGGAAACGGTGTCGTCGACGAGTTCGTCGCCGCCGAAGTCGTCGATGTCGAATTCCCCTTCGAACGTCTTCACCCTGGATTCCTCGTGCGCGCCAGGGTTCAGCTCTTGCAGGTTGTCGTTGACGGCATTGTTGATCTTTTCCAAGTAGGTGAGGCCGATTCTGCCTACAACCTTGATGCCCTCTTTGAGGTCTTCCGAAGGATTCTCGACCAAACCGTTTCGACCGTCGTCGGAGAGGGAATAGTATTCATTCAAGGCGGAGGCGTTTTGCGAATCTAGGGCCCTGCGGATGTTCGCGAGGCCCCCCTTGCCGCAGCGCGACAGAAGAACCGTCGCGACAAAGTCGCGTGCGCCCATTTTCTCGTCGGCGCCGTCCAGCTTCTCCGCTCCGGAGGAAATCATCGCCGTCTTGATGGTCTTGTGCATCTGCATGACGGCCTTGTGGATGTCCATGACGGACGAGCCGCCGGAGAGCTTCCCAAACGCTTTGAGAGGGGTGTCGTTGGCGGTTTGGACAAGCTTCGCGATCATTCCCTTGGGAAGGGAGACACCCGATTCCTCCAGCATTTTCTTGCCGGCCGCGTATATCGCGGGATTGTTCTTCGAAACCTC
>JAGCSE010000061.1 GCA_017964325.1 Victivallales bacterium | reverse complement strand
CGCGCGCGCCACCTCCCACGGCGCAGTCGGGACGCGCGCGCCACATCCCACGGCGCAGGCGGGACGCACGCGACACTTCCATTAATACGTGCGGGCGCCTGCGTCGATGAGGCGGCGTTTGCGTTCCGTAAATGTCTGGCCCATGCGGCGGCGGAGGTCTTCCAGTGGCCATGATGGGGCGGAGGCGTAGTTCCCATTTGCCAGATAATCCGTCAAAACGCGTTTCATCCAAGCTGCGACGGGATCGTCCTTTTGGAAATTGAAGCCGCTGATGATCATCCGTCCTTTGCCAACGGTGAATTCCGCAATCAGCGATTTCCGACGGATTCTCTTGAAACATGGAATCAGTTCCAGAATCGGCGTAAACGGAGGCATTTGCGCATCTTGTACAAGCGAATGGCTCTTCGTCATCAACGGATAGAATTGCCAATCCGCGAAGCCTTCCTGTGGGAAACGGCTCCAGATTGGATGGTTGTGTACGACCGTTCCCGCGTGGCCGAGGGAGCGGCCGGACGTACAAGTGCGGAAAACCTCCGTTTCTGAATAGGCGGGGAAGCCGCCTGTCAGTAGCAGCGCACCGCCGTTTTCAACATGACGCAATGTTTCCTCCGTCAATTCAGAGGTACATATAACTGATGGATTGTCAGTGATTTCTGTCTTAGGGAACACCCAGAACTTCCAGTCGTTCTGTAACATCGTGCCGTTGAATGATGCCGTGACACGCAGGATGCAGGCGGTGGCTTCCGTCCATGACGGCAGTTCGATGTCCAATTGCGCAATATCTTGCAGCGTACCTGGTTGGACATTGTCGAAATTGCAATCGCCTTCCGTCAAAAACGTCCCGTCGGTTTTCGCGAAACTCCATTGCAGACGGCCTGTTGTGATGGCGTCATATCCGAAATGCGAGAGGATGATGCGTTCTTTGAAATGTGTTCCTGCGTAGCGGTTTCTGTATTTTCCTGCGGAGCAGAGCAGGACGGAGTCGCCTGTGTAGCGGCAGATGTCCGCAATGCTTTCACCATATTTTTCTTCATAGAATTCGTTGAAAATGCCGCATGGGTAGCCGATAAGATGCCAATGCGTGTCGATGCCGCCGAGATAATCGAAGCCTGTGATGGTGTCGCAGGAACGTAGATTCTCCATAAGTTGCTTGCGGACGGAGGAAATGAAGCGGCAGTTCAGTTCATAATAGCGACGCGCGTTTTCATAAACGCCGTGCTTCTGCATGTTTTCGCGAGCGGCTTCGAAGAGGTCTGTGCCGATGAATGTCCCTTTATATCGTTCCTCCAACGAGAAATCCAGATAGCCACCGAGAATGCCTGCCTCATGGGAGAGAATAGGGCGACCGTAGGCGGCATGGCGTCGGTTGATGGTTGCCGCGCCTGGAAAATCGTCGTGGCTGTAACTGAATTCGCCGCCAAGTGCGCCGAAAACATCTGTAAATTCGCGCACGGCTGCCATGCGTTTGGGATCGTATGTCATCGGTTCCCTAACCAGTTCTTGTCCAGGCGTGAAGGCGTATTCGATGCCGCGCATCGCCTCCTGCGGATTGAACAGCATTCCGGGGGCCATTTCATGCAACAGACCGACCAGCCGCTTCAAGCGGACGATGGCCTTTTCGTTGATGATTTTTTCATTGCCTTCGCAGAAAATGACGGCACAGGGATGCCGCCGCACCATGCGGATGATATCCTCCGCTTCGGGCATACTCCAGACGGACGGCAATTCGGTCTGGACATAAATGCCCAATTGGTCGCAGGCGTCATAAAATGGTTCGGGCGGGCACCATGTGTGGCAGCGGATGAAATTGAAGCCCGCTTGCCGCAGGATGCCCAAATCATGCAGATATTTATGCGTATCAAAGTGCGGATTACAGGTTTCCGCAAAATAGCAGTGCTCCGTGACACCGCAGAAATAGACGGGATTGCCGTTGACGAAGATGCGTTTATCATCATGCGATAGCGTGCGCGGAGCCCAATGGAGCGACCGTTCATCCAGCAGTGTGCCGTCGTTGTCATGCAGTTCAATGGTCATATCATAAAGGAATGGATGGTCGTGGCTCCATTTTTCGGGCAATTCATCCGTTGCAAACGAGAACTTGTCCATCGTGCAGACGATGTTTCCTTTCTGGATGTTCTTGCCATCGTCGTCAATTTGCCAAATAAGATTGCAATTTTGTGCATTATACAACTCAATGTGCCACAATGGGTTGCCGTCTTGGCCGGACAGGAAGAAATCATCGATGCGCGCCTTGTGCGTCAGCCGCAGGGAGACGCCGCCGCCGATACCGCCGCGTTCTGACTGGTAGCCCTGTGCCGCCAAACCGCGATGCTGGCCAGGGCGTGCGCCGACGGCTTCGCCGTCATGGCTGCCATCGACACGGTGATAGGCACCGCCGTCATCATGCACGTTACAAACGGCGATGATGAGTTCGTTTGAACTGTCGTGAGAGAGCAGGGGGCCGATGTCAAACGTGACAGGAGCCGAATAGCCTGTGGCGACGCCCGCCAACTGGCGGTTGCAGAAGACGGAACAACCCCACATGGGGCAGACGATGGTCAGAACTGCTTGGTTCCAATCGTCTTGCGGTAATTCCAGCATCTTGCGGTAAAAGCCTGTGCCGACAAGAAATGAACTGGCAGCGTGCGGCAGTAGTGTCACGCCCATCGGGAAATGCGGCTTGCGGTAGTCTGGGTTGAAACGCGCTTCGAGGCCGAAGAAATCTTCTTCGTCAAATAGGTCGTAGTGGTCATCCCAATAGCCAGGCGTAACCATCAGGCCTGTAAATTGTTCCGTCTTGGGCAAAGATGGTTTTAGCGGATTGAACGGCTTAGGCGAATAGAAAAAATCCCATGTCCCGTCCAAGGAAAGCTGCAATGGTAGTACAGGCTTCATATTATATTGAAAGGGTTGAGGTTAAACAAGGAACGGTTGTTTATTCAAGCGATGTACAATGATTTCATCGATGACGGCGCTGCCTCTGTTCTGGAGAAGGAAGACGATGATTTCCGCAATGTCCTCCGGCATGATCATGTCAGCGGGTGTTAAGTCGGGATGGGTGATTTTGATCATGTCCGTATAGATGCCGCCAGGAGCGATGGCATGGACGCGGATATTATCCTTATAATGTTCAGCCGCAAGGCATTTTGTGAATCCAAGAAGCGCATGTTTGGAGACGGCGTAGGCGCTTTGGCCAGGATAGCCTGCATGGGCGACAACCGACGCAATGTTGATGACGGTAGCCGCTTGAGACTGCTTTAGATATGGAATGGCCTTCTGGGTCAGGAAGTACGGCACACGCACATTGATTGACATGATGTCGTCGTATTGCTTCACCGTCGTTTCCATAAACGGCGTGTTCAACGTGATGCCCGCATTGTTGATAAGAATGTCCAGCCCACCCCATGCGTCAATCATTTTGCAGAACATGTCATCCATAGCCTGCAGATCCGTCAGGTTGCCTGGAATAGCCAGGCAATCGGTTTGCTGTTCGACCAGCCTGCGGGTTTCATCAAGTTTCTCGAGATTATTGCCGCCGAAGAGGACGAGTTTCATTTTTTCCTGTGCAAGACGCGTGGCCACGACTCGTCCAATACCGCCGCCCGCTCCAGTGATGACGGCAATTTTACCTGCAAGATTCTGTTTCATTCTAGCAATCTCCGATTATTTTCAAAATATAAGACATTTTCAATGCAACGGCCACCAGCCTGTCCCTACCACAGAGACAACGGTTTTATACCATATACCATAAAAACCGACTTCTCAACAAACCTTGACTGGATAAAAATGCTTTTCATGCTTTTTCTGCGACTAGATGTGCTTCCTTATAAAGCGATATGCGGTATAGTATAAATAGCTTTGACAATTCACCTTTGAAAACATCACATGGAACCTGCCATAAGGAAAGAGCGAAATGTACCTTGGAAAACTGAACGATGCTAAATCTCCTGTAACTGTCTCATACACAATCCACAAGGAAGGAACAAAGGATGTTCCCGCCATCGCTGCGGCGGGAAATCCGCTGGAGGGCAAAGAGCTGCTTGTCCGTTGGTCGCAGCTCTATTTGTCCGGATTGGCGTTTTCGTTCACATTTTCCGAGACGTGTTTTCTCGACAGCATCCGCCTTGTCCTGCCCGCCGTCTGCCAGGCGGAGAAAATTTCTGTTTATGATGAAAAGGACGGGCAGCTCCTCGCCGTCCATGCCGCCGAAACAGGCAAGAAAATCACTGACCATGAGATTTCATTAATCGTCGCCACGACGTTGCGGGCCTGTCGCATCGTGATTGACGCGCCGTTCTCCGACATCGGTCTATCCGAGTTGGATTTCTTCGGCGCGTATGGCGACGAACTGCCGCTCTATCCAACGCCTGCAAAATCGTCATTATGCAATAAAACCATTGCTGTTACGTCATTTAACGGCTATCAAGCCGACGGTTCCGAAGGCCGTCGCGCAGGCGAGATTTTGGCTGAAAAACTGCTGAAAGCGACAGGATATGCGTTGTCCGAAAAGACAGACGGCACTATCCGTTTCCACCAAAATGCCGCCATAGTGGAGAATGGCTATCGGCTGATGGTTGCGGAAGACGGCATCGACATTGAAGCCGCCGATTTGCGCGGATTCGTCATCGCCGTGGAGACGCTGCTCAAGACTTTACGCGGCAATGCGTTCCAACTTGGAACCGTTGAGGATGCGCCGCGATTCAACTTCCGCGGAGTCCACATTTTCCTGCCGCCGCCTGACCAGTTTGATTTCGCAAAACGGCTCATCAAATATCTTATTTCACCGTTGGGCTATAATACGGTTATATTGGAATTTGCGGGCGGTATGCGGTTCGATTCGCATCCTGAAATCACGGAGGCGGTTCTCAATGCCAAGCGGATGGCGCGGGAGGGCAAATGGCCTGGCTTCCCGCATGGTGAAGTCGGTGGCGACGGCATCGTCGAAAAAGCGGATGTGGCGGACTACATCGACTACATCCGCTCGTTTGGCATCGACGTGATCCCTGAAGTCCAGAGCCTTGGCCACGTGCAGTTCATGACCATTGCGCATCCAGATATCGCCGAACGTGAAGACGCAATTGAAACTGCTGTTGACCAACGGTTTGCAGACGCGAACACTGGCAAATTCTACGCCCATTGCTACTGCCCGTCCAACGAGAAGTCATACAAAATCCTGTTCGATCTGATGGACGAAATCATCGAAGTCGCGAAGCCGACGAAATATGTCCACGCAGGCCATGACGAAGTCTATCAAATCGGCGTCTGCCCCGTCTGCCGTGAAAAGAATCCCGCTGATTTGTACTACAACGATGTCATGCGCATCCACGACCATCTGGCGGCAAAAGGGCTTAAAATGATGATTTGGAGCGATATGCTGCAGTCCGCCAGCTCCTACAAGACAGTGCCTGCGATCGACAGGCTTCCGAAGGACATCGTCATGATGGATTTCATCTGGTATTTCCATCTTGGGAAGGATATTGAGGAGAATCTGACGGAGAAAGGCTTCCCCGTGCTCATCGGCAACCTCTATTCCAGCCATTTTCCGCGCTTCGAAAAGCGTGTGCAGAATCAGCATATTCACGGCGGCGAACTGTCGTTCTGGACACGCGTCAGCGAAGAAGTGCTTGGTCGTGAAGGAAAAATCTATGACTTGTTCTATACGGCAGAAATGCTGTGGACGGACACTTATCGCGAAGCGTTGCGCTACAGTTACGACCGCATCATCCGCCAGTTGATTCCGCCGTTGCGCGACCAGCTCGGAAGCCGAAAATCGCCATCGCAAGCAATTGCACATCAAGAGACTGTACTCTATTCCGCATCGAAGGCCGCTGATCCGGAAATGGACAAGACTGGCTTGGACATCATGGTGAACGGTTGTTTTAACAGTCTTGTCATCAGCCATGCGGCGCAGCGGGAAATGACTCGTATGCCGTGGGTTGCGCTGGAGGAAATCGGCGCCTACCACGTGATGTTCGATGATGGTTCTTCGGAAATCATACCCGTCCTCTATGGCGGCAACATCGGCTATTGGAACCGCCGCCAAGGACAGCCGCAACCGCAGCCATATTATCGCCACAACGGCTACATCGGCACGTACTTTGCGGATACGACGGAGAGCCGCCTGCGGGACGGTCGTATCGTAACCATCTACCACTTCGAATGGCTGAATCCCGTGAAAGGCAAGAAGATTGTCCGCCTCCGCTACATACCTGCGGAAAACGCCAAGAGCGGCGTAGTCGTGTATGGTGTGAAAGGACTGAAATGCGGATAAAATATTTTATACAGTTTTTCCAGGCTTGGCTGGAATTCTGTCAATCTAGAAAAGCCTTCTATTGTTTGCAAGTTCTTTTTCATTTGACATTTTCTTCTTGTCACGTATAATTAACTTTCAAGTAATATACTTCAAAGTTAATTAATTGGGTGAAAAATATGTTCTTCTATAGAGAATCTGAGCTTGGAAAGCCCAATCATTTTGTGGAATTGTCATCTTTCTTATCTAACTTGGAGGCGGATTTGGAGGCGGAGCGCACGGGGATGTGGCGGCGGCCGAAGACGACGCGACGTTATCTGCAAGGCCCTCTTGCTGAACGGCTTCTGGTGTTCTTTCGCGAAGGGAAGATTCTCTATGGGGATGTCCATCATCTTGATGACTGGTCGTTCCGCTACCGCCATGTCGCTTCGCACGCCGTGTGGCTCGTCGGAGCAGATGACAAGCCGTTTGATTTCAAAGCCGCAAGGCTGAACCTTTCGGAGGACGGTCTGCCCGAACATAGTCAGACGTGGTTGGACGGCAACGTCGAAATCACGCTTACCGCCTGTGCGCCAGTTGTTCGTAAACCGACCGCATACGCACGGCTCACAGTGAAAAACAACAGCACGGCAGAAATTTTCCGCGATTTCGCACTTTTCATCCGTGCAGCGAAGGAGGATCGTCTTGTCTTTGGCGCACCAGACATCTATAAAGTCTATGACCCAAAGTTGGAGGATTGGCTCAAACTCCCTGCGGATGATTGGCTTATGTATGGCGGTGTCATCCGTTCAAATGACCGTTTTGTCGAACCGCTCTCCGATGTGGAGGTAAAGTGGGACGCCGAAAAGGGGGCCTGTCGGTTTAGGCTTGTCGTTCCACCGAACAGCGAACGGACGTTTGATTTCGCGATCGGCAAAGGTGTTCGGGAATGTGCGGGGTATGATGCGGCCATGGCGGAAATGCGTGCAGGTTGGGCGAAGGAACTTGCGAGGCTGACTATGCCGCAACGGATCACCGATGACGCGCCAATGGCGTGCTTCGTCAGGCATCAAGCCGTGCAAATGCTTCAATGCCTTGCATTTCCTGATGATGGACGGGATTTCATCATTCCACGTCAAGGCGGCCTTCAGCGCTGCGTTTGGCCTGGAGAAGTATGGCCATACGCGCACGGCCTCGATTTGCTTGGCTTCCATGATTATGTGGAGCGAATCATTGATTTCTTCTTTACGAAATGCCAGAAGCCAACGGGGGAGGCGGGGCCTTTCCGCAACCACTGGGCCAGCGATACAGCGAGCATCATCGTTATTTTCGCACGTCATTGCCTGCTTACGGATGCGGTCAGTTGCTGGCGGAAATACGCGGATGCAGCCTACAAGGGATTCCAATGGATAGGCTCAATGCGGGACGGCGAAGGCCTTTTCCCGCCTATGCGCTCGACGGACGAAGACCCGCTCAGTTTCCGCAGTTGGGTCTATACGGACATTCGCAATTGGATGGCTTTCGACCTGCTTGCGCAGGCGGCAAGCCATTTCGGCGATTCTCGTGCTGAAGAAATTCGCGCCGCCGCAGATGATTATCGCCGTATTCTCATGGCCATTCTCGACAACGTCCGTGCCGCCAGCCAAGGCGATGATGAACTTGTCATTCCAATTTCCCACGATGGCAAGGCTGATGCCGAATTGAACAAGCGGAATTTCTTCCAGCTCCATGTCGGCAGGCTTCTTGACGCGGGATTCGTCACGAATGAAGACGAACTTATTCGCATTCGTCGCGGGCAGATTCGTCGAGGCGTTGCGCACGAAAACGGCCTTTATTCCCATAAGAGCGGCGACATCTGGTATGTCGGTCTTGTGGAAAACCAATGGTATTTCGCATGGCGACGGGCAGGTCGCGATGATCTTGCACGGCAAGTCCTTGCGGCCTTCATCCGCTTCACGTCAACGGCGGAAGCCTATCTCTGCGAACGGTATATGACAACCAATCCGTGGTATATGCCATGGAGTCCCAACGCCTCCGCTTCGGGCCGACTGATTTCCATGCTCTACGATGCGGCGGAACATCTGTGACATTCGACGATGTTTGCGCATTGTGCAATTGGTCGCACGGAGTGCGGCTTTCCTCAATTGGCTTCGTTAATTTCGTACTGGTATTCCCTAAAAAGTTGCAAGGCACTCATCCACCAGAATTTAGTGGCTTCCTTTTCAAGACTTGCGTATGTCTTGGAACGGTAGAATCTCATTAACGCTTCGATTTCCGTGCAATGGCAATAGTCGGCAATCATCGCAGATGCCTTGGCGATTTTTCCTGGAAGCAATATGCGGAAATTCTGTTGTGTAATTCTGGGGAGTTTCATTGTATTGCCTCCGCTTTCTGGAAATGCAAATACGATAAGGACTTATCCGTATGGAACAGAATTTGGTCAACCAACTTGAATGTTTTTAGGCGACGAATGGTTTCATCTTCATCAAGGAAACCTTCTTCCCACAAAGATAAAGTAGCATAGACTCGGTCATTGGCAACTGGGCCTTTGACGATGTCGTATGAATGATTGAAGGACGGATTGTTTAAAACGAAGCCAAGCGCGGCTGGCATTCTTGAAGCTTCGCGTCTGCAATTCAGGAAGTGACAACAGGTTGTCTGGAGTTTCATAGCATGAAACAAACCCAATGGTTTTCTCTTGGAGATTTTGCTGCCGTATATGAACCCATCGAACCGCCTGTTCGTGTGAAGATGTCGTATAGAAACCAATGCCGAAATCAGCTCCACGCCCATCCATCCGCGGGATGATGCGCGGCACTTCCACGACTACCATGCTTCCATGATATAGAATCATATCTTGCTTATCCCTCTGTTTTCAAGATACTTCTCTATGTCGTTTATCAGCCATTCTTTGCCCATGGAATGTAACGCCTCATAGCCGTCGGAAAGATATTTGATGACTCCTGCCATTTCAAAGCATTCCAAAACTTGTCGTCCTGACACGTCATGTTTTTCCGCCATCATTTCGATGCAGAAAGCAATGAACTCCGATATTTTCGTCTCTTTTGTCATATCATCTTGCGGTTCATTCTCATAACGGATTGCCTGTTTTGCAGAAAATGCTGTATGATATATCTATTGAATAATGTAAAATTGCAATGTATTTTTGCAATTTTTCCTGTATGCTTTTCTTAAACACAGATGATGATTGCGTTAAGGAATTATCGTTCAATGAGTAAGTTTGCCGAAGATGTAGCCGAGCGAAAGGGCGACCAGGCAGAGGAGAAGCAGAAAGAAAAGCGTGCTGAAAAGCACGGCGTAGGATCTTTTGGGAATTGCAGGGGGGAGGGCGGATGGACGAAACGACGTCTTGCTGCGGTGTTCCGCTATCTGCGCTTGGGATGAGGTCGGAATACGCTTCGGCTCAAGTTTTTCCAATGCCGCGATGATGTCCGACCAGCTTGAAAACCGCTTGTCGGGGTCTTTTTCAAGCATTTTGGAGATGAGATTGGAATAAGCCAGCGGCACGTCTGGATTGCGTTTCGAAAGCGGTTCCAGCGGTTCGTGCAACTGCTTGTCCATGACTTCCTGGGCAAGCGTGCCCTCGAATGGCGGCGTGCCGGAAAGGGCATGGTAAAGCGTTGCGCCAAAGGCATAAATGTCTGCGCGGCAGTCATCTTTATGGTGCTTGCGCTGAATCAGTTCGGGGGCGGCGTAAAGCGGTGTGAGAATCAGCTCATGTCCCTCGAAATCATGCTCCTGTACCTTTGCAAGGCCGAAATCGGCGAGTTTGGCCTGATTCTTATTGTTGATGAGAATGTTTTCTGGCTTTATGTCGCCATGGGTGAATGTGCGTGTTTGGAAACCGTAGTTCAAGGCATCGGCGATTTGCAGCGCCCATGTCCGGACGGAATCAGGGGGAATCGTGCCCATTTGGCGGATTTTCTGCATAAGCGATTCGCCGTCAACATATTCCATACAGAAATAATGGATGTTGCCTGGAGCGACGCCTGCATCAATCGCCTGGACGATGTTTGGATGGGAGAGCGATGCCGTCGCCCGCGCCTCGTTGATGAATCGCGAGACATATTCGTCTTTTTGTGCGAGTTCTGGCGAGAGGATTTTGAGCGCGACAGGGCGGTCCATGTCCAATTGTCTTGCCAGATAGACGACGGACATGGCGCCGCGGCCGAGTTCGCGGACGATCTGGTAGCCGTTGACCAATGTGCCGGCGGCGAGAATGGCATTGTCCTGTTGATTGCTTCCCACGTCAGAAATAGTTGCAGTATTTAGTTTTGTGGAAGTGCGATGCGGGCGGTCAGGACATTGCAGCCGATGGCTTCCAATTCCATGCGGAGGTGTTCGAACATGGTTTCGTCTTCATACGTGCCGATGATGGCGCCGCCGCTGCCGGCGAATTTGGCGGAGGCCCCCGT
>JAGCSE010000060.1 GCA_017964325.1 Victivallales bacterium | reverse complement strand
GACATCCGCGCAAAATTGGACAAGATCCAGGAGCAGTGCCTTTCTACTGGAGGAGGACGTGAGACGTGAGACGTGAGAGTGGAGACGATTAGACAGCTGCGCTTTTCTGCTGGGGGAGGACGTGAGACGTGAGACGTGAGACGTGAGATTGGAGACGATAAGACGATTAGACGATTAGACAGCTGCGCTTTTCTGCTGGGGGAGGACGTGAGACGTGAGATTGGAGACGATAAGACGATTAGACGGCTCCTCCATGCAATGCAAGCTGCTGTTCGGATGCGATACGGATGAATTGATATGTTTTGAAGGTTTTCCAATGTACCCAGGAGAGGTCCTACGACACGTGTATCCTGCCATGTATTGCAAGATGATTTCTCTCTCAAATGTTAGAATATTCAATTAAAATAATAAGGAACATATATGTCAAGTAAATTAAATATAGGAATGGTGGCGCCGACAAAGGCAGGCAAGACATCGTTGATGACGGCTATCTTCCATGACATGGCCAAGAAGCTGGCGGGCAATCCGCAGGGCATCCAATATTGGGCGGCGAATCCCGCCACCAAGGCCCGCATCCAGCGGGCGATTGCAGAGTTCAAGACCGTCACGTCGTCAGACGACATCTTCGAGGTCCCGCGCATGAAGGGTACTCAGGACAGTGGACACTACCAGTTCGCCATTACCGTACCGGCGAACAAGGGAACGCAACGCATATCTCTTGATATTCTGGACTATCCTGGTGGTTTTCTGGGAACGCCTGATTTCCAGAGCATCCTGCCGCATTTGGATGAAAGCATCGCATTGCTGGTTCCCGTATCGTCGGAGATCGTCATGACATGGAAAATGACGGACAAGGTCAACAATCAACTGGCCATCCGCAAGAACATCGCCGCACGGCTCATGCTGGAAATCGATGAGACAGTGAAGGCTGTCAATGACTGGGCAAAACGCCGTGCCAAGAATTCACAGCCGTCCATCATCGTTTTCGTGCCCGTGAAATGCGAGGCCTATTTCGACGACAATGGCGGCCACAAGAATGAGAGCGACGTGCTCCACGAGGCCGTGAAGGAGTTGTACATCGATGCGCTGGATTTGACGGACGAAGAACGGAAATACATCCAAATCGAGACTCAAGCTGTTGATACGTATGGTATTGTGGAAGTTCGAGACATCGCTCTCAAAGAAGAGGATGGCGTTGAAGTCTTGGTTTCGACGTTCCGCAAGCGCTTAAACTGCGGCAATGAAATACAAATGAAAGGCGCCTTGGATGTGCTTGCGGCAGTCTTGTCATTCTATCTCAACAATCTGGCTGCAACGCTTGGGCTCCAGCGTTCCGAGCTTGAACGTCAGTTGAAGGCGCGTGGATTCCTAACGGATTGGTGGTACAAGCTATTTGGCAAAGATCCTGTGAAAAGGGCCATTCTCGACAAAATACGGGAAAATGAAGTGGCATACCATGCGATTGCGGAAATTACCAAGCTCAAGACACTTGGGGAAGCACGTACTCGCATGTACAATCGGGTGGAGTGGTAACATGACAAAATTTTGCTTTCTGACACGAGACCTTCATAACGACTATCCGCGCATTGGCTGGCTGCCTCAGCTGCCCGCCGGAGCGGAGCGGTTGTGGAGACAGTTTTCCGCCAACGGATGGGAGGAGGCGGAGTATCCGGAAATCGTCCTGCAGCAGAAGGGTGGGCAATGGCAGTTGTTCATGTCGGCAATGGACAGCGGACGGCGCGATTCGGCGGACGGTCGTGGCCGCGTCATCCGCATGACGATGTATCTGTCTGGTACGACTGCAGAAGGCGACTCGTCGGCAGGGCTGGTGGCTCATTTCCTCAAGGAAATCGTGGGAAAGGACGGGACAGCTCTGAAGGAACTGCTCCTTTCGCGTATCGGCAACAGCGATCCGACGGCATGGCGTGACGAAGGCCCTGCGAAGCAGGAAGCCGTCGCCGAAGAGTTGCTGAAAGAGTTGCAGTCTTTGCCGCCGTGCCTTGTTGCCACGGACAGTCCCGCCAGTTGGGCAGGCGGATGCGATGTCAGTCTTTCGGCGTTCTATGGTGTATGCCGTGACTTGTTGACAGGAAAGCGGGACGGCATGGCCATTTCGCTGACGAATCTGCTGGAATGCGAGGTTTCCAAGGCGATGGCTGCTTGTCGGAAGATCGGCGACACCGTCATTCTCTTAACAGGCATAGGCGAGACATCGTTGCCGTTGAAGGAGTTCCGACAGTCATCGCATACGTCTGCAAACCCTAGGAAGCCCGCCAGTCGGAATGGCGACGCGGCGGGACAGGGGAATAAACGTTGGCTGGGCGGTCTGGCGCTGGCAGCAGTCGGAATACTGGCGGTCGTATTGTCATTGCGCAGTTGTGGAAAGAAATTGGAAAATGAAATGGATATGCAATCGCAGAGAGCGATTGATGCAAAAGTAGAAAAATAGCAAAAGGAGGAATTAAAGATGTCGAGAACCCCAATTAATTACGAATCATTCATTCATCCGAACGACCAGAGGGCGCTGGCGGCCTTGAAGGCGATTCCCTTGCTGGACAAAGTGTATAAGATCATCATGGAATGGGGCTATGAAAAGTTCATGTACAACATGAATCTGGCGTCGTTGGTCAAGATCGGTCCCAACCAAATGCCGAAGATATATGGTATGCTTCAGGAAGTGTGTGACAAGCTGGGCATTGAGGAGCCTGAGCTGTATCTAGAATCCGGGCCGGCCAACGCCTATACGTTCGGTGAGACGCAACGCCAGATTGTGTTGTATTCAGGCGCGGTCGCCATTTTGAGCGACGATGAATTGAAGGCGGTCATCGCCCACGAATGCGGTCATATTCTGTGCCATCACAGTCTGTACGGAAGCATGACGCGTACGTTGATGCAGGTGGGCTTGAACATGATTCCTCTTCCGAACGTCATGCTGCTTTCCCTGTATTATGCGTTGCTTTATTGGAACCGTTGCAGCGAATATTCGGCTGACCGCGTGGCGGCGTATGTCATGGGGGATGCGGATGTCGTTGGCAAGCAGCTCATGAAGTTGACCGGCGGTTTTGTCTGGAACAGCGGCGAACTGAACTACAATGAGTTCCTTCGTCAGGCCGATAAGGTGGAAGACCTTGAGGAACAGTCATTAATCAATAAGGGCATCAATTTCTGGCTGGAGAAGGATCTTAACCATCCGTTCCCCGCACTTCGCGCGAAGGAAGTCAAAGAGTGGTTTGACCGCTGCAGTCTGGATTTGCCGTCCCCTGCAAATGAGGCTGAAGGTGACAAAAATCTGAAATGGGAATGAACTTTTGACACGGTGGCGTACATGGAATGCAAAGACCTCAACAACGACAAGGCTTCCCTTGACTTGAAATC
Organism: Victivallales bacterium; assembly: GCA_017964325.1. The sequence goes on along the minus strand of JAGCSE010000060.1, from coordinate 6,694 downwards.
ATCGCTGCAGGAGATGTCTTTCAGCGATGATGAATTCATGGCTTTTCCCGATGTGATGAAGGCGGAACTTCTCAAAGCGGACAATGAATGCGCATGGCGTGCCGTCAACTACAAGGTCGTCGCGAATGCGTTTCTCAACGACAATCGCATCCGCTACAAGGCGGATTTCTGCGGCATCGAGCTGGAGGATTTGAAGGGCGAGTTCTACGCCATGGTCATGAGGCCAGGGAACATGGACAAGCTTGTTGCGAAATGCGAAAAGAGTCTGGTTGGTGTTTTCCGCAGTGAACTTTGGGGCTATGTCACCGCTGTATATAGGAAGAAATTGAATAGGGAGAAACGGGAAGTTGATTGGCCGGTGGATGAAGAGGGGCGTCCCATGGATTTTGTGGCCAATTCCCGTTCGCCGGAGCAGGAGGCGGAACGTAAGGACAAGGTGAAGACGGCGCGTCGTGCGCTTCTGGCTGGATATGATGATGACCGGTTGGGGGTGTTCGTTGTCCTCCTGCGAACGCAGGGTATGGATTATGCCGAAATCTGCGACCAGTTGGAACTGTCGTCTGAAACGGCGGTTCGGCAGATGTATTCACGTGCCATCAAGTTGTTGAAGGAAAAGCGCAGGAAAATCGAAAAAGGAGTGTAAAGGCCATGGGCGGAAATAATGGAAAACTATTGACGCAAGAACAGGAACGTGAGCTTTTGCGGGCGTTGCTGCTAGGTGCGGATACGTACAGTGGCAAGCCTCATGACAGTGTACTCTCTGGCATCGGTAGTGTTTTGGAATCAGGGATTTCCATATTGGGAGGTCTCTTTGGCGGAGTGACGGCTGGCGCCACTGCGGTAGGTGCGTTGTCTGTTGACGGCGTGGACGAAATCCTGAAGAAGATTTCTCCCGATATGAAAACGGTGGTTGTGACGTATGCCGCGACCATTGACAAAGACGAGCCTGGCTATTGGGAAGGTCGCTTCACGTTTATTGCCCAGGGGAAGAAGGTCCATGAAATCACAATTGACACGTTGGATGCGGAAGGCAATCCGCTTCTGGACGGCACATTGTTCTTCCATGGCAAGAACCTTCCCGTGAAGAACGGTAAATCCTCCATTCGCCTCAGCGAACTGGTCGGCATCTTGAAATCGAAGGAAAACATGCAGAGAATCCACTATACCACGGCCGGTGGCCTGGAAATCCCCGGCAACGTCCATGTGGATTTTGAGTGAAAAAAGGTGTTTTTTGGGGGGGAGGAGAGAAAAAAAGATTAATTATACGGAGAAATTATGGCATAGTAAGGTAAACAAAAAGAAATCTTGTATGGGTTAACATTAATAGACAATGAAGAGGTGATTTATAGTTGATAATAAAATACAGTCAACAAAATACACATCAATCAAAAGAATCTCATTCAAAAAAGGAAAGAAAACATGAGTTATGAAAAAATACTTTTTACTACGCTCTATTCCCCAAGAAGGTAGCATACGGAAGCCGTGAGGCGTCCATAAGCCAGGAGAGCGGGACATTCGTAACTGCTTGCAAGCGAACATAGTGAGATCAAATGGCGACAATATGCTCCCGCTGTTCCATCGCGTTCGGAGGGCGCCATTTATAAGGCCACTATTACCTATCCTTATAGGGAATAGTGCAAAAAAGTAATATTTTATAAATTATTTTATCTGATTTCTATAAAAAATAAAAGGAAAAAAGTTAATTATGGATTTATTTTATAATACACCCAATTCAATTAAAGATGAAATTAAGTCAGATATCATGATAGCTGTTGGTGCAAGCCCCGCTGGTGCTCTCGTTCCATTATTGGACATGGGAGTAATTGCTGGTGTTTGGTCGAAAATGCTCTATAGAATAGCCAAGATTCATGATGTTTCATTAACAGAGTCGGAATGCGTTAAGATTATTGCGGCCTGTGGAAGTAGCATAACAGCGTATCTTGGTGGAAGTAAATTGTTGAATTGGCTTTTGAATTTAATTCCTGGCGTGGGGACATTAGGTGCAATGGCTGGAAATGTTATATTCAACGGATACTACACCTATGCTGTTGGAATGGCATTTCACAGAATGCTACAAACGGAAGGAATTAATAATAGAACGATTTATGAAATTGCAAAATTACTTCTTAAATATTTTGTTCCAATGCCTAGCATAGATGATATGAAAGCCATATATCATCTTGTAAAAGGAGATGTTTAATGAATATAAATAAAGATTTAATTTCCCAATTCCAGGCAACAAGTAACCAAACATTCCCGAAGAAAACAATCGCAAGGGGATACTGGCTGCTTTTCAGAAGACAAGGGATAAAATTTACCTTTCAGCTTCTATGGGAATTTCTTACACTTGTTCTGGCTTATGCTCCAGCTACAGATATGCTGCATACGGTAGTTGAGACAATTAATAACAAGTGGGAACAGATTCCAAATGCCGAAAGGGAGTGTTTGTTGGCTGCCTTGCATTCTCTTGATAAGCATGGAGAAGTTTCATTAATATTCAAAGATAAAACAACATAATATCAAGTGGTTTTATCCAATTCACATCAGAGGTGTTCATAGGTGTCCCAATGGGTATGGAATGGACATAAGTATGGACTGAGGCGGAGTCATATACCACCATCTTTAGATGGTGGTATATGATTTGATTAATGATTGCATATTTCAGCAAAGGTTGCCGCCGTATGGCAGCGGGGGGCCGTCGCGAAGCGACATCGCACGGAGTGCGACATAATCGTAACCCCATGCAAGTACCCGGAGCGGTGCGCAGCGTGGGAGGATGCACCTAATATGGTGCGCGGGGCGCACCACTGAAAATAGTCGCCATTACGCAAGAATCAGATTATATGTGGCCTAACACAGTAGGTTAAATGAGTTAAGCCACATACATCGTAAACTGTCTCCATCTTCTAGTCCAAGCTAAACGCTGGAGACGGTTTACGAAAAGTTAAAGTTTAGTTTAAACAGCGGAAACAGATTATTCATGGAATTATATTTGGCGTGAGGTTTCCTTCAGGTGGAACAGGGGAATTCTGTCTAAGCCTGGCGCTGCATTGCCATTGGCTTTTTGCATTCTTGTCGCCATCCAAAGATACCGTGGATTTTTCTTGTCCTCAAAGACTTCCACAGTTGTTACCACCTGTTTATGCTGTCCATTTCCATTGACTTTGATAGGAATGGCTTGTTGTTTTTTCGCGATTGTGCTTAATTGCTCTGGCGTATAGTCGATTATATTTTGCATTGGCAGTGCCAGAAAAGATTCAATATCAATAGTTTGAGTGGAAGGAGCAGGACATATTGTGAGAGCAAGAACACTGTACAACAGAGGAAAAGAAAGCTTTTCCCAGAAATCTTGCTGGAAGACATCGTCATTTGCATAATTGATGAAACGGTCGGGTTCCTGATACATGAGGAGCATTTCTGACAGCATCTCTCGCCGTGCATCTTCCGGTATGTTTCTGGGAATATTATACTCAAGAATTGGACGCATCTTTTCTACGATTTCATTGCGAGACTCCTCATCCAACGTTTTAAGGAAAATGGCCTGTTCCTTCATCGCCTGTATCTGTTTAAGGCATTCAGGCCCCATGGTGTTTGGACGGCAGTTGGACAAAAGTCGCGCCAATTTTCTGTGCTGTGTTTCCGGCAGGACAACCTGCAGGGATATGGGGGCGGGATTTTCCTTGAAACACGTTTTATCGGAATTATATGAAAAATACCGTATATTTATAGGTGCTTTGTGGTTCTCTTTCCGTTCCCCCTGGTTGATATAGGAAACCAAAATTAATTCGGCTATCGTCCACCATGAATGGAGATAATCATCCGTCCCGTATATCCAAAGTTCATCCTTCGTGCGAATGTGTTCCTCCAGCATTCCGACAAGCATCCACATCCGCATCGGCGTCATGGCTTCGTCGTCCGCGCACAGGACATTCGGAGGAATGATTTCAATATCGCAGTTGTCTTCATGAGGAAACAGGGAATCCATGCTCTTCATGATTTCATCATAGTAACGGCTGCGGTAGCTGATCAGAATCCTCCGCCTGCCTTCTTCTTGTTTTTCTGCCAGCTCAAGGGATTTCGACAGCATATCCTCCATTTCTTCACGATATAGGGGCAATTCGTCAGGATTCTGAAGAGGCAGCCGGTTGTAATGTTTTCCACTGCAAATGGTTTCCTTCAGGAGCTCCAGCTGCTTTTCAGTCCACTTTTGGATATCCTCTTCTTCCAAAGTTGAATCTCTGTTTGGAGTTCCCCCCTTGCGGACAGGCGTAATGTTCAACGGAAGGAATGTCCGGCTGACGACAAGGATGTGGTCGAAAATGTTTATTTGGGCAGTAAGAAGCGGATAGACTGTGGATTGCTCCAGCGATGACGGAATCGTGCAGTCAACGATGATTACGGCATCTGAATGGCAGGCGAAAAGAAAATCGCTTTGCGAAGCGGAAGAAGAATAGCAAAGCCTTACGGCATATCCCAGTTCCTCCGCCAGGGGGCGAATGCCTTCCGCTAGTCTTCTGCCTTCATCGGTATCCGGGGCGAAATATGTCAAGGGCAGCATCCGTCGGACAGTCGCATTATGATCCGCAATGGCCGATGCCAGCGCTTTTCTTGTCTTTTCATCTTTCTGTGGAATCATCTGTGTGAAATTTTGCATGGTTTGAACGATTACCTTGGGTTATAAAGTATTCATATATTGTTCAAACGAACAAGTAAATGAATCAGAAATGTACGACCTCACGATTCATAGCCCTGCTTGGCGTATGCTACAGCACTAGTGAAGGTGTGAAGATAGACAAAGGCAAGGCTGTAGATGGGCTATCGCAAGGCTGTGAAGCGAGGATATGAAGATAGATTGCAAAGGAACGTCTAGGCATACTTGAATGACATCAATCCTTGTGGTTTCTGTTTTTCAGAAACGAATCATTTCATCAATACAAGTATGAATAATATTGTTAACTAATAAAAAATACAATGTTTTCAGTATTTATCTATTCGATATACTCTATTCCATAAATGGCAGGCAAAGATGCCTTTGTCGGTGGCGCCCTTGCGGGCGTGATTCACGGAGGTATCCCACCCATCACAGGCTTGCGCCCTTGCGGGAGCTTGCCTGGGTGTTTACAAGCCCTGCGATGTCGCTTCGCGGCCTCCGTAAGCTACTACTTTTTGCGGGGCCGCTACGCGACATCAGTAAGACATCTTTTTAGAGATTGGAATGTTTTTTCATTCCGCCTTGTTTGCAAACGTGACAACACGTTGCGGGAAGGGGATGTTGAGACCTGCGCCTTCGATGGCGGGCTTGAGATTGCGCTGGATGGCCCAGTAGGCATCCCAATATTTGGCGTTTTCCGTCCAGAAACGCAAGGTGAGATTGACGGAGCTGTCCGCCAGTTCTGAGACGAGGACGACTGGAGCGGGATCCTTCAGGATGAGTTCATTGCTGTCCATCAGTTCCTGCAGTACCTTGACGCCTTTCTCAAGATTGTCACCGTAGTCGATGCCGACGGTGATGTCGGCGCGGCGGACTTTGTTGCTGCTGTAGTTGGTGATTGGAGCGGCGATGATGGAGTTGTTCGGGACGAAAATGTCTTGGCCCTGCGGCGTGCGAAGCTTGGTCGTGAACAGGCCGATTTCAAGAATCGAGCCTGACATTCCCGCGCATTCGACGAAATCGCCGGTCTTGTAGGGATGTTGCGTCAGGAGGAAGATACCTGCCGCGATGTTGCTCAACGTGTCCTTCAGGGCGAGGCCGACGGCCAGGCCGGCGGCGCCGACAACCGTCAGTACGGAAGCCGTGTTGATGCCCAGCAGTTCCAGAATGATGAGCAATGTGAACGTCATCATCAGCAATGTGATGATTCGGTTGATGATGCTGGCGAGCGATACATCCAAGTCATATTTTTCCGCGACTTTGTTGAAAGCCTTGTGAATGAGCTTGTTAATGAAATATGCGATGATGATGATGACGGCCGCGAGCAGGATGATTTTACCGAAATGCCATACTTCGCCTTGCAGTGACTGCCATAGCTTCTCCCATACGCCCTTGACGTCGCCTTTGGTCAATTGATCAAAGACTTCCTGACGGTTGAACACAGGGGCGGTGTTTTGAATGGCCTCTCCCGTTTTTTCAATTGTTTCTGCTGCTGCTTCCGTTGGCACCACTGGTTCTGGCATGGTTATTTCTCCTTGATTAAATTTATTGTTACGACGTTTGCCGTGGGTTGCGTTCGCGCCTTCGGCGCGCGCTTCACCCACGGCTATGCTGAGTTTGCGCGTTGCGCAAACGGTCGCACAGAGTGCGCCCCTCCCGTGCGACTACAGGACACGCGAGCAATGAATATTTCTGTCATCGCAACGCGGTTTATTATCGCCTTGCAGTCGATTTTCACGAAGGCGAATCAGTGATGTGAGAAGACGCGTTCGGGGGCGTGGAAGAGGGCGACGCCCAGTTCATTGGCGCGCTGGATGACGTCCGCATCCTTCAAGGAGCCGGATGGGGCGATGATGGCCGTGACACCAGCCTTGGCGGCGACTTCAACGCCGTCGGGGAAGGGGAAGAATCCATCGGAGGCCATGACGGCGTCTTGGATGACTTCCTTGCCGCCGTATTTGTCGTGGAATTTCACGATGGCCTGTTCGACGGCTCCGACGCGGTCCTGTTCACCTGTGCCGACGCAGAGCGTGCCGCCGTTCT
>JAGCSE010000059.1 GCA_017964325.1 Victivallales bacterium | reverse complement strand
TCTCCGCCTTGACGGCAGGCGGTGCGGATGATTAGTTCGCCGCCGACTTATCGGTGGCGTTGCACGCGGAATATGCGCGTTTCGGCTCGCTCAACCGCGCCGAAAGCATCGCCAAATACAACCAGTTGATCAGACTGGAAGAATCGTTTGGCTAGAAGATCTAGAGAATCTAGAGAATCTAGAGAATCTAGAGGATCTAGAAAGAAGCTTGATAGTATAAACATAATTAAATATAAAGTAAAGGAAAGACCATGTCAGGAAAAACACTTGTTGGTAAAATCATCGAAGCTCACTTGGTGAAAGGAAAATGCGAAGTCGGCTCGGAAGTCGAGATTCGCATAGACCAGACGCTCTGCCAGGACGCCACTGGCACGATGGCGTTTCTGGAGCTGGAGGCCATGGGCGTCAAGAAGGTGAAGACGGAGCTTTCTATTCAATATATCGACCACAATACGAGCCAGATGGGGCCGGAAAACGCGAACGACCATCTGTATTTGCAGAGCGTCTGCGCATCGAAAGGCGTGCTTTATTCACGGCCTGGCAACGGCATCTGCCATCAGGTCCATGTGGAGCGCTATGGTGTTCCAGGAAAGACGCTTCTGGGGTCGGATTCGCATACGCCGACGGGCGGCGGCATCGGTATGCTGGCCATGGGGGCGGGCGGTCTGGACGTCGCGTTGGCGATGGCAGGCGAACCGTTCAAATTGAGTTATCCGAAAGTCTGCGGCATTAAGCTGACTGGTTCGCTGAAACCGTGGGTTTCCGCTAAAGACGTGATTCTCAAGGTGTTGAGCATATTGGGCAGCAAGGGAAACGTCGGTTGGGCGGTCGAATATTTCGGTGACGGCGTCAAGTCGCTGAGCGTACCCGAACGCGCAACCATCACGAACATGGGCGCGGAGCTTGGCGTGACGTCGTCCGTCTTCCCGTCTGATGAAGCGACATTGGCCTTTTTGAAGGCCGAAGGCCGTGCGGATTGCTGGAAAGAGTTAAAGGCCGATGATGACGCTGTTTATGATCGTGTTATTGATATTGATTTAGGCGAGCTGGTGCCGATGGCGGCCTGTCCGTCCAATCCGGGCAACGTGAAGACGGTTGCGGAAGTCGCGGGACTGCCTGTTTCGCAGGTCATGATCGGTTCCTGCACGAACAGTTCTCTGAAGGACTTGCGCATGGTGGCGGCGGTTCTACACGGCCGTACCGTCCATCCGGACGTCGAGCTGGGCATCGCGCCTGGAAGCCGTCAGGTCTTGACGATGTTGAGCCTTGAAGGCGGTCTGACCAATCTGCTAGCGGCTGGCTGCCGTATTCTGGAATCCACCTGCGGACCGTGCATCGGACAGGGCTTCAGTCCCGCCAACGGCACCATCAGCGTGCGGACGAACAACCGCAATTTCCTTAACCGCACGGGAACGAAGAACGACCAGTGCTATCTCGTCAGTCCTGAAACAGCTGTCGCGACGGCACTTATGGGCAAGTTGACGGATCCGCGCACACTTGGCATCGACTATCCGGAATGGAAGATGCCCGAACAGTTCCTTATTGATGATTCGATGGTCGTCAAGCCTGCCTGCTGCGATGTGGAAATCGTCCGCAAAGAGACCATCGGCGCTCCACCGAGCGTTTCGGCTGTTCCGCAAGACATTGACGGTGAAGTGCTTCTGAAACTTGGCGAAAAAATTACGACTGATCATATCATGCCCGCCGGCGCATATTTGAAATATCGTAGCAACATTCCCGTCTATGCGAAATACGTATTTGAGTGCTTCAATGAAAGCGGCAAACCGACGTTTGCGGAGCGTGCGATGGCGGTTCGTGACAGCGGCCGCGTCGGAATCGTCGTTGCGGGAGAGAGTTATGGCCAAGGGTCCAGCCGCGAGCATGCGGCGATTTGCCCGATGTATCTGGGCGTGCGTAGCATCATCGCATTGAGCATCGAACGCATCCATGCGGCGAATCTGATCAATTTTGGCATCGTCCCGCTGTATTTCGATTCAGCGGCAGAATTGGACAAAATAGAGCAGGGCGACACGATCCGTATCGACGGCATCCACGAGCAGATGAAAGCGGGAACAGCCGTCAAGGGAATTGTGGTCAAAAAGGACGGTTCGAAAATCGCGTTGAATCTGCACCACAACCTGTCTGCGGAAGATGTCGCTTTAGTGCTGAAAGGTGGGCGTCTAGCATAACGCCGATGGCATCTCAAAACGAGAGAGAATATGCAGAACTCATTGACATACATGAAACTAGGCAATTTCGCCGAAGGTGGAATGGCGTCGTTATCCTCCATCGTACTGGGGGATGGCACGCATGCCCTTTTGCGCGAATTGCATACAGGCAATATTTTTAGTTTCAGCCAGCATGGGCGTTTCCGCTTCGGCACGAAGGTGCGGGAGGCTCTCAGTCCGCATCCGAACATCGTCAACTCGCTGGAGTTCGGTTATCATGGGATACGGCCATACGAAATCATCGAACTGGTTGAGGGGCAGAATCTTAAGGCGATGGTGAACAATCATTCGGAATCGCTTCAGAAAAATTTGCTGTTCATTTTAGTGGAAGCGGCGGAAGGGCTGGCATGGGTGCATCAAAATGGTTTCATGCATTTGGATGTGAAACCGGAGAATTTTCTTATAAAGGATTCAGTCAACGGCACTCCCGTTGTCAAATTGACGGATTTCGATTTGACGAAAAAAGCCGATGACAACGGGCCGTATTCGCAGCCTGGCACACCTGCGTACATGGCTCCCGAACAGTTCAGGGAAAAAATGGCTTTCCAGTCATCGGACGTTTTTGCGTTCAGCTTGATGATGTATCGGCTTGTGACTGGAAAAGAGGCATTTGTGGCGGATACGAAGAAGAAAAAACTGCAATACCAGGCGAGTTCCGTGCATACGGCTCGAAATCCGCAAGATGTTGATCCAACGTTAAATCCAGCTCTTTGTGCCATTATCATGAAAGGGTTGGCGAAAGACCGCAACCAGCGTTATCCGAGCATGACATCGCTGGCCATGGAATTGAAGAAAAAAGTGTCAAGCATTCATTTGTCATGAATGTGAAGATAGATAAGTAGTTAAAAGAGAGGAGGAAAGAAAAATGTTACCTTATTTGGCATCGCATTTGACAAAATTTTTGGGGCCATTTCGGCTACTGGAATCGTATTTGGTCTTAATGGGAGTCGGCTCGGCGTTCGGAGCATTGCTCTGCTGGTATCTGCTGCCGAAACTGTGGGACAAATTGCCGCATGACCGCGGCAAGGCGTTGGTGCAAGGCTCCGAAAAAGCAAAAGGGAAACCGACTGGTGCGGGCGTTTTGATTGTGTCATTCATCATGATCATACTTGTACTCGTTATGCCGTTCAATTTGCGTGTGTTAGGTGTGATGGCATGTTTATTCGCCGTCATGCTGACTGGCTATTTAGACGATGCGAGCAAGTTCCCGTGGAGCGAATCGAAGAAAGGCTTTCTAGACATAGTGATTGTCGTTCTTACTGCATTGTGTTTCACGGAGTTGCAACCCATGCGCATCTGGATTCCGTTTGTGAAGGGAGAATTGACCATGAACTGGTGGTGGTATGTGCCGATTGCGGCGTTTCTGCTGTTTGTCTGCATCAACGCAGTCAATTGCAGCGATGGCGTTGACGGATTGGCTGGCTCGCTGTCCATCATGACGTTGATTTGCATGGGTGTGTTCTTGTACGCAGTCATCGGTCATAACCAAGTGGCTGAATATCTGAATGTTCCGCACTATGGGTCAGGTGCGCAATGGGCGTTGATGGCATTTGTAAGTGCTGGTGTCTTTGCAGGTTATCTGTGGCATAACGCCTATCCGAGCTCCGTCATGATGGGGGATGCCGGGTCGCGCTACCTTGGTCTGCTGATTGGTGTGTGCGCCATGGCTTCGGGCAATCTGTTCCTGTTTCTGGCGGTCGCGCCGATACTCATGATCAACGGAGGGACAGGATTGGTCAAGTTGTTGATTCTGCGATTCTTGCGGAAACTGCATTTCGATATTCGCCAACCGTTGAGCAACGTAAACAACCCGCAGAATGCAAAAAATTTTGCAAGTGACGAAGAAGTGGCGAAGCAGATTTGGATTGTACGTATGTTGAACAGCATCCGTTTTCCGCTGCACGACCATTGCCGCAAGAAGCTGATGTGGTCAGAAACACAGATACTTGTGCGTTTCATGCTGTTGCAGGCATTGCTGACACCGCTGCTGTTCCTGCTTGCCATCAAACTGCGATAATACTTAAATAGCAAGGAGATAGCAATGAATGCCATAGATTTGAGCCGATTGGTCAAAAGCCGTCTGGACCGTGTGGTGGCGATTGAATACGAAGAACCAGGCAAGGCCATTCTGTTTCGTCGTTTTGCGGATGGCGTGAAACGAGAGGAAATGCCGTTCGAGCCATGGTTGCTTGTCTCTGGGGAAGAACTCGCCCGAAGCGTGCCTGGATATTCTAAAATCGAGAATCTGGAAGGAAGCGGTGCGGCACATCGTGTCCGTTTATCATTCTCGGATTTGGCGAGTTATGACGTGGCGTTGAAATACTTGAAGAAGCGGACGGGAGCCAATCCAAGTTCACCGCTCGCACCGTACCGCGTGTTCAGCGATTTTAGCCAGCAGATGTTGACGGGGCTTGGCATCCGCCTGTTCCGCAGCATGAAATTCGAGGAGGTCCGCCGTATGCAGTTGGACATCGAAACGCATTGCGGAGAAGGACATACGTTCTGCAATGCGGACTTGCCGGAGGACGAAGTGACGCTTGTCTCGCTGAAAGACAGCGATGGTTTTGAGATTTGCATCTCCAACAAGCATGAAGGCGGCGAGGCCGCGTTGCTGAAAAAGATGATACAAATTATCCAGGAGCGCGATCCCGATGTCATCGAAGGGCATAACATCTTCAATTTCGATTTTTCATATTTGGAAAAACGCTGCAAACGGTATAAGATTCCGTTCGCGCTCGGTCGGCAGGGGCAGGTTGCAAAATGCCGCAGGAGCCAGTTTACGGCGGGCGAACGCGCCTCGCAATACAATCGCTATGATTTGTACGGACGCCATGTGGTTGATACGTACTTTCTTGTGATTCTTTATGACATCATCCACCGCGATTTGGACAGCTATGGTTTGAAGGCAACGGCCAAATACTTTGGCGTCGCAGCACCCAACCGCACGTATGTCGATGGCGACAAGATTTCCGAAATGTATGATGCTGATCCCGAAACGCTTATGGCATACTGCCTAGATGATGTGCGGGAGACAGACGCGTTGAGCAAGATATTGTCGCCCAGTTACTTTTATCAAGCGCAACTCGTTCCGTTCAGTTATCAGAACTGCGTACTGCGTGGCAATGCGACGCGGATCGACGCGTTACTTTGCGCGGAATATCTCTCTGAAAACGCGGGACTTCCATCGCCGCAAGCGGCGGCTCCATTGCAAGGCGCGTTGTCGGAGGCGGCGGAATTCGGCGTATTCAGACCCGTGTGGCACATCGACGTGCGGAGCCTGTATCCGTCCATTATCATCAGTGAAAAATTGACGCCGTCGCAGGATTGGCGCGGTGTTTTCCTACGTCTGCTGCGTGACTTACGCGAATTTCGCCTAGCTGCGAAGGATGCCATGAAATCGGCGGAAGGCGCAGAGCGCGACAATTTGAACGCCTTGCAGGGCAGTTTCAAGGTGCTCATCAATTCGTTCTATGGATACACGGCATTTGTGCAGGGGACGTTCAACGATTACGCGATGGCGGGCCGCATCACGGGGCGTGGCCGTGAGATTTTGAGCGGAATGCGTGACAATCTCATCAAACTTGGTGCGTTAATCGTTGAAATGGATACAGATGGCATCTATTTCAAGCCGCCTGAAGGCATGACGGATGTCAATGGCATGGAGGCTTCCGTACAGGCCATGCTGCCGCAGGGCATCGAAGTCGATTTGGACGCCTGCTACGAGGCGATGTTCTCCTACAAGGCGAAAAACTACGCGTTGCTGGCGGAGGACGGCAAGATCTCCATTGCTGGCGCGGCATTGAAGTCGCGCGGCCTGGAGCCGTTCCAACGGCGGTTCGTGTCTGAGTTCGTGGGACTTCTGCTAAAAGGCCGCGAAAGCGAACTGGAGGCGTTGTATGAACGCTATGCGGAGGACATCCGTGAGCATCGTCTTCCAATCAAGGACTTTGCGAAACGCGAATATCTTTCGACGTCGCCGAAGGTCTATGCGGAGAAGCTTGCGAAAGGCGAGACGAAGCGCAGCGCGGCGTACGAACTAGCGTTGAAATCCAACCGCGAATACGCGCAGGGCGACGGCGTGGAGTTCTATGTGACTGGCATGAAAAAGAACGTTTCCGTTACGGACAACTGCAAACTATTGTCTGATGCCTCTGATGACGTAAGAGATGAAAACGTAGCGTTTTATCTGGACAAGCTAAAGCAATTGCATGAAAAATTTATGGAAAGCTTAAAAGGCTAGAAAACTAGAATGCTAGAATGCTAGAATACTAGAATGCTAGAATACTAGAAAAAAATAGGAGCTGTAAAAATGAATCTACGCGATCCCGAATCCATGTACCGTCCCGTTCCGTTCTGGAGCTGGAATGAAAAGCTGTCGCCCGAAGAACTGCGTTGGCAGATTCGCGAGATGAAGAAGGTCGGCCTCGGCGGCTTCTTCATGCACGCAAGAGGCGGATTACAAACCGGTTATCTGTCGGACGAATGGATGGACTGCGTTAAGGCCTGTCTCGACGAAGCGGCGAAATTGGACATGAATGCATGGCTGTACGATGAAAACGGCTGGCCGTCCGGTTTCGGTGGCGGTCTCGTGAACGGTTTGGGCGTCGATTACCAGCAGAAATATCTGCGGCATGAAATTATCGACGCTGCGGAGGCGGCCGGCCGTGGAAACACGATCGCTTTCTACAGCGAAGACGGCTCCAAACTGCTCGGCAAGACGCTTCCCGCCAGATCGACGGGCAAGGTGCTGCGTTGCTATTTCCTTGTCAATCAATATTATGTCGATAATCTGGACGCGAAGATCGTGGCGGAGTTCATCCGCGTGACGCATCAGCATTACTACGAGACGCTGCCGGCGGAACTGCGGTCGCATCTGCGCGGCATCTTCACGGACGAGCCGCAGCTGAGCCGCAATGGCCTGCTGTGGTCGTTCGTTATAGAAGACGAATATGAAAAGGAATACGGCCGCAAGCTGCTGCCCGAACTGCCGTTGCTGTTCACAGAACTGCCTGGATTCGAGGCGATGCGCATCCGTTTCTGGCGCTTGTGCGCAAAACTGTTCACGGAGCATTTCATGCACCAGATCCGCAATTGGTGCGACGCCCACGGCTGGTGGCTGACGGGCCATCATGTGTTGGAGGAGACCTGCCAGAGCCAGCTTTCCAGCAACGGCTCCATCATGTCGCAATACCGTTATTATAATATACCAGGTATCGACCATCTCTGCAGAAGCCTGCCACATCCCGTTATGATGACGCAAGTTGCGTCGTCAGCCGCGCAGTTCGGCCAGAAGCAGATTCTGACGGAAAGTTTCGCGTTGACGGGCTGGAATTGCAATTTCACAGGCCAGCGGTGGATCTACCACACGGAACTCGCCCATGGCGTCAATTTCCTCTGCCAGCATCTGCAGGGCTATTCGCTGCGTGGTTTGCGGAAACGCGACTATCCGTCCAGCAACTTCTACCATCAGCCGTGGTGGAAGGACTACAAAGTCATCAACGACTACTTCTCGCGGGCGGGAATGCTGCTGGCGGAAGGCGACTACCAGCCGGACGTGCTTGTCATCCATCCGCAATCATCCGTCTGGATGCAGTATGAAGGCGACGAACGGAAGGACGGCCTGAACTACTACAGCGACACGCTCCGCAAGACGACCGTCGCGTTGGACGCGCTGCAGATCGGCCATCACTATGCGGACGAAATCATCGTGGAATCCGTCGGCTCCGTGGCGAACGGCCAGTTCAAGATCGGCCTGTGCAGCTACAAATACGTTGTCATTCCTGCGATCATGAACTTGAGCCGCAAGATTTACGACTTGCTGGTTGCGTTCCATGCGGACGGCGGTGTGGTCTATCGCGTGAAAAACACGAAGCATCCAGACAAGTTCTACAT
>JAGCSE010000058.1 GCA_017964325.1 Victivallales bacterium | reverse complement strand
TTTCGTGAAGAGCGAGACGGAGGACGAACTGTCGGGCCGTTTTGTGACGACCTACATGGGTGATTACTTCCGTCCACTGGATTACAGCCTGATCCGTTCGCGTGGCGGATGGGAACGCGCGCAGCAGGTGGTGGAAAAAATAGATTGACCGAGACGGGAGGGGCGCATTAGTGACCGGTCATGCGGGAGCATGCCCCTCCCATGATGGTCTAATGGAGAAGACATGAAACAGGATGCGCCGTTCGTCGGATATTTTCACTGCCTGAAAACGACAAGAGCGACTGGCAGATTGTGAAAGGATTGGAGGATAATCTGTCTTGTGGGCAGTCGTTGCTGACGCTTTCGAGCGATTTGATGCATGAACTGCTGGAGCATCCCGAGCGCGTGTCCACCGTGAAAAAACTGTACACGGAGCGCGGCGCGAGCTGCCGTTGCGCGCATTCCGACTGGGGGGAGGGCAACGAGATGTCGCTGCCGTTCGAAGGCGACCGCAAACGCATGATCGAACGTGTGAAGCGGACGTTGGAACTGACGGCGGAGTTCGGCGGCGACACATGCGCGTTCCATGCGGAGACGTGGTCCAACGAAAGCTTGCGGCCGCGCAAGCTGGAGCAATGGCGTTCTTATATCGACGATGCGTTGGAGGCGGTTTTGCCTGTGGCGGAACGTTGCGGCGTCATCGTCGCGTTGGAGAATATCTGGACGGAAATCGCGATGCCGGAGGAACTTAATGGCTTTGTCAAGCGATTCTCGTCGCCATGGCTTGGGCTGTGCTTTGACGCAGGCCATGCCAATGTGATGTCGGCTTCTGGAAAGCGAAGCTGTGAATGGCTGCCATGGGCATGCCGTGATTCGGGCGTCATTCCGTTTGATGATCATATATTGGAAAAAATGCTGCCGAACATCGTGACCGTCCATCTGCATGATAATGCGTCGGATACGGACAGCCACGACATTCCGGGCCATGGGACCATCGACTGGAAGACGGTCATGGGCAAGCTGAAGACGGCGCCGCGGCTCCGTTCGTATCAGCATGAGGTGTCGATTTCGTTTGGATATTCCGCGAAGACGATACTGGATGCGTTCAAGCCGTTGTTTGAGTAACGACGGCGTCCTCGCCGTCGCGTTAGAAGTAATTGAAAATGGAGAGCATAACATGAAAGGCTTGTTGTTTTTCGGATGCGCGTGCTGCGTCGTGATGTCGGCGTTGGCCCAGCCGCGGCAGGTGAAGGTGTTGGACTGGTCGTGGAGCAATCCGACGATTGATTTTCTGGAAAAGCATCTGGCGGACATGCAGGAGGAATGCGTCGCGTTGGACGGTCTCGTCGTGCGAGTTTATGGCAAAGAGGAGACGCTGGCGGACGGCAAGAAATGGACCCCCGGTACGGGAAACGCCTGGAACAAAAAGGCTTGGAAATACGAGCAGTTCACGGAGACCATCAAGCGGTACAAGGCGTTGGATTTTGGCCGCTTCACGGATAATTTCTTCTACATGACGACCAACTCCGTCGATTTCAACTGGCTTGACGACAACGACTTCGCGGGCGTGGCGAATAATTTCGGCGTGGCGGCGAAAGTCGCGAAGGAAATCGGCCTGAAAGGATTGGGCGTCGATATCGAGGAGTATGGACGGAGGTTCTGGAATGTCAACGACTTGAAGACGGACAAGAGCTATGCGGAAATCGCGGATGTCGTGTTCCGGCGTGGGCAGGAATGGGGCCGCGCCGTTTTCAAGGAGTATCCGGACATCATCCTCTTCATGCCGTTCTGCCTGACGATGGACGGCGCCGTCTTGTCGCGTCCGTTCATGAACGGCGTGATCGACGTCATGCCGCCGGAGGCGCTGATCTACGACGGCCATGAATCAAGCGGCTATGTCGCGAAGACGTCGGACGCCTACGCGAACATGCAGTTGCACGCCCGCAAACTTGCGAAGCAACTCATTCTGCCGCAGAATGTTCGGAAGGCTCGTTCGCAGATTCTGCTGGCTCCCGCCTTCTATCTGGACGCCTATTTCAACCATCCCGCGACATCGTATTACCGGAAGTCGCTGGAGCCTGAAATCAGCCAGTTGGGGCAGGTCGGCCTCTTTAAACGCTGCTTCGCGGCGGCCTGCGAGGAGGCGGAGCCGTACATCTGGCTTTACGGCGAAGAGCGCTGCTGGTGGAGGAACAGCACGCATCCGCGCGTGAAAGGGCTGTGGGAGGAGGCCGAAGGCGGCAAAGGCTTGACACAAGCCATCTTGGAGGTCAAAGATCCCTGCGGGATGAGCATTGACAAACTGGAGAACATCGTGCCAGATTATGCATTTGCCGGAAAGGAAAAGGGCTGGGGGCTGTGGCAAGTTGAAAACGACCGAAAGCAGCCCGCGCCCGGCGGCGGAGAGGTGAAGGACGGCCGTTGCGTCATCCGCAAGGTGTCGAACGGCTGTTTCCACCAGACGATTCCGATCAAGCCGAATACAGGCTATTTCTTCCTCTGCCGCGGTGGCGCGACGAATGACAAAGGCGGTTCGGCAGGGGCTTCTCTCTGCTTCAAAAGCGCTGAAGGGCAATGGCTTCCGCATACGGGCAACGTCTATCTGAAATTCAGGGGGACGGGCGGCACGGAGACCGTCTGGAGCTTTTTGACGACGCCGAAAAACGCGGCTTCCGTTTCCGTCCAATGCAATGCGCGAGGCCAGGCCGACGGCGGCGAAGCCTTCTTCACAGGCATTCTCCTGCAGGAGTGGTAATGAAAATACATCCTAAATAGGTTGTAAATAAAAAATACATCCTAAAATGATTGTATTTTGAAAATACTATCTATTTAGGGTGTGTTTTCAAATGATGCATTTACTTGGAAAATTTGGAATCAGCCTCCTGCGGCTTCAATTTCTGCTTGAAGACGTGCGCCAAGAGCATAGAGCGGGATATTGACGATGCCTTTTCCTGAATGATAGGGTTTGAGCGATGATTTGACGGAAAGTACGGGATGGAAGGCATCCCGATAAATTGACAGGCTTTTCGCTTTTGTGTTTGTCGCTGCTTTGACTTCAATCGGCACAACATCCGTTTCACCTTGGATGATAAAATCCAGTTCGGCGGTTCCGCTGTCAGATGTCCAGTAGGCTGGTTCGAAGCCAGCCGCCCGCAATTCGCAGAGGACGAACTGTTCTGTCAAAGCGCCTTTGAAGTTTGTGAAAAGAGCATTACCATCCAGAACGCTGCGCGTGGGAAGGGCGCTCATAGCCGCCAGCAATCCGACATCATGCGCATAAAGTTTGAATGCTCCGAAATCACGATAGGATTTTAGTGGAAATCGTGGTGGGGAAACTCGATAGATTTGCTGGATCATTCCTGCGTCATCCAGCCATTGCAAGGCCGTTTCGTATTCACGGGCACGTGCTCCCGGTCTCAAGGCTGTGTAAATGAACTTCTTGTTTTCCTTGGCAAGCTGTGCGGGCAGATTGTTCCAAAGTAGCCGTATCTTGCCAAGTAAATCAATCGGCGCGTGTTTTTTGAAATCGTCGTCATAGTCGGACAAAATGGTGAGTTGCTTGGCGCGGACTTCCGAAAGAGCATGGGTGTCGGCAAATGTGGCAATTGCCTCCGGCATGCCTCCAATAAGCAAGTAGTTTTTGAGGGCGGTTTCATATTCAGTTGCCAACAGGCCGACAGTGGTCCAGTCGTTTTGTTTGATGGCTTCGACCAGACCACTTTTTCCGATTGCGGAGAGAAATTCGAGAAACGTCATTGGATGGATGTCCAAACGTTCTATTTGCCCGACAGGAAAAGAGGAATTCTGTTTTTCTGAATGTCCCATGGAGAGGCCCAGCAACGATCCTGCGACTATGATGGCTTGTTCCGGTAGTTGTTCGTGGAAAAATTTCAATGCCGTCAAGGCTTTCGGACATTCCTGGATTTCATCTAATACAAGCAGTGTTTTTCCTGTTATGATTTTCTGACCTGTGGCTGCTTGGAAAAGGGCCAGCAGATTTGTCGGCGTGAGGCTGGTATTTGCAATCGCCGCAGATAAATCCGCCATGGCCATGAAGTTAACAAAAACGGTCTTTTGGGGATAGGCTTGTTGGGCAAATTCACTCATCAGCCATGTTTTACCGACTTGGCGTGCTCCCATGAGCACCAGCGGTTTGCGCACGGCCTTGTGGTTCCAGTCAAAGATTTTTTGCAGGCAGTCTCGTTCCATTTGTCTTGCTCCTGACATAACATATACTTGAAATCACGTTTTTCAAAGGAATAATGGTTCTTTCAATCACATTTTCCTAAGGAATAATGGCCTTCTTAATCACATTTTCCTAAGGAATAATGACGCTTTGGTTCACATTTTCCTAAGGAATAATGACCTTCTGAATCACATTTTCCTGAGGAATAACGGTTTTCCAGAATCTCCAGAATCTCCAGAATCTTCAGAACTTGACATTCTGGAAACAGCGGATAATTTCAATGGGATGGTTTTTCTGAAAATATTTTTTTACTAAGGAGCATTGATATGAGTTTGGCAAAAACTGATGTTGTCGTGGATTTGAACACGAAATTGGGCGATGTGAAAATCATGAATGCCGTGAACAACGGGCCGTCAGCCTGGCGGTCTGATCAGACGCGGACGAATTTCGGCGACTACCAGGCGTTGGAGATTCCGTATGCGCGAACCCATGATTCCGCCCATTGCCATGCATACGGCGGATGGCATTCAGTCGATATCACGGGCATCTTCCCGGATTTCTCAAAAGACGCGGAAGATCCTGCGTCGTATGATTTTGTGGAGACGGACGACTATCTGAAGACGATGCGTGCCGCCGGCACGGAGCCGTTCTACCGTCTCGGCCAGTCCATCGAACACTGGATTAAGAAATACGGCGTGAATCCGCCTGCGGATTTCGACAAATGGGCGGCCATCTGCGAACATATCGTCCGCCACTACAACGAAGGCTGGGCGGACGGTTTCAAATGGAACATCACGTATTGGGAAATCTGGAACGAGCCGGATCTGAAGCCGGCGGCGGACGGCCGTCCGAGCCCCACATGGACGGGAACGCCCGAACAGTTCTACGATTTGTTCTCCAAGACGGCGCTGCGTCTGAAAAAGGCCTTCCCGCAGTTGAAGATCGGCGGCCCCGCATTGGCATACGACGAGCAGTGGGCGGACGCCTTCCTGGCGGAAATGCACCGCCGCGGCGTGGCATTGGATTTCTTCTCGTGGCACATCTATGCCGTTCTTCCCGAACCAGTTGCGGAGAAGGCCGTGCGCATGCGCACGTTGCTGGACAAGCATGGGTACAATAATACGGAATCCATCCTCAACGAATGGAACTATGTCCGCAACTGGAGCGACGACTGGATCTATTCGCTGCAAGTGGAAATGGGCGAGATGAACTACAAAGGCGCGGCGTTCGTGTCGGCGGTCTTGACTCGCTGCCAGAGGGCTCCCGTCGATATGCTCATGTTCTATGACGCGCGCGTCAGCGGCGGCATGAACAACTTGTTCGACCAGATGTCGTTGGAGCCGTCGCGCGGCTATTATCCGTTCAAGGCGTGGGCGGAGATGCGCCGTCTGGGGACGGAAGCCGCCGTGAAAATCGACGGACAGAATGACATTTATGTCATGGCGGCCGTCGGTCCGGACGGTCATGCGGGCATTTTGGTGACGCGTTATCTGGACGACGACAACGTGACGGCAGTCGAATTGGTGAAAGTTCGTGTCGAAGGGCGTTCATTGGCTGACGCGACATGCCATTTGACGGACAAGGTGCGTTTCTACACGCAAATCTTCCCGACGGCTGACGAAGACGGCTCAAACACGTTGCAGATGAAGCCCAACTCGTTTGCGTTTATTGAGTTGTAAGAAAAACGAAAGGGACTGTTGCAAAACCTCTTGTC
>JAGCSE010000057.1 GCA_017964325.1 Victivallales bacterium | reverse complement strand
CTGAAATTCACATGTTCCAAATGCGGTCAACGGTTGACATGGTTTGACAGAACTTCACATGAATGCCAGAATGAATCCGACAGGCAATAAGGAGATACGACATGCAGACTGACAAAGAAATGAAAATCGAACGAAACCGCGAGGCAATGCGGAGATTCGAGACATGCATCAACACCAACGACTTGGCGTTGGGCGAGGAGCTGATATCCGCCTCCGCCGCGTTCACGACGCCTGTTTCGCCCACGCCGCTTTATGGCGCAAAAGGATATCTGAGCGTCGTTGATTTCATGCGGCGGAGCTTCCCCGATGTGCAGTGGAAACTCATGAACAAGGTGGCCGACGAGACAACCGTCGCGGTGCAATGGCTGTGCACAGGGACTTTCACGGGCGATGCGCCATTCGCGGGGCTTCAGCCGAACGGCAAGGCGTTTTCGACGACCGTCATGAATTTCTACACATTCGATGCGGACGGAAAAATCGTCGGCGATGTCGCCGCGACCGGCATCGCGGGGATCCTGCAGGGCATTGGCGCTTTGCCGTCCAACGGATGACATCGCCATATTGCCTTGTTGGACATTGGGGCCCAACAAGATGCGGATCAACCGCCATGATGCTATGGGGCGTTGCGTATCCAAATAGGCGAACTCCAGCACCATCTGCCGTCTTTTGTGATGACGCGCAGGTAGTAGCAGTCCACCGCCTGTTCCGGATGATAGTCGAAAAAGAGCGCCTGCGGCTTGGTGAGAATGACCCAGTCACGGCAGTTTTTGACCACGAAAATGCGTTCAGGCTGGGCGTCGCCGGAGAATTCGTAGTAGATGGATCGGTCATCAGTTGCGGGAAGTGAAAATTCCTCCCCCATGTAATGACCGTTGATGCGGAAATCCAGTTTCAGGCGGCCACCGGTGAAAGCGAAGGTCCGGCGTTTTTTCAAGGCATCAAAGATGGCTTCACGGGTGTTCTCCTTGGCCCAGACGCCTGTCAGGGCGGTGTTTTTTCCGGATGATGTGAAACGCAGTCCGCCGGATCCGTCGTGCGAATCAGAGCCGGCGATGACGCCCATGCGCGCGCCACGCTTCAAGGCATCCTGCCAAGTGCCCCCTTCGCAGCATGAATCACTGAACAGCGGGTGGTTGAAATATTCCGCGCAGTCGTTGTCGCCAGAGGCGATTTCGATCAACGGCGTCATGCGTTCCAATGGGATGGAGTTGAAATCACAACCGGCGGACAAGCTCTGCGTGTCATGCGGGACGAGCAGGAGGTCGTCACGTGCCAATGCGGCGTCCAGCTCTTTGCCGGTGATTTCTCCATCGTGTTCGCCTCGAAGCATTTCCCCATGGTCATCGCGGTAATAGACGACCATGTTGTTGTACCATGGATAGGAGTCCCTTTCGTATGCGAGCAATGTCGTGAAGCTGCCTGGTTCGTAGTAGCGCCTTACGGCGTTCTGGATGCGCTCCCACTTCCCTTCATCCCACAGTTCGGCGGCGGCGACGCCGCCATGATCATGGTCGGTAAGAGCCGCGAAATCAAGCCCCGGCAATGATCGAAGACGCTCAAAATAGAGCTCCGGCGTGAGGCTGCGCAAGCCGTCGGACATGGCGCAATGTCCATGCAACTCTCCGATATAGGCATGATATTCCGAGGCAGGAGGCCAGAATTTACGTTCTGATGCTTGAAGCTTTTGCCACAAATCGGTCTTCCCTTTCTCTCTTCGGCCAGAATACACCAAGTCGGTGAATTCCCTGCATCGCCCGGGCATGTCTATGCGTTTGGCAACATGACGTTCTGGATGTTCCATGTGGACAATCTCCTGTTTGAACAAGATTTCACTGGAAATAATATTTTAACTTTCTGAATGAATGTGATGCACAATGCGTAAATAATATGTGTTGAAAACAAGGAAAATCAACTGATCACGAGGCATATAGGCATTAGACTTTTTCAGATGAAAACACAGACTAGGAATGGCCATAAAGGGGAGTGTTCCATGGAATAATAACCGACTATTGCCCAAATGTCTTAAAAGTTTGAAAAAAAGTTATATAAAGATAAAGTATGGTATTGTCAGAAAAACGAGTCCGACAGTCGTAAGTTTTCACCAACAAGATTGAATCTTCATAGGAATACTGCCATGCGTCGAAAACTTCTGTTTCTTACATTGCTGTTCTTCCTCGCATTCGTGTCTGGCTGCGTCTCGCCTGAGCGTCTATTCAATTTAACGCCATTGGGCAGCAGCGTCAGTCGCAATACCGTCAACCTTTGGCCTCTCTATTACGCCAACGAGAAGGGTACCTCCGCCGTCTGGCCTGTCTTTGACAAGGATGCCAATGGTTTCGCGCTCCGTCCGCTCATCTTCAACGAGGGCAAGGAATGGGGCATTTTCTGGCCAATCAGTGATTTCGACGAAGACTATTTCCGCTTGCTCAACATGGTCGTCTCCGATCATAAAGGCGGTATTGTTCCACTCTTTTGGATAAATCCGAATGACAGTTTCTACCAGATCCTCCTGGCTTATAAAACGGACAAAAGCTGTGGAATATTCCCTCTCTCCCATAAAAGCGGGGACTTCAGTTACTTCTTCCCGCTCTATTGCCACAAGGGCGGGAAATTCCTATTGACTCCCGTCAGTTATTTCTCTTCATCTTTCAACTATTTCACCCTTGCCTGGTGGAACCGCGACAACGGCCATTGGGGGCTGTTTCCCATCTGCCGTGTCGGCCGTGAAGGGCATCGTTTCCTTCTTTGGTGGAAGACTCCCAATTCCACCGGTCTCTTCCCTTTTTATATAAATATAAAAGATTTCACGGCGGCAGGTCCTGTCTGGTGGGACAACGACGCCTGGGGAGTCTTTCCTATCTGCCGTTTCGGCGAGGAGTCGAGCTACTGTCTCACTTGGTGGAAGACTCAAAATTCCAATGGACTCTTCCCCTTGTATTTCAAATTCAATGCCTTGACCGCTGTAGGTCCCGCCTGGTGGAGTAAGGATTCATGGGGCTTTTTCCCGTTATTCTTATACTCTTCCAAAAATCAGTCAAGGCAAATCAATCTTCTCTGCCACATCCTCGGCGGCTACGAGCGGTATTATGGCGGAAATGCCGCAAATAATACTCCCCATGCGTCAAAGTCATACTCCCTCGACTGGCTCTGCTGCCTCGGTAAATTCGAGACCAGTTTGCAAAATAACAACATCATCTACCAAGGCTTCAGAATGTGGCCTTTCTTCGATTATTCTCATCATGTTATCAAAAGCAATTCCGTGATTAATAGACATCGCGCCCTCTGTGGAGCCCTCTGGAGATACAGCAATATTTCAAATCGCGTCTGGCTCGGAGAGCATGCTGAAGAATGCAAACAACTCGCTAATCTCATCAAGAATGCGAATTATTACATCAACGATCGAAACATATCACCTTCTGACACCGATTTTGCCCAAAAACTCGAGGATTATCATCGGTTGATCAACGAAATATGCCAGAAACTCGGCCTCGAACCGCTTAATCAATTAACCTATGAGAGTATTGACACGCTGTCAGACAGCCTTGAACACAAGTATTCCCCGCACAGCATCCCCAATCGTCGTTTCGGAATGCTCCTCAATCTCGTCGATTATAAGGAAACTGATGACAGCAGCACGTTCAGTCTTCTTTGGGGCTCTCTCTTCAAACGCAAGACGTCGCCTATGGAAAACGAGACCACCGTTCTCTGGCGCGGCTTCCGCCAAGTCACTACTCCCAACCAAAGCAACTGCGAAATTTTCCCCTTTATTTCCTATTACAACAACCAGAAGGAGCAAACCACCGTCTCCGCCTTTGCATGGCGCCTTTACCGCCGCGAAACCTCCCCGGCTGGCAATAAGTTGTGGCTGTTCTTCATTCCGTTCCAATAAGTAGAAGCAACCATTTCCATTTTTGATGAAAAGAAATACATAAGGACCTGATTCAGCCAGGAGGAAATGGAAATAACCATGATTGAAGTCATTAAGTAGTTACATGATATTCCATGGGTGCCTGTCGCCTCTTTTGAGAAGAATTTGATTGGCATACAGGCACTCATATCTACATTTAAGACAGTCGGGGGCGCTTATTTTGCGACGTCTAGATAATGTTCCTTGTAGAATCGGGCGAGCTGCTGGTATGTCTCCGTCAAGGACCTCGTCGTCGATATCCCCCTGTAAAGCGTGCCGTTGTGATTCATCATCTCGCGGGCTCCGTCATTTGAGAGGATCTTTGCAGTCTCGTCCAGAAGTTTTTGCCCGAGGTCGCCCTTCAGCTGGGTGGTGATGTGCTTGCAATGTATTTCTGGGAACGTCGCGTTCTCCTTAAGTTCATTGACAAAGGCGGGGGTGAGATAGTCGGTAGCAAATTTACTGGAGGCTGCGCGGCTGACTGCGGAGCCGTAGGTAGCCAACAGGCGTCCTCTCTCGTACCAGCGGTCGAAGGCCCTCTTTAGCGAATCTTGGTATGCTGGAAGTTTCTGGAGTTTCAGAGCATATTCGTCAAATTCGCGGAAGCTCTGGCGTTTCCCCGAGTAGATATCGCAGGACTCTGTCATCCATGACTGATTATTATAGAGCCGGTTCAGCTGCCAGAAGGAAAGGTCTGAGTCGCGGATCGGCCAACGATTCGGGTTTTTCTTGATGGCATTGCCGAGAGCATTGTTTGAGGAAAATCCCCTGGGAGTCGAATTATTGATATAGCGTTTGATTTCCTCCATGTCCTTCTTGAACTGTAATCGGGCCGTTTCGTTTTGCTTGCGCATTTCGAGCATCTTCTTATACTGTTCCTGCCAGTTTTTCGGGGCGTGGGACCACTCGTAGACTATCTGGGCCTGATTGGTCTTGGCGGCGATGAATTTATCGTTCTTGGCATCTTCTGCAATCAGAAGATACATATTATTAGAGAAGCCGACGAGCATATCGTCGTAGGCATGGATTACCTCCCCCAACATTTCGCGTGTCTTCGGCGGCAGATTGCGGTATTCGTCCATGCTGCCGAAGTAACTTAGTTTTGCCGTCGCCTTGAAGGCGTCGATTGCGTTGGAGTCGCAGATACGGACATTTTCGAGCCTGAATTGAGATTTGCATTTATCAAGGATTGTTTCATTGCTCTTCATAGCTTTCAACCCAGCGTCGCAGAAGGCTTTGAGCGTAGTGGCCTTGCCATCGGTTGAGATGCGATTGTACATGTCAATCATCTGCTTGGCAATCAGTTCAAAGGTTCTGGGAATCTCCTTGGTACTGCCGTTCGTCCCCTTGTACAGCGGACCGCTCTTGTTGGCCAGAAAGCGGCCAGCCTCTGTGTCGAGGAAATTCATGCATTTGTCCAATTGGCGGTAACCGGTTGAGTTGATTTCTTTTATCGTCATCTCGTGGTACTGGATGAGTGTGTCAGCAGCATCCTCCATTGTCTCACGGAAATCGGCCGTCAGGTTATCCTGCGCGAAACGACTGTCGGACAGTTTGGCGACCTTTGGTGCCAGCCCGACGGCTTTGTTGGCTATTTCTTGCCAGGACGAATAGGCGGCACCGACAACCCGCGCCAACTTGCTCGCTTCGCCCACCATTCCGGCGAATTCATCCAGCATTGCCGAATCGCGGGAGAAATCGCTAGTTAACTCGAAGTCAGGCTTGAGCCAATCCAGCCCATAAACCTTTGGAATATCCCAAAATGCCCTGTCATTGCGGCTCGACGGCCATTTCGTTGGATCCTTCTTCAATCGCCGCCCCAACAGGTTATCTGATTTGAGAACTTCAGGCGAATATTCATGAGAGCTGTTGTAGATTTCTGCCAGATCTTTTTCGTAAGCTTTGAGAACTTTGTCGGCCAATATACGAAAATAGAGTGTATTGGAATAAATTTTTTTGTAGCCTGGCGTATTCTCCCAAAAGGTTATGATGTTCACGACTAGGTTCTTTCCTTCTCGGAAATCTTTCTGAGAGGCGTGACGACCGATATCCCAGTATAAGTGCGCCCATTCGTCCACCATTTGGTCATAGGCCTCCAATCCGCCCCTGATGGCATCCTGGGCTTTCGGCGGCATGTTCTTGAACGAGGACAGTTCCTGTAGCATGGCGACGGATTTCATCTTCTGACAGGCGCTGAGCATCGTTGGGTTGCAGACTTCATCATTGAGGAGGGAGAAGCCCGCTTGGGCTTCCTTGAACAGTTTCTCGTTGTATTGCATGGCTCTGACGGCCTCTTTGCAGAAGGCGTCGAATACGTCGCCTCGGCAAATCAAGGCATTCGCCAGAACGAGCAGTACAATAAGCACCAATCGGCGCATTTGTCCCGAATTGTTTTGCATGGACAGATTCTCCTTGATATGAACTTTATATATACTATTGCTGTTGAGTTGGTTAGCCAAATTGTAAATCGTGAAAAGACTGGGATAAGAGAGAAACAATTGCTAATGTAAGTCATACGAAATCATTTGCAAATTTTCATGAGAAAAATGGAGGATTGTCCTATAGAGTATTTCTTTTCGCTTAAGCGCTACCATGTTTCGTTTTGGAATCCCTCTTCCCATCATTGGAGAATACCATAATCGATATTGAACCAATGGCAGAAAGAAAGGCGAAGCATTCACTTCATGAAGATGAAAAACGACAGTGGTTCTCCTGCGGTGGATATATCATGAAGAAATTCGATTATGGATTTGAAAAGAGAGGGGATGATGGTATGTTAATCACATGAGATTGGGATATACTATATATACTATGAACATCAATACTCTAAAAATAAAAGTTTCGGCACATGCCATTTATGGTCTATGGGCGATGGTGTTGCAGTTTGGCTTCTCGACAGTAAACGTTTACTTTGCGTTTATATTCAAGAGGCTTTACGATTGGATGTTGCCTGGGGAAGGGCTTCCAAAGTTGACCACATTGGTGCTCAATATCTGGTTCCAAGTAATTTGCTGTTGTATATCGCTGTGTGTCGCCAGTATGACATGTTGGAAAGGATGTAAGAAACCGAAAGACCATATAAAATATCTATTGATCTTAATGACTATGGATATGCTGTGGTGTTTATTTACCCTTAGAAATGCTCAACTTCCTTTCAGAACCATGGATATGCTGTGGTGTTTATTTACCCTTAGAAATGCTCAACTTCCTTTCAGAACCATTACATGGGGTATTACATTTTGACAATACCTAAATGAGTATTGTTAAAAAACAAGGAATAGAAAAGTTGAAGTCTTGGAAATAAGATGATGAATAAATGGAAAAAGATAACATTGAAGATTCTTGCCATTGTGGGTGTATTGGCAGTCGGTGGGGTTATTGTTGTCAACATCATTTTAGCCAAGATAAATCATCATTATGAGCTGGTCAACGAAAACATGTCTATTGTTGAGGTAAGACGCTTGTTGAAAAAGAATTATTGTGAATCTGATATTTCCATAGAACAAATAGAGAATGAAGGATATCCATTGGAACATCTTGTTCCTAAAAAAACTGATTTGTATGCCAAAAAATATACATATCATATTTGTAGGTTATTGTATTTCTATGTCATCTATGATGAAAAAGACAAAGTGAGACTGTCTATACCGGCCTTTGAATGATGACGATGGAAGAACTGTTATATGGAACCCAAACAGCAAGACAACAACAAAACAGTGACGACTCCTGCTGACACATTTTGCCAGCGAGCGAAACAACGGGCGATAATATGCGCTGTTGTCTTGTTGGTATGCTGGATTCTGAAATACTTGCTTCGGGATTTATGGGACAATCCCATCATCATACTTGCCATGATTCCGATATTGCTGTTGGGCATTGTCCTTCTTGGGTGTGGATTGTATCTTCTGATCCAGCCTGTCAAGGCGGCATGCCGATGGATCCGTGGCGTTGATGGCGGACGTGCGTTTACGTGGACACTTGCGCCTTGGCTGGCCCTATGCCTCATATTGACGGCTGACAATTTATGCTACAAAGGATATCTCGCCTGGCGTCGGCCTGTCGTTCTTCGCCAGATTCAAACTGGCATTCTGAAAGGAGCTGACGGTGCAGTGACAGGTGTAATGAAAATGCAGTTGATTGACCATTGGACTTCTAGTGACGGGACGGTCTATGTGTTTCAGAATACGCCTGACAAACTGATTGTCGGCTTCTGGCTGAGACATGGAATGCTTTCCGCCAGTTCATATCATATCTATACATCCGGTGATAGTCAACCTTCATGGGCGGAGTTGGGAGAGGTGCAGGACAATATCTTGTTTTCAAAGAAACTGTCTCCGCATTGGTATGAAATGACAATAGACTATTAGGTGGCCTTGAGATTTATGGCGGATAGAATTTACAGACCGTTCCATTTCAAAAATGACGGCTGAATATTCGTGAAGGCAATCAATGGCATGCTTCAGGATTGTCACAGCATTTTGGGGAAAAGATGGCTTGATGCAACTGATAATGGCCTTGTTCATGATGGTTTGTGTATAATCTGTCTTCTAAAAAGAGATAGATTATACTTGAATCAGTCTCAAAGAAAGAGACAGAATTATTTAAATCTATATTAAAAAAAGAGACAGAATTATTAAAATCTGTCTTAAAGAAAGAGACAGAATACCTTGAAACCGTCTGAAGTGGCATTATCTTAAGCATATTATTGTATCCAAGGAGTCTTGCCATGCTTGAGAAACTAAAGAGAATACTGTTGGAGTTCCAGGATCGCCCATTGCCATCCATTACCCGCCGAGATGCTGTCATACCTGTTCTTGAGGGCAAGGCGACCGTCGTTACGGGTATGCGCCGCGTGGGAAAGACCAGTCTCTGTCGCCAGAAGATGCGAGAGCTGATGGATGCTGGTCTTGACAAGACGCAACTGCTTTACCTGAACTTCGAGGATGACCGTTTGGACGGTTTTCGTCTTGAAGATTGCCAGAGCATATTGGACGCCTACTACAGTCTCTGGCCAGACAACCGCAACAGGGAATGCTACTTCTTCTTCGACGAAATACAGAACGTAGAGCAATGGGAGCGCTTTGTACGCCGTTTGCTGGATACTACAGATGTCCATGTCATCCTCACTGGCTCATCTTCCAAATTGCTTACGACGGAGATCGCTACTGCGATGCGCGGGCGTTCCGTCAGCGTGGAATTATTACCGTATTCATTCGGCGAGTACCTGCGTCATCTTGGTGTGTGTGAGAATGTACCAGAACATCTGTCAGACGATGTCATTACAAGGATGCGTCATGGAATGGAGGAGTATTTCATTCTTGGCGGTTTCCCAGAAGTGTATCAGTATGCGGATGCCATGACAAGAGGTGAAATCCTTCAGGAGTACAGTGATATGGTCGTGCTAAAAGATGTGGTGGAACGTCATAAGGTCACCAATATCACAGCATTGCGCCGTCTCCTTTTATTCCTTTATAATAACGATTCGCAGAAGTTCAGTGTGACTGGCTTCTGGAAGACTCTGAATAAGGGGATGCATGTGAAATGCGCGAAAAACGACCTGTATGATTTTGTTGAGTATCTTGAGGAGGCATGCATCCTGTATCGTACGGAATTGCATACAAGTTCCGAGAAGGAGAAGATGGTCAATCCTGACAAGATTTACTTGGTCGATATCGGGCTTGTCCGGGCGATGGCCGATGATCCGACCGCCGACAGGGGATGGCTGTTGGAGAATTTGGTGTATCTCCACCTTCGCCGATGCAAACACCAGATCGGCTATTACAACACGTCCGACAAAAAGGAGGTTGATTTCCATGTCGTGGACAGGCAGAATCGTCAACAGAGCCTTATCCAAGTTTGTTGGAGTCTGAATGCATCTGATACAATGAAACGGGAGATCACACCGCTTCTCAAAGCAGGGCAGGAACTTGGCATTCAGCGGCTTCTTCTGGTCACGTGGGATGAGGAGAAGAAACTAGAAGGTGGCATACAAGTCGTGCCAATCTGGAAGTTATTATCAGACCATGTGTCGGTTTTGTAGTATGATATTGTTTGCATAAAGAAAAAAGTGGAACAAGGAGGCTATCATGCGAAAAAACAAGCCATATTTCATTCAACGATATTGTGTCATATTGCTTTTGATTCTTTTCTCCAGTATCTTGCAATCGACACCGCAAATACCAGATGAAATTGAATTGGATGGGAAAGCATATCCTCTTTGCACTCCATTGTTCTTTTCTGAGTTGATGGATAGCAAACACGATGAAATCATTATGGAAATCTGCGAAGTGGCCACCAAGGTAAATATTGTGTTTTCTACAGCTTTACGGCGTGGACATGTTTGCTCTTGGAAAATCAAGGACAAGGATTTGTTTTTTAATGAAATGAAAATCCCAGTACCGACAAAGGAAGATGGTCAAGCCAATTACTTCAATTACAATAACATAAAAACTGAAATCCCTAACTTTGATATGAAGACACGAAAATATGCATATACGGGAAAATTGATTGTGGCGACAGGCAAGGCGACTGGAGTCAACAGGTATACATCAACCTTTGGTTATGTGTATTCTGAATATCTTGTATTGAAATTGACCAATGGGCATGTGAGTAGTATGGAAGTCGCCTATAATCCAAATCCATATCCAAGTGAAATATTGACCATTCCAGTTGACAGGTCGAAATTGCCTTCTTTTCATGTCTTATTTTGTAATCCAAATAACCATGATTTAAATCTGAAATTTTCAAAGAATCAAGATGTATATATTCATAATAATACATTGAAAATAAAGAAATTTGATGCAATGCCTATATTCTTCGATGTTCCAAAATCATATCAAGATAATAACATGAAAATCATGATGAAATTATATGATTATAAAGACATTCAGGTTGTTTTTGATTTTGTGAAGAAATAATCATGTGATACTGAAAAATTACTTTATAAAACTCGTCTAAAGAGCATAAAATGTCTCAGAGATATTACAAACCTATTGAAAAGAATTGCCATCCGAACGAATTGCCTGATGGTGACTACATGGTTCCGGGCTGTAAATTCAGTGTCAAAAATGGTATAATAGGATATGTGTATCTGTTATCCGATGATTTGGACAAAGGTGTAAAATTCATCCAAGAAGAAAATGTTTCTTGTGTTTGCCTCAATACCTATTACGGTTATGAACTTCAGGATACTGATTGCCTTTCTTTGCTGCCTAATATCACAGAAGTATTGATCCATGGCAGTTGGATGGATAAATCAGGTCTTCATTCCATGAAAGCATTACGAAAACTCAATGTAGGTATTTTGGGGGATGATTGGAACTCAGATGTGGATTTATCCAATTTCCCCAATTTGCATTTTTTCTCTGGATGCTATTGCAAAGAACTTGTTATTCCACCTGAACTCTCACAAATGGAAAAGATGCGTCTATGGAAGTATCCTAATAAGGATTTGATGCTGTTTCCAATTGCTCCCAAATTAGCCAGTCTTGAGTTGATTCAAGCAAAGCTAAAAAGTCTGGAGGGTATGGAACGGCTAAAAAGCAGCCTGCGGTATCTCAGCATAGGAAATTGCCGTTCTCTGATGGATTTGAGCATGATAAAAGAGTTGGAGCTCTCGGCCTTGGAGTTGACATCAATCCCCAATATTGAACAGCTTCAGGACATATTGCCTGAATGCAGTTCGCTTTTGGGCGTGAGCTTGAATTGTGGTAGCAAGGCATTGCCTTCCATTGGTTTTCTCAATAAAATGACTAAGTTGAAGTGCTTTGCAGGTATCCTGAAAGACATTAACGACGGTGACCTTACGCCAACAGTGCGACTTGACAATGTCTTTATTCCATTTATTAAGAAACATTATAATCTACAAAAATTATCAAACAACAATACCAGCTGGTCAGGTTGGCTGGAAAAAGAGGGGATGTATCATTGGTGGCCGCCAGCTCAGTAGAATTAGGAAGACTCACACACTTTATTAGGATTGGAAATGAACAGAAATGACGTAAGAGTCAAGGTGTTTCTTGCGGCAGGAGCAATCGGCTGGGGCATTGCGCTGCTGGGCGTGCTTCTGTCATGGAATATAATGACACCGATGCTGCAAAGCATGGGAACGTCCTACGATTTTTCCGATGCACAGATGCAGTATTGGCTACGGATGGCCTGCGGAGGTTGGAGCATCATCGGCTTCATGTTTCTGATGGTTTTACTGAAGCCGCATAAGTACGGAAATCTTGTCCCGCTGTTAGCTTGGTGTTCAATCTTTGAAGGGATTGTACTTCTTGTCCATGGTCTTCTTGCAGGCATATCATTGTTTCCATTTGCAGGTGATGTGTTGTTCTGTCTTGTTGTCGGTTGCGGGCTGTTGCTATGTTCCTGTGAAACAATGAGGTAGCAACTTATGATAGTTCCAGAAGATATCAAGAATATAATCTGCCGAAAATACTCACGACCGACAAAATTGAGTGATCCAGGTTCGGATTTTTCCCAAGAAGAGCTTGAGGCGATCATCCATAAATCAGATGTCGATCTGACCGATATGGATTTGATTTGTATTTTTCAAAGTTATTTGCCAGCCGGGGAGTATTGGGAGTCCATCTATTTTTTGCCTTTGGCATTGAAGCATATTTGCAGTTCTGACAACGACGGTGCGTCAACATTGTGTGAAAATTTGATCAAATGGATTGGGGAGCAAAAGGAAAAGCTCGAAGAGGAAGACCTTTATGTCAGATTATTGGCTTTCTTTGAAAATCTGTTCGCAGAATTGACATCAGTGTTCACTCTTCAAGGTGATCATCCCATGAACTGCAATCGGGCAACGACAGTTTTTGAAACATTGAACATGTGCTTTTCGTTTAACGGTTTAGGAGACATGTTGATGCGCCAATACTTGGAGAAGATGGAAAGCTATGATCAAGCGGCATGGCTGGTGTATTTTTTGAAAGAACATCTATATGGTATTGATCTCAATTCAAAATTTCTGCAAGACGTTGCCAACAACAAGACTTTGCTGAAAAGGGCATACGACATCATCGTTGCCCAGGCTGTGAACGATGAACAATTGTTGCGATTTTGGGATAAGTATCTCACTTCCTGTGGAATATGGTGACGTAAGAGATGAAACGTATTTATAAAGGCATTGAATTGTTTCATGAAGACTGGCTTGGCGGAATGTATGGGGGTATAGTATTATAATAACAAGGCTATGTTTGTTAAGTCGTCTGAACGGTCATGAAAAAATTCATGAGGCAATAGACAAATGAAAAACCTTCTCCGCAAAATCTTCTTTTGGGATGAACCAGCAAAAGGTGCGTTCTTTGCTGTTACTCTGTTGTACATTCTCCCGAAGTGCCTCTATGCAATCGGCGTGGATTTTCTGTTGCCCTATTTTCTGCGGGGCAAGACACAGCAAACCGTGGTGTTGTACATGATGGTGGTGCTAGTGGCTGTTCCATTGCTCTATGCATTGGTCACATTTGTACACTTCTTGCCCAAAGTGTCCAAGCATAAAAAAGCATATCTATTGGGATTATGTTGTTGTGCAGTGCTGGTGATTGGATTCAGGATCGTGACAGCACTCTGCGATGACAATGAACTGTATTCACACTTTTGGTGGATGATTCCAATACTATATGTCGTTTGGTTCATCATTTATGCCTTTCATCCTACAGTCCAAGTATGGGAGTGGATTGCCGCAGGTGTGACACTGACGGTGGGAATCATCTCGTATGTCTTTTTTAATACCGCTGTGATGCGCGGTTTTGCAAAACTATATTCTAATGAAGGATACGCTTTCCAAATTGGTAAGTCGGCTGGTCTGATGTGGCTTTTGTTCGTCTGCTCCATTCTGTTTCTTGCGAGTTCTTATCTATTGTTTGGCCGAATCGTCGCAAAAGGGGGCGGCGTTCCGTTCAAACGACTCTTCGGCAGAAGTGTCGCAACGCTATGGAGCATATTTGTGGTGATTTGTTTGACGAGTATCTGCATGGCTCTCTACGCAATGCATGATTATCGAAAAGCGCAGAAGGAACTGGCGGATTATTGGGGCTTCACCGTCAATAACAAAACGCTAGTTGAACTCTATAACAAAAATGGTAAAATCGACCAGTCGTTTTGGGAGGATTTTAACGGTTTGAACATAGATTTTCCGGAGATTTTTAAGAAATACGACGGAATAGAATTAATTTCAAGCTCTCCAGATGCTATCCTCCCGTCAGAAATATATGTGGAATGGAAGTCGGCCTTTAACGAATCCAAAGAAGTGCGGCGTGGTGAGGAGATGCTTGATACACCGCTTGATGCGCCGCCGCCACCATCGCCAGACCGGATAATCGACTACAGATATGATGAATTCCATTCCAATTTGATTTCTCAATTCAGAATAATGACACGTTGTGAGTTGTGGCGTGTGAGGTTGGCGTTGGAGGACAAAGACATCGCAACCGCCAAGAAGGCGCTGCAACGGATTGACAATCTCTGCATGCCGCTGATGTTGGACTACAGTCTAGGCTCGGGCTTGGTATGGTGGGCCATTGAGCCGATGCGCGCAAGAGCCTTGAGTCAAATCCTTTCCAGTGGGCTGGCCGACGAAGAGTGGCTTCGCGAGCAGAACACCATTTTGCAAGAAAAAGAACGGCTGATTCCAGAAGTGGAAAAACGGATGCTTTTGGGGCATGCCGCCTGCATGATGGACATGATGGACACGCTGTTCGAATACACAAGCCACTCCTCCTTCTTGCTTGTTCCAGAAGCATGGTTTCTGCTGGGGCGTGAAGGGGCG
Organism: Victivallales bacterium; assembly: GCA_017964325.1. The sequence goes on along the minus strand of JAGCSE010000057.1, from coordinate 1,796 downwards.
ATTCTTGCACGATGCCATTGCATTTCAGGCTTTGCAGATTTTCCTGAAAAGTCTGCTGGCATTTTTACGGAAATGCTTGTCCTCGGTTTGCAAAACATTGGGACGATTCACATTCCGAAAATGAAGGTTGCGTTGAGGGGGGCGAGGGGGCTTATCGAGGCGGAATTGGCTCGACAGAAGACTGGTTCCTATCCTGCCGTGATGGATAACTTGCCCGATGATCCATTCACCGGCAAGACATTGAGATATGCCGTCGGCGATTGTGAGATTCCAGAAGAGCACTTCCAGTTGAATGATGAGTATGAAGCTGACAAGCAGTCTTACAATACCGATGAACTTCCAATTACTCCTGAAGCTATGAAACAGCTTGGCATGGATGAACAGCAGATAAAAGACATTTACCGTCCACGCAAATATACCTTCAATACAGAACGTCGTACAGTCAAAGCCGTGCAGATATGGAGCGTCGGTTCGAACTGCATTGACGATGGAGGAGTGCGCAAGCCGGCAGAATATGGCTCAAAAGAAAAGGATAAGGATGATATCCGCTTTATCATTCAGATCCAGTGAAATGGCATAAGGCAAAGGATTTGCATACGATGACGAACGATACACAAAAGCCGAAATCTCCCGCTCGGTTGCATGCCATTTTGGCGCGACGTGGGCCGAATGCGGTCGTTTTCAGACGTGGTCCGTCAGACAAAGTCGCCGTCATCGGCTGGAACCGCAGCAACGACACCTTTACGTTGGGGCAATGGTTTCATGGTCGCATCTATCCGCTTCGCAGTGATTTGTCGCCGAAAGGCGAGTATCTGATTTACTTCGCGGCAAAATACGGTCGTGTGAATCCTGTGGAGAAAATCATCCGTGAGGAATTGGACAAGAAACAGCTAGGGGATTTGCTCCAATGGGAGGAAAACCATCCTGAACTTCTTCATGATTTTAGGGCGGAGGTGAAGGCATATCATTATGAGCGCGAACATGAAGAAAAGATGATTCGCAATGCGAGGGCGCAAGAGTTTGAACGGCTGGAGCAGTCGGCCAACTATCATGATTACAGTTGGACGGCGATCTCCCGTGCACCATATCTTAAGGCACTGTCCCTTTGGTGGCACGGCACGGGATGGAATGGCGGTGGGCTGTTTGTCAGTGAGAAGGAATTCTATCTTAACCGTCCACCTGAATGGGTCGCGAAGACTATTCCAGGCGTGCAAGATCATCGGTTCGAAGAACTCCCGCCTGTGGAAATGTTAGAATGGGGAGTACGGGGAGAATGCATGATGATTTATCTAAATCGCTTGATTCGTGATGGTTGGAAGTATATTGAAGATACTGAAACAAACATGACTTATGGGATTTATGAGAAGACTTTTCCAAATGGATGGAGACTGCGGAAAGAGTTTCCCGGAGGATGGGAAAACTGGCATGAAATCTATTGGGAACGGCATCTCCTCTTGGATGCGGATGGCAACGTGTTGATGAATGGAGATGATTGGCGTTGGGCGGAGTTTGACGCTTATCGAAAGCGCATCGTCTATGCCGAAAATGGCGCTCTCTACGCCTTGTCGTTGAAACTTCCGCTTAATCCGATCTTGCTGCAGGATTTCAACGAGATGACTTTCCGGCGGATTGCCGCACCGTATTAGGTGAACGAGAAAATGTGATAAAAACACATTTGCATTGTTCAGATGTTTTGAAATGAACAAAGGATGAGTAAATGCCCATCATCGAGCAATCCAGTTACAAGGCTCCGCCGTTTCCGCTGTGCTGCAGTCATGTGCAGACCATTCTGCCGT
>JAGCSE010000056.1 GCA_017964325.1 Victivallales bacterium | reverse complement strand
GGCGTGAGACGCGAGACGTGAGACGCGAGAAAAGCGGAGACGATAGACGACAAGACGTTAGACGGGAGACGATTAGACGATTAGACAGCAAGAAAATCTTTGCGAAAAACAAGAAAATAAATGATAGTGGTACGAAAATTTTTGATTTAGGGCACCACAGAAGACTTGGAGCAGCCTTTGGCCGCAACCAAAGCGATCAATATGGTCTCTTTGTCTAGGCGTCTTGCGTTTTTGTTCACGTCTCATGTCTCGCGTCTCATGTCAGACTGCGTGATGGAGACGCCATTGCGCCCTCCTGCTGGGGAGGAAAAGCAATCAGGATTGCTTTTGGGGAGGGCGTGAGACGAGAGACGTGAGACGTGAGACAAGCGGAGACGATAGACGATAAGACGATAGACGGGGGACGATTAGACGATTAGACAGCAGGAAAATCTTTGCGAAAATAGTAGTACGAAAAGTACAAAAATTAGACAAATGACTGCCGTCGTTTGGCGCGAGAGCGCCATTTTGGCGGCAGTTTTGTTTTTGGGGAAGATGAAAAATGAAAAAATACAATAGTATCATAATATTGTCATGATATAAATATGATAAAATATTAAAATATCAATTTATAAATTTGTTTATGAATAATATAATACATTGAATAATAATTTATTATAAATATTTTTAAATTATAATAATCATAATATGAAAAAATAATAATCATGTATGAAAATATGATTATTTACATAAGAGGTGAACAAAGGATGCGGCGGGCAAGAGAGAAGCTGGCAGCGTTGGGTCTCGCGAAATATCAAGAAAAAGAATACTAATTGTACGAAAATTACGAAAACTTGACAAGTGACTGCCGTTGTTTGGCGTGAGAGCGCCGTTCGGCGGCTATTTTGTTTTAAGGGAAGGGAGAAAATCATAACAATATCATGATAAAATATGATAATATTACAAAAAATAAGTTTAAAGATTTATTTGTTAATTAGTATAACATATTTAGTAATAGATTCTTGTATATATTATAGATAATCATAAAACATAAAATAATCATAATATGATAAATAAATATCATGTATTATAATATGATTATTTTTTGCATAAGAGGTGAAGCAATAGTGAAACAAATACAGATCAAATGAAAAAAGCAATACAGATAATTGATGGTCACTCTGGAAGTCTCGAGGCTGCTATGTCGTCACTGCTTCTTCAATTCGATGATTCGATTGGCCTGTTTGGCGAGATTCAAATCATGAGTGACCATGATGAGTGTGTTGCCATGTTCGGAGCGGACGCGTTGCAGGATGTCAATGATGCCCTGCGCGGCTTTGACGTCGAGATTGCCCGTCGGTTCGTCCGCAAGGATGATGTCGGGATTGTTGATAAGGGAGCGCGCAATGGCGACACGTTGCTGTTCACCGCCGGACAATTCGCGCGGGCGGTGGTTGAGTCGTTTCGCCAAGCCGAATGTTTCGAGCCATTTCCGTGCGTTGTCATAGACTTCGTTGCGGTTGACGCCCCATTGGAGGGCGGGCAGGGCGGCGTTTTCCAAGGCGGACAGTTCGGGAAAAAGAAGATAGGATTGGAAAATGAAGCCAATGCGCTGTTTGCGGAGTTTCGTCAAGGCGGAGGATGACATCTTCGCGATGTTCTGGTTGTCGAGAAGAATGTCGCCCGATGTTGGGCGGTCGAGCCCCGCGAGGATGTGGAGGAGGGTGGTTTTGCCGCAACCAGATGGACCTGTAAGGGCGATCCATTCGCCTTTTGGCAGGTCGAGATTGAGATTTTTGATGACTTCGATCGTGCCGCCTGCTAGGGAGAACGACTTGCAGAGATTTTTGATTTGGAAAAGGTTTGCCATGGTATGTCGTCTGCTGGTTGAATGATGTTAGTTATTGTCTTGTAGTGATTTCGCAGGCGGCAAGGCGGAAGCGAAAATGGCTGGGATGAGGGCTGCGAGGATGCAGACGGTCATGGAGAGGATGGAGACGGTGACCAAATCCGATGCCGTCCAGAGGGCGGGCAGGTGGTTGAGGTGATAGAGTTCGGCGGGGAAGACATCGTGCCCCATGATTTTGCTGAGAACAGCGGCGATGGCGTTGCGGTAGTGGATGACGAGCAGGCCGAGCGCGATGCCAAATGTCGTGCCGAAAACGCCGATGACAGCGCCTTGGAACATGAAGATTCGGGCAACCGTCCAGCTGGAGACGCCGACGGCTTTCAATGTGCCGATTTCACGCGTCTTCTGGACGACGACTGTGATGAGCGTTGCCGCGATGCTGAAGGAGGCGACAAGCAGGATGAATGTCATGAGAAATGCCATGAGCTTTTTCTCGACTTGCAATGTGTTGAAAAGCATCATGTTGCGTTCTTTCCATGTGACGATTCTGAATTGGCGGAGGCGGTTGGGCTCGTTGATGAGGCCAGTGAGCTCCTGCACTAATTTGTCCATCTGCATGGGATCGGGGACTTTGCCTTGTATGGAAGTCGCTGATCCCCAATCATATCCGAAAAGGTCTGCGGCTTGGTCGCGGCGGACGAAGATGACGTTTTCATCAAATTCCGCAAAGCCCATGGAGAAAATGCCGACGACCTTGACTTCCTCCGGCAGATAGACTTCATCAGGCTGGCCGATATGGACCTGCCCGTCTTGGTCCCATTTGACGTTTTGCGTTAGGCGGGCGGGGGAGTGGATAAGAAAGCTGGAGCCGATGCGAAGGCCCGTGGAGCTTGCGAGACGGTCGCCAACGATGGCTTCGCCTTCCTCGATGTTGAATTTTCCATAGAGCATGGCGCCTTTTAGGCCTGTGACGGCGCCTTCTCGGTCTGGGTCGATGCCATAGACGACTTTGGGTTGGATAAGCTGTTCCGTGTCGCCTGACAATGTGGTGGCGCGGACTTGGATGAGGGCGGAGTCCTGAATGAGGGGGGAAGCCTTTACTCCGTGTTTTTCAAGGATTTCCATGATTTTTTCAGGCTCGTCCATCGTCGTTTTCATGTTGGGGAAGACATGGAGATGGGCCTGCCAGCTCATGATGTTCTCCTGGATGTCCTTTCCGAAGCCAGCCATGATGGAATTGACGATGAGCAGGATGGCGACGCCGAGAGTCGGTCCAAGGATGGAAAGAAGCGTGATGAACGAGACAAATGTGCGCTTTGGACGCAAGTATCTCAATGCCAAAAAGATATCAAGTGGGAGGTGCATAATGATATAAGGTATGGGGTTATTCGACGATTTCGCCGACGATGAAGATGCAGCCTGCGAAGAAGCGGAGCTTTTCGTATTTGGCGGGATTCTTGTCGAAGTCAGGCTTGTTGTGGTCGAAGAGGATGGCACGTTTGTCGATGGTTTTGTCCGTCATTTTGATGGAGACGGTGTGGATTTGGTTGGGATCGGTTCCGCCGCCGAGGCCGAGCGTGGCGAGGCGATGGTAGGTGCAGTATGGGTCGAACTGTCTGGCTTCAAATGGCTTGCCGCCGTCGATGGAGACTTCCACGACACCGCCTTGCGGACCGATGATGTTATACGCGGCGGCGTTCACGCCTTTGTATTTGAAGGTGATTTCCGCGCCGCTGTCGAAAGAGAAGAAATCGTCCGAGCGGTTGAGGAAAGGACGTGTGACAGGATCGTCGTGAGAGTCTTTCCGCCATGGGCCTGTGATGTGGATAGCGGGATGGTCGAACGGAATCGTGACGACTTTTTCCCAACAGTCGGCGACCATTGGTTTGGGAAGATTGGTGTGGGGGACTTTCTGACCAGCGGCCTTGATGGCAGGAAGGGAGCGTTTGATGGCTTCAAGATAGAGGATGTGACCTGTGTTTTCATACGGATGGACGCCGTCGCGGGCGAAAGGGATTTTCCCGTCGGCATTGACGAAATTATCCGCGCTAAGGTTGAGCTCCTTTCCGGAAACTCGCGTCATGCCTTCGTTGGAGGCTTTCATTATCAGTTTGCCTGCACGTTCGAGTTCAACGATTTCCTTGCCCATGTGGATGGAAGGGATGGCGTAGTAGTCGGCGATTTCCTCCATGACGGAGGCGGAGCGCTGCATACAGCCAGGCTGCAACTGAGAGATGTTGAAAGCGGTGATGGTATAGACGAAAAGGATGTCGCAGTTTGGCAGGTCATGCCAGATGTGGCGGACGATGCCTTCCATGGAACGGCGGATGGAAATCGGCGGCGCACCCGCATCGTTGACGGCGAATTCCACGAAGACTAGATCGGGCTTGAATTTCAGCACATCATGTTCAAGGCGATAGGCGCCAAGATTGGAGCCAGTGCCGCCGATGGCCGCGTGGACGGCGTTGACTTTTAGATTTGGATACTGCTCTTGGAAATATTTCTGCGAATGGACGCGGTAGCCGTTTTGCGCGGTGATGGAGCCGCCAAAATACGCGATGGTTACATCCTGTCCTGCTTCGAGCTTCGCGTAGAAATTCGGCAGGCCACCGCGAGGGATGGATTCAACGAGTTTTCGCAGTTCGACTTTTTGCGGGTCGAAGCCGTCTGGAATCTTTCCAGGCTCGATGGTGGTGGCGCAGAGGGACATGGCGATGATTCCTGTGAGTGTGAAAAGAAAATGTTTCATGGATGTTTTATATAATAAGGTAATTTAATTGATGTCTTTTTGAAGCATTCCGCTGTTGTAGTGGCGCGTGCGTCCCGCCTGCGCCGTTACCGCATTAATTGATGTCTTTCTGAAGTGTTCCGCCTTGGTTGTATTTCTGGTTGTTCGGCAGGCCTCGTTGGCCCGTTCCTTTTTTCATAAGTTCCTTCAGTTCGTCAAGATACTTTTCATAGACGGAACGCGGCAGCGAGTTGTGGCGGCGGCAGATGTCCGCTGCCATGCCGACGACTTCGCCGAGCATTCCCGTCGTGCGCATGACGCGTGTCGTACCCAACGCGACGTGGGTGACGCTGATGTTGCGGCCCGCCATGAACAGATTGTCTATGTTGCAGGAGTAAAGGCAGCGGTATGGCACGGGATACGGGTAGATGTTCTGATGTTTCGCGATGGATTTGAATTCGCGTTTGGGGAAATGCTCTGTGTTTTTCGGATCCGGATAGTGGAGGTCGATGGACCACGTCGTGGCGGCGGTGCCGTCGTCATAGATTTTCTGTTCACGCAAGTCATTCTCCGTGAGGACGTAGTCGCCGATCAGACGACGTGATTCGCGTTTCCCCGCGATATATGCTACCCAGTCCAACGAACGAGTGCGGTATGGTTCGTTTTTCGGCAGATGGTTCTTCAGATAGCTCCAGTTGGAATAGACGACGAGCAGGCCGTAGTCGCGGATGCGTTCGAAATCGTTGATCTGGTCGTAGTTCATGCCGGTTTCCCACGTCCATTCGCCCATGGTGACTTTTTCGCAGGACTGGTCGTTGAATTCGATGCCGTAGGAGAACTCAGGGAAGGAAGTCTCTGTTTCCCAGTCTTTTGAATACCATTGGACTGACGAGCCCATCGTGAGTTTGTCACCTTTTTCGGGAGCGCTCGGCTCGTTGTATTCATCTCGCGCCTCGCGTCCCATGCGGTAATCCGCTCTCGCCAGATAGCCGACGGTACCGTCGCCTGTGCAGTCCGCGAAAAGTGGTGCTGTGAAGGAAAGGTCAAATCCAGTCTCGATATTTTTGGCGATGACGGATTCGATGCGGCGATCGTCCATGATGACGGAGCGGACATGGTAGTTCGGGAAGAGGGTGATGTTTTTTTCGGCGGCGACAATTGCCGCCTTCTTTTCGTCTTCATACTGAGCGGCGGGCTTTGCGTTGCCGCCGTTCAGCGGACCGAATTCCTTCAGTAGGTTGCCGAGCTCCGGATAGGGGCCGATGGAAATGCGGCCGCCAAGATGGACGCGCACTTCGGAACTGTTGCAGCCGCCGAGAATGGGGCGGTCGTTGATGAGCGCGACACGGCAGCCGAGCCGCGCGGCAGAGACGGCCGCGCAAATGCCCGCGATGCCGCCGCCGCAGACGACGAAATCGAACTCGCCAGCAGGAAGAGGTGGCGGTGGCACGGGGCGGATGGACGGCGGTTGGCAACGTGTTGTGAGGCAGATGGCGTCGCAACGTCCGTCGAATCCCGTCAAATCATGCAGGGCGATGACGGCTTTTCCGGCGGGAATGATCATGGAGCCGGCTATCTGCCATTCCCATGACTTGCCGCGGCAGCCGAGAATGGTCGGCAAAAGTTTGCCGTTGACGCTGATCTGGAATTTGCCGGGCCCTTCCTTGTCCGTCCATGGCGACGTCCAATTATAGGTACGCGCCCAGACAAAGTAAGTGCGTTCCTCCTTGATATTCAGTTGGGTGACGGCATCTTCGACTGGCTTGCCCATGCCATGGGCGAGCAGGTAGGGCGAGCCCATGAAATCCATGAACTGCTGATCGACGACCCAGCCGCCTTTTTGTGTAAAACATTCTGTCTCAATCCATAATTCCGAAGCTGCAAGGGAGAGTCCCATGAGCATGGTGGTGGCAAGTTGGTATTTCATGGTGATGTTTTTTGGGGTGTTTAATTGATTTTCGGATAAAACAAGATTAGAATATATCTGCATATTCGTTTCAAATCAACTAAAAACAGGAGAACTCCCATGAAATCATGCGCTTTGTTGCCATTGTCGTTGCTGTGTCTGTCCATGGTCCAGGTGGATTTGTCTGCCGAACCACGCCGCGTGCCGTTCGCCGACCCGTTTATTTTATATTATGATGGCGTGTACTACGCATACGGGACGGATTCACCGAATGGCATCGCCGTCATGTCGTCAACAGATTTGAAGACTTGGACGCGGGGAGTGGGCCGTTCGAAGGAAAAACTGGCGTTGCACAAGGATGATTCATACGGCGAAAAGAATTTCTGGGCGCCAGAAGTCTATCAGGTCAACGGCAAATTCCATATATACTATTCGGCGCAGGAACATGTCTGCGTCGCCGTGGCGGATCATCCACTTGGACCGTTCATTCAGGCAGAGAAGAAGCCGTTCTTCGAAGGCGAGAAGACCATCGACAACACGCTGTTCATCGATGACGACGGCAAGCCGTACATGTTTTTCGACCGATTCACCGATGGTCTGAATATCTGGAGCGTCGAACTGGAGGATGACTGCCTCCATGCAAAGCCGGAATCATATCGCTACTGCATCCGCGCCTACCAGCCATGGGAGCTCAAGGCGGGCCGCGTCAATGAAGGCAGTTTCGTTCTGAAATACAAAGGCCGTTATTATATGACGTATTCAGGTAACGGCTATACCAGCCAGGACTATGGCATCGGCTGCGCCGTGGCGGACAATATCGGCGGGCTGTGGAAGAAGTACGACCACAATCCGATTCTACAGAAGTGCGGTGATTTGGTGGGCGTCGGTCACCATTCGTTCTTCAAGGACAAGGATGGCAGGCTGCGCATCGTGTTCCATGCCCACAATTCCATTGAGAAGGTTCATCCGCGGCACATGTACATCGGCACGGCATGGTTCAAGGAAGAGGAAGGAAAGGTTCCTGAACTCGTTATCGATAAAGAATATATCACCCCCGTCATCGCTGAATGACAGATGGAAAACGATGTTCTGGTCAAGCTCGTGCATGATTTCCTGCAGAAGAGGACTGTGCATGGCCGCGTATTCGTCGGTTTCAGCGGCGGAGCGGACAGCACGGCGTTGCTTCTGCTGTTGTCGCAGGCTGGACTGGACGTGACGGCTGTGCATTTCCAGCATGGCATTCGCGGCACCGCCGCCGAGGCGGATGCCGTATGGTGCGAACAGTTTTGCGCCGTGCGGAAAATCCGCTTCATTCGCGAGAATCTCGCCGTGCCGTCGAATCGCTT
>JAGCSE010000055.1 GCA_017964325.1 Victivallales bacterium | reverse complement strand
TGACTGCGACAGCGGCGACACGATCATCGGCAACGTCTTCGTCCGCGTCCCCCATGCGGTCCATATCGGCGGAGGCCGTTATAACGTTGTGAAAAACAACATCTTCGTGGATTGCTCACCTGCGATTTACATGGACGAGCGTGGGCGTGACCGCATCAAATGGAATGCAGGGGAAAACGAGAGCTGGGACTTGGAGGCGAAATTGAAAGCCGTCAACTACCGCCAGCCGCCATGGAGCGAACGCTATCCCGAATTGGCGAAAATCATGGATGACAAGCCGGACTGGCCGTTGCATAACGTCTTCTCCTACAATGTTGTGGCAGGCGGAACGTGCTTTGCTGTGAAGGCGTCGCTGCTGCCGCTGCTTGAGACGGAGGACAACTGGATCATGCAGGAGACAGACAGTCCATGGGTGGTGGATTGGCGGAAATTGGATTTCTCCTTGCGCAGCCAGAAGGCGGTGGAAGGCAGGATTCCATCATTCCAATACATTCCGTTTGACCGCATCGGATGCAGTCCCGACCTTTGGCGGAAGGCTGAAAAATAGCCTTTGCCAGCCTAGTGGACGATTTCTTTTCATGGACTTTGTTGCAACTTTTTGGATTTATGTTATGTTATTCTATTTTGCATATTGATTAAAATTGGCGTATCATGTCGCAATGATGCGTATTTAGGTTATGATATCCACAGGGAGACAATTAATGGCGACGATTTTCAGCAATGGGATTCTGATGTTGGCAGATGCGGCGGCGGGTGGTTCCGCGCCGGCAGGCGGCGGCCTTGGAAGTTTTTTGATTTTCATTCCAATTCTGGGCATCATGTATTTTCTGATGATTCGTCCGCAGCAGCAGAAACAGAAGCAGCAGGCGGAGATGCTGAAACGGCTGAAAGTCGGTGACCGTGTCCGTACAGTCGGCGGGGCGTTGGGAACGATCAAATTTGTCTCGGAGAAGACGGTCAAGTTGGAAGTTGCTCCGAATACGGTGATTGAGTTCCTGCGCGGTGCCGTTGACAAAGTTTATGATGAAACGGAGTCCGAGTTGTCCAAGAAGGATGACAAGAAGGAAGATAAGAAAGACGACAAGAAGGAAGACAAGAAAGACGGCGAATCGAAGAAGTGAGGCATTTCTTCCCGCTGGTCTCCTAGCCTGATGGAAAATATAATTATATAATAGTATAACGACAACAAGGGTTTAACAGGTTATGAAAAAATCGTTGATTATTCGCATGATCATCATTGCGGCAGTCATCATCGGATGGACGGCCTCAATGTTTCCGATCAAGGATCAGGATTTTCTGAAGAAGTTCAACACGTTGGCGGCGAAGACCGTGAACAAGCTGAAGAAATCCGCAGAGGGCATCGGCAACCTTGAAGAAGTGAAAACGAAGCTGGACGGAATGGCGGACAAGTCGGGCAAAGAGTACAAGGATCTTCAGCAGAAGTATTCGGATGCCGTGAAAGCCAAGACGTTTGACGAATTGCAGACGCGCATCGAGACTGTCAAGACCGAAAATCCCACGCTGTCTCCGTTCCGCGTTTTGGAGCGCGCCGCACAGGGCGGTGAAAACGAAAACACGATCCGTTTGAGCGACTACGTGCCCGTCCCTGGCACGAAGAACGCATCCAACCCTATCGTATTGCGCTATTTGCGCCGCAAGACGGCTGGCCGCATGGTGCTCGGCCTTGATCTGCAGGGCGGTACCGAATTCGTCGTCGGATTCGACAAAGACGATTTGAAGAACGGCGAAACGCCGACGGATATTCGCGACCGCATCCAGACGATTCTCGAAAACCGCCTCAACAAATTAGGCGTGACGGAGCCTGAAATCAAGGCTTCCGGCGACACGGCGATTTCCGTCCGTATGCCTGCCGTCAACGAAGGCGACAAGGCCGATATTCGCAAGACCATCAAAGATACGGCCAAGCTGGAATTCCATCTGGTCGCAGAGAACAACAGAACGTTGGTTCAGAACTACTTTGATGCCATCAACAACGGTCGCAAATTCGACGTTCCCGCCGACTTGGTCCGCAAGGAGATCACGGAGGAGCGCAACGGACAGGAAACGACGCAAGTCGTTTTCATCAAGAAAGAAGCGGAACGCGTACAGGGCAGCGATGTGGTACGCGCCCAGCCGGCCATGGATAATTTCGGCAACTGGTCCATCGCTTTGGAATTCAACCAGCGCGGCGCCATCGCGTTCGGTGAAGTGACGGGCGCGAATGTTGGCCGTGAGCTTGCCATCGTCTTGGACGGCCGTGTCTATAGCGCTCCCAGCATCAAGGATGCCATTCCAGGCGGCCATGCTGAAATCACGGGCAGCTTCACGTTTGATGAAGCCAAACGCCTCTCCGTCGTCATTTCCTCCGGTAACGTTCCTGTTTCGATTGAAATCAACTCCGAGTTCGGTACGGACCCGACGTTGGGCGCGGACTCCGTCCGCAGCGGCGCACTGGCCGGCGTAGTCGGTCTGGCTCTCGTCATCCTGTTCATGCTGTGGTACTACAAGACGGCTGGTCTCTTGGCTGACATCGCGCTGGGCGTGAACACGCTGCTGGTTCTCGGTTCCATGTCCATCACCCACGCGACCATCACAATGCCTGGTATCGCTGGTATGGTTCTGACCATCGGTATGGCGGTTGACGCGAACGTCCTAATCTTCGAGCGTATCCGCGATGAATTGAAGAAGAAAAAAGCTCTGGCGAATGCTGTCAAGTCCGGTTACGAACGCGCTTTCAGCAGTATCTTCGACTCCAACTTGACGACGTTGATCGCGTGCTTCTTCCTCTACAATTTCGGTACGGGTGCCATCAAGGGATTCGCCGTCACGCTGAGCTTCGGTATCTTCGCCTCCATGTTCACAGCCATCTTCATGACGCGGACGATTTTCGACTTGCTCATTGAAAAGGACATCCTCAAGTCGTTGAATATGCGCACGTTCAATTTCCTGGTCGATGTAAAGATCGACTTCCTGAAATATCGCAAGACGGCCGTCAGCATCTCCTGCGCATTGGTCATCATTTCAGTCGTCTGCTTCGTTGTCCGTGGCAGAGGTATGCTGGGCATCGATTTCGCTGGCGGTACGCAGTTGCTGTACAAGTGCGGCAAGACCATGCCCGATGTGGCGAAAATCCGTTCGTTCATGGCCGAGCAGGGCTACAAGGATAACATCCGTATCGGTACGATGAAAGGACAGGGCGGCGACAAGATGTTGGAAATCGTCCTCCCGATGGCCAGCAAGGATGATGCTCTCGGCAGCGTCGATCCCGAAGCCCTCCGTCAGAAATTGAATGCGACTTTCGCGGAAGCTGATTTCGGCGAAGGCGAAACGCGCGTCGTCGGCGGCCACGTCGGAGCGCAGTTCCGCAGCGCATCGTTCTGGTCGGCCTTCTGGGCGATCATCGGCGTGGTTCTCTATCTAGCCTTCCGCTTCGAATTCATGTACGGTGTCGCGGCCGTCGTCGCCGTCGCACACGATATGCTTATCTGCACGGGCCTGTTCATGCTGATGGGCGGTCGCCTGACGCCGAGCGTCATCGCCGCCATCATGACGATTTTGGGTTACTCCTTGAACGATACAATCGTTATCTTCGACCGCATCCGCGAGACGCAGAAGCTGAATCCAGATGTGAAATACTCCAGCCTCATCAATATGAGCTTGTGCGACACAGTTTCCCGTACATTCCTGACGTCCTTGACGACGTTGCTGGCCGTCATCGCCATTCTGGTTATCGCCGGTGGCGATGTGTGGGATTTCGCGATGGTCATGTTCTTCGGCGTGTTCGTTGGTACGTACTCCTCCATCTTCATTGCCAGTTCGTTCATCAACACGTGGCACAAGAAATCTGCGCGTAGCGCGAGCCGCAGGGCTGCCGCTGATGAACTTGAAACGGTCGAAGCCAAATAAAAGCTGAACCGCCATGAACCGTTAAAAAACGAAAAAATCCGCGTGATTTTCATTGCGCGGATTTTTTTCTGCCGCATATTATTCAAAAAGTCATTTTTTCTAGACGACAAACAACAGAAAGGAACGAATCATGAACAAATTCCCGAAAGGCGGCATTTCCGCGAAGCAACTGGCAGATTTCGCAAAAGCGTATGACAACGCGCCGAACGCACAACTGCTGACCAACGCATTCCACAAGCTGAACATCAACGACATGGCGCTGTCTTCCAAAGGCTTAGCCGCCCAAACGTTCGTATTCTCGACTGACATCAAGACGATGGCCTCCACCAACCAGAAGTCCTCCGGCCGTTGTTGGTTGTTCGCGGCGACGAACTGCCTCCGCGAAATCGTCGCGAAGAAGAACAAGCTCGAAGATTTCGAACTTTCGCAGAGCTGGCTGGCCTTCTGGGACAAGTTCGAACGTGCCAACTATTTCCTGGAGAGCATCTTGGCGACGGCGAACTTGCCGGTGGACGACCGCGTGGTAGCATACATTCTCAATACAGGCGTTGGCGACGGCGGCCAATGGGATATGTTCGTAAACATCATCAATAAATATGGTATTTGCCCGAAGAATGTGTTCGGCGAAACGGCGCAGTCCAACGGCACACGCAATATGAATTCACTGCTGAATCGCGCTTTGAAGGTCGATGCCATCGCATTGCGCAATTTGGTTGCAAAACGCGCCTCCGCCGCGAAAATCGCGGCTACGAAGACGGAGATGATGTCCAAAATCTACACGTTCCTCACGACGTGCTACGGCAAGCCTGTGGAGAAATTCGATTTCGAATACAAGGACAAGGACGGAAAATACCACTGTGAGAAAGGCTACACTCCGTTGTCGTTCAAGAAGAAGTACTTTGGTGATATGCTGGACGACTATGTCTCCATCATCAACGCTCCGACCGCTGACAAGCCGTTCAACGAAGTGTTCACAGTGGATTTCCTCGGCAACGTTGCGGAAGCGGCTCCGCTCCGCTATCTGAATTTGTCGATGAAAGATTTCAAGGCGTTGGTTCTGAAGCAGTTGCAGGATGGCGAAATCGTTTGGTTCGGCTCGGACTGCGGCAAATATTCTGAACGCGGCGAGAAGAATCTCTATGATCCCGATGTTTATGATTATGAATCGGTTACGGGCCTTGATCTGACGATGACGAAAGCGGAGATGCTGGATTATGGCTTCAGCGCGATGAACCATGCGATGGTCATTACAGGCGTGAACGTCGTCAACGGCAAGCCAAACCGCTGGAAAATTGAAAACAGTTGGGGCACCGACGGCCCGAACAAAGGTTATTATTTCATGTCGGACAAGTGGTTTGAATCCTACGTTTTCCAGGCGGTCGTCCATAAGAAATATCTCGGCGAAAAGGCGGCACTCTTGGAGCGCGAACCTGTTCTGCTGAAGCCGTGGGATCCGATGGGAACGTTGGCACAATGATTAATGATTAATGATTAATGA
>JAGCSE010000054.1 GCA_017964325.1 Victivallales bacterium | reverse complement strand
CGCGTTGATGATGCTGAGGATTCCCGCCAGGAAGACGACGATGAAAAGAGCGAAGAATATCCTGTTGATGATGTGGTCGATCTGGCTTGGGAACTGGATGAGGCTGTTGCTGTAGGAAAGTCCCGTAAGCAGGAACAGTAGCGAGATGTGCATGGAGAGCCTGCGGATGAGTTTTCCAAGGCTGGAAGAAAGCTTTCCGATGCCGATGCTGACAACGTGCCGCAGGCTCAGCAGGATGGCGACGAAGAAAAGAACGGTGACCACGACGCTGATGCCTCCTGCGAGAAGTTGCGTCTGGTGGTTTTCAAACCAGTTGCCTATTTCCGATGCACTGGTGCTTAGCGTCGAAATGACATTTTGGATGCTGTCGCTGTGGTTCTCTGGTTGCGGGACGGAGTGGAGGAGGGGCGTCGTTTCTGGAGACTCTTCTTCTGGCGGAACAGGCTGTGTCGTGGGTTGCGCCGTATCCTGCAAGGGCTTTGTTTCTATAGTATTAGGTGTATCAGGCATTTTTGTGAAGGGACGAAAAGAACAGAAGGGACGGAGCGATTTCAGGCCTTGCCAAAGCAGACAAGCCCGAAATAGGTGACGGTGTTTTCACCATTAATGTAAGGCATTCCTGCACATTCCGCAAGCTTGGCGGCAATGATGCCATAGCTGGAGATGGAGGGCGACATACGGTCGGGAAAACGGCACGGGGCGTCTGGATATGTGCAGGTCTTGCAGAGATGGCAGCCGCCCGTCGAAAGGAGCTTGAAAGGCGGTGTCAACAGGTCGTAGAGCCTGTCGCAGACATTGCGGAATTCCGTTCCGCCGCGTGCCATTCCTTCGACGTCGTATGAATCCTCCAGTTCATAGACGGAGCAGAAGACGAGCGCGTCGGAATAGGAATGGCAGGTCGCTTTTGACTGTTCCAGCGGACCGCTGCCTGGCGCGCAGGTCCAGTATTTTCCATAGCGGCGGCATGCGTTGCTTTCACAGAGTTTCAAGGCCTGCGGGTCGAAGACGATGTCAGTCGTCTTGATGAAGCCGTATCTGGTGACGCCAATTCGTTTCAAATCGTCGATGGTGTATTCTGGTTTGAAGGGTATAGTTGCCATGTGAAAGCCTTTTAAATGTTGATAATACGATGGTTAATCCCAATGAGAAGGAGTTGAGCGGTCGTAGAAATCCGTTTTGATGCCGAGTGACTGCGGCATTTCGAGATCGGCGACGGGATTGTCGCCGCGATGGACGAGTTCCTCTGGGCGGATGTTCTCCTGTCGGAGGACGTATTTGAAGAGGGAGCCTGTCTGTTTCATGAGTCCGCATTCGTTGGAGACGTAGAGCGGCAGGTCTGCGAAGATTGGTTCGGCTTTTGCCAGAAGTTGTTTGATATAAAATGATTGCAGATACATGTCGGAGATGAAGATGACGCGTTCGCCTTTCGCGAGCAGATCGTGGACCATCCGGTCATTGGCGCGGATGGGGCGCGTGTTCTCCAGTTCGAGACGGAGCTCGAACATCTGGAGGAAATCGCGCTGCTCCTTTGAAAGGGAGCATGTTTTGGCCAACTGGTCATAGATGTCATCAAAATTGATGTCCTCCGCGGAAGAGGCTTTTCGGGCGTCTGCTTCCGCCTTGCGACGCAGGTCATGGAAATTCTCCACGACATTGCGCGGAATTTCGGGATGCTGTTCCAAAAGCCTTGCGGACACAAGGCGGAAGATGTCGGTAGGCTTCTGAACACGCCGCCCGATGACTGTATCGAAAATGTCGAAGGAATAGATCATGATGTTGTTTTTCAAGGATTTCGTGCCAATTTCGCCATTTTTTGTGGCAAAATGGATGAAATATCCATATACTATACTGCCTAAAACGGAAAATTGGCGTATATTATCGACAAAACTTAATATTGTATCAAAGAAAGCCGTAAAATTGGCCAAAACCACTTGTGCGGCAATGTTAAAAACGCGAGGCATGATGATGGACAAATTGAAAGAATTGGCGGTGAACGGCGGAACTCCAGTGGCGACGGGACTCCCTCCACGTGGACATCTTGGTAAAGAGGAAAAGGCGGCGGTTGACGCGCTGTTCGACGAAATGATCGCCACTGGCAATGCACCGACATATCACGGCAAACAGGAAGAATCGTTCTGCAAGGAGTTTGCGGCGTTCATGGGCGGCGGCTACGCAGATGGCGTGAACTCCGGCACGACCTCCGTCTTTGTGGCGTTGCGGGCCTTGGACCTGCCGCCGTTCTCCGAAGTGTTGTTCGGATGCATCACCGACAACGGCGGCGTCATGCCGATTGTCATGAACAACTGCATTCCGATTCCCGTCGATACGATTCCAGGCTCATTCAACATCGGGCCCGAACAGATCGAGGCGCGCATCACGGAGCGGACGAGCGCGATTGTCGTGGCGCACATCATGGGCGAGCCGGCGGACATGCCCGCCATTCTGAAAGTCGCTGAAAAGTACCATCTGCCTGTGATTGAGGACTGTGCGCAGTCGCACGCGGCCAAAATCAACGGTCAGAACGTTGGTACGTTTGGAGCAGTCGGTGCATTTTCAATGATGTCGGGCAAGCATGCTTGTGCGGGTGGACAAGGCGCGGCCGTCTTCACGAAAGACGAGAAGATGTATTGGAAATTGCGCCGTTGCGCGGACCGCGGCAAGCCGTTCGGCGTGCAGGCGTCGTCGTCCGTCGAAGTTTCGCTGAATTTCAACATGGACGAAATCCATGCGGCGATCGCCCGCGAGCAGATTAAGAAGCTGCCGTATTTCGCGGCGGGCCGCATCCGCGTCGTGGAACGTCTTAAATCACTCGGATTGTACGATTTAAAATGCCTGACGTTCCAGCAGACCGAGCTGAAGCCTGGCTTCGAGTGCTGCTACTGGCGTCTCGTTTGCCAATTCCATGCGGACAAGGCGACCTGCACGAAGGAAGAATATGTGAAGGCTCTTGCCGCAGAAGGACTGCCCGCGTTCGCGGACTACCATGCAGGCTATCCGCCCTGCCATCAATGGTATCAGAACCGTACGGAGCTGTTCCCGTGGACTTCGCCGCAGTACAAGGGCGACCGCTTCGCCGTTTATCCCTGCCCAAACGCAGAGGCGGCTTTGGACGCCAATTTCCTGCTGATGATTCAGGAAAATTACAGCGACGATGACTGCGAGAAGATCATGCGCGCCTTCAAGAAGGTAGATGCCGCATACGCAAAATAAACACTGTCAATGAGGTACGCCAATGGAAGATAAAGTCAAATGGTATCTTGACAGGCTTGAATATTCAGGCGGCACAGAGCCTACACTGGAGAATCTCCGTGCCTTACAGAAGGCGCATTTCACTCATGTCCCGTATGAAAATCTAGATATATACTACGGACATGAGTTCACGTTGGCACACGAGGAAGTCTATGACAAGATCATCAACAGGAAGCGAGGCGGCTACTGCTTTGAACTGAACGGCTTATACAACTGGCTGCTGACGCGGCTAGGGTACAGGACGGAGGTGTATTTCGCACGGTGGTGCTATGGCGAAAAGCTGGACGTGCCCGTGCGAAGGCACCGCATCATCAAGGCGTTTCTTCCTGAAGGCGAGTTCATAACGGATGTCGGTGTCGGCTGCCAGGCTCCGCTGGAACCATTGGCGTGTCGTCTGGATGAACCGCAAGAGCGCGAAGGCAGGAAATACCGTGTCGTCGCGGATGCCGTCCACGGTAAAATCGTCCAAGTCGAAGACAATTCTGTTTGGAAAAATTATTTCTCCTTCGATGAAGCACCGCAGCAGCCCATTGATTTCATGTATGCGCACTATTGGTGCACACATCACTCTAACTCTCCGTTTATCAATAACTTGATGGTTCATATTCCAACAGCGTACGGGCGGAACAGCATCGCTTCCGTCATGGAACCGGAAACTGGCGAGACCATGCCGCTACTCAGCGTGTCGCAATTGGACGGGACATCCGAAAAGACGTTCCTGTACAACTCCAATCAGCTATTGGATGCCCTGCATACGTATTTCGGAATTTACTATCCCATCGAGGCTATTTTGCGTTGAAGCGCAGTTCGCGGAAATACGTCCCCTTGAGATCCTGAATTTCCGCAATTGTCTGGATATGAAGATATGATGGGCCGAAGGCGGAGAACGCCGCCGTGTCCATGGCGATTTCACGGACGTTTTCGCCGCATGACAAAACGGCGCGTTTTGCCGTGCAGTCCCATTCAAGGCGGACAGTCGTCCAACGGCCCGCGCCATCGACGGCATCCGCCGTCATGGCGGCGGTCAAATAGCTTCGTGGTGCGAGATATTCATCGCATGGATTGCTCCAGTGGTCTTGCAAGGCGATTTGGAAACCGTCGCCGTCAATGCGGCAATCTATTTCAATTACGCCTTTTGCGGCGGCGGGGAAATTCCAGACAATGCCAGAACGCGTGCTGACGAGACGCGGATCGTCGATGCGGCAGAGCCAAAGCGACTCGCGTTTTGTGGAACGGTCTGTTTCAGGCTCGCGGGCCATGACGGCACCGGGCACGCGGTTCCATGCGCAATGACCTGCCCAGCCGCGATTTCCGCCACTGAGCGACTTCACGTAGAGATGGTGCGAAATCGCGTAAAGTCCATGCTGGAAATTCTCCGTGCGGGATGTTTCGTAAAGCCATGCAGGATCGAAAACGACGATGCGGCGGGAGGCGGCATTCTGCCCAAGAGCGAGCATGATTTTGCCATTTGGCAGTTCCAAAGCCTGCGTCTGGTGGACGCTCTTGTCGTTTTCATGATCGCCTAACTCACGATAATCCGCGTCGTTGTGTATGCTGTTCAGGATGATTTCGCGGAAGCCTTTCCATGTCTTGCCATCATCTTCTGAAATGGCGGCATGGAGCGCATCGCGGTTGGTGAAGACGGCTTCCCATGTTCCATCTAGTTCTGTTGACGAAAGTTCCGGCATTTCTGCTGGATCACGCGTTGGCAACATGGCCGTATTGTTCCAGACGAAGAGAATCCGGCCATCCTTTAATTTAAAGAGCAATGGCATCGTGTTGGCCTGCCAGAAACCTTGCAACGGCTGCGGGACGGACCATGTTTCACCACCATCCGTCGAATGGGAGAAGGCGGCATGCTCGCCGGATGTACGCAAGGCCATTAATAGCGTGCCATCAGATAGTTCCACGATGGACGGTTCACAGCCGTTGTTGAACCAATGGGGCCGTTTGTCGCAGGCGAACTGACGCGGGACATCGGGCGTCTGCGGGACGGATACGTGCGTCCATGTCTTGCCGTCATCGTCGGAATAGCAGACGGCGGCCTGGTAGCAAGTGCCTTTGCAGGCGACATCGCTGACAGGGCTGATCCACCGTTTGCGGCTGACTAGCGGAATTGGCTGCCGTGGCTCCGAATCCGTGATCGGAACAGGAATCCGTTCGGCGGGGAAGCCTGGGCCTTTCGTGTTCTTATAGCATTCGACGGTTTTGCCGCGCGTAAGCGTCAGCCAGTAATCCGCCCATGGGCATTTGACCATGGCGCCGCGGTCGCCGGGCATCCAGAGGCATTTTTTCCAGTTGAGGCCGTTGTCGTCCGATTCGATATAGACACCGCGCATCTTGCCGCCGAGCCATTGGGCGCCGTAGTGGCGGATTTTGCCGTCGGCCGTGAGACACAAATCGCGCACGGCGTAACGCGGCGGGACGGCGACGACCGTCGGCGCGAAGATTTCATTCCAGAAGAGGTCGTTGGTCAACGGGACATTGTCGTCCGCCGCCTCGGCGGCGACGGCGAGACAGCAGATGTTCAGCATGATGCTCATGAATTGCTTCCTGTTCATGGTGTGGATAATATTGAAGACTTTAGGTGACGATCCGTCAGTAAACAATACTGTACAAGTTCTTTATTTCAAGTTTTATCGTTGCCGTACGGCACTGTCAAGACAACAACGCCAAAAAGGATGGAAAAATATCTGGATAAAATTTTATCCTTCTTGCTTGAAATTTTTGTAACTCCATGAATAATAATTCATTTTGTTTGAAATTACCTTGTTTTGGATTATATTTTAGACCTGAAACTTCAGTCAGTTTCAACGGAAATTTAAGAAGTAAAATACTTGTCGGCGATTCTTTGGAGTCAATATGGAAATCAAACGTGACCTATATTTGAACCGTCTTGTGGAGAGGATGCACAATGGCTTTGTCAAAGTCATCACGGGCATCCGTCGCTGCGGTAAAAGCTATCTTCTTTTCAACCTGTTCAAACGGCATTTACTGTCATCTGGCGTGAAGGCATCGCAGATTGTCGAGATTGCGTTGGATGACAAGAAATTCGAGGCCTTGCGTGATCCTTTGAAATTATCGGAATACCTGCAAGGTGCCTTGAAAGGACGTGGGCAGAAATATGTCTTCATCGACGAAATCCAGATGTGCAGAAAGGTCCTGCCACCAGGGACTAAATTGAAAACGATTGCCCCCGAGGATCGTGATTCCGCATATATTACTTTTTATGATGTGCTGAACGAGTTGCTGCATGAATCCAACGTTGATGTGTATGTGACGGGATCTAATTCCAAGATGCTTTCCAAAGACATTGCCAGCAATTTTGGTGATCGCGGAGATGAAGTGCGAATCCATCCATTGACGTTTTCTGAATACTATCAGGCATGTGGAATGGAAAAAGGCGAAGCATGGGAGCAATACATGCTGTGGGGAGGAATGCCGGTTGTTTTGCAGAAAAAAACGGATGAAGCTCGGCGGAGCTACTTGCAGTCTCTTTTCGGTGAAGTGTATTTTGCCGATATTGTCAAACGTCATCGTTTGTTGTCGGATGAATTGATTGAGAATGTCACGGATGTACTATTCTCCTCTGTCGGCTCTCTGACAAATCCCACGAAGATCGCCAAAACGCTTTCATCCGTTCAAGCGACTCAAACGAATCAGGAAACTGTGAACAGGCATATCGGATATCTGGAGGATGCATTTCTTGTTAATCGCATACAACGATATGATGTGAAAGGCCGCAATTATCTTGACTATCCATCCAAATATTATGCGGAAGATGTTGGCCTGCGCAATGCACGATTGAATTTCCGTCAATTGGAGGAAACGCATCTGATGGAAAATATCATCTGCAACGACTTATTGGCTAGGGGATGTTCCGTTGATGTCGGGGTGGTGCCGATTTACCAGAAAATTGATGATATGGAAACTCATCGACAGCATGAAATCGATTTCATTGTCAATTATGGTCTGAAAAAGGTCTATGTCCAATCGGCTTTCGCCATTCGTGGTGAAGAAAAAATGGAACAGGAGACATTACCCTTGAAAAAGACGGGGGATTTCTTTCGCAAGATCGTCGTGACTTCTGGATTCAAGCCTGCCGTGGCGGATGAGCAGGGAATCGTGACAGTTGGAGTAATTCCTTTTCTTTTGGATAATTCCATTCTTCTGGGCTGATGGTCATACATGCGAAACGGACGGCACTCATATCATGGAGCGTCGCCCGTTTCGCATCATAAGATGATTATTTTTAGAATCTTACCACATCTTGTGAAGGAGTTTTTCCGTCTCCATCGTGTATTGGCCGTATTTGTCCAACGTGGCGATGACTTCCTTCGGCAGATGTTCTTTGTCCAACGGCATCAACGGCATATCAACGCAGGCGGGCAGGATGACGACCTTGCCTGGGAACTTGCCCTGCGAGACGGCGGTCAGGCCTTCCTTGACGGCGTTGAAGCCGGCGATGGCGGCCATGGCGCTCTGTGGCTCGAATTCGTGTTCGGCGGCGAGTCGTAGCGAGTCGATCATGTCCTGCGTCGTGCTACCGGAGGATCCTGTGAAACGCAACCCCTTGTTGATGAGGCGGTTGACGGGAATCGGGGAGGCTTCGCCGGCGGGGATGCCCGCGAAGACGTTCATGAGGCCGCCGTCCGCGAGATGCGGCATGGCCTGGTCGATGACGGCCGCAGAGGGCACGAGGATGATGATGTCGGAGAAACCGTTGGGCGCAAACTCTCTAGCGAGCTTGTGGAGTTCATCTTCGGACATCTTGTTCGGGTTGACGAGTTTGAATTCGATGTTGCGTTCGGCGGCGCGCGGGGCGAGCTTTTTGCGAAGATGCTCAATACGTGCGTCGTCAACGTCGGTCACGAGAATCTTGGAGGGGGCGTTCTTGGAGATGATGGCGAGTTCGACATGCATCTGCCCCATGGCGCCTGCGCCGCCGGGGAACCAGGCCGCGCCGCCTTTTAGGAGATCGTTGCGGCGAGGCGTAGCGTAACCAGCGTCTAGATCGCCAGTTGGCGCACCTTGATACCAGCGGCGCTTGTAGTGGAGGGCGCCGACGTCAATGCGCCATTCGTCATTGCCGCAGTCGCCGATGAAATTGATGATGGCCTTGTCGGCGGCGAGCAGCTGGGCTTCCTCGCCGAGCGCCTTGTCCTTCAGATCGACATAGACGATATCGTCGAACAATTCGTCTTTCGGCAGGGCGGCCGCCTTGACGACAGGCTTGCCGAGTTCCTTCTCAAAGGCCGCGACGGCGGCGTCCGAGAAGTTGAGGGCGACGACTTTGCTTTGGCCCGCGTAGAGCTTGCCGAGTTTGTAAGTCTTTGTGTTGCCGGGCTGTGTGACAAGAAGCAGGGCACCTCCGTCAACCGGCGTCGTGCGATGCGGAATGTGATAGGCGGCGCGGACGCAGGTCCACGGCTCCATCAACGCGGCGGAAGCGGAGGGCAGATTTTCGGGGCATTCGAGAAGGGAGCTGCCGCCGTCTTCGCTGCGCCACACGCGGTGGTCGATGATGGAATACTGCGTCAAACCGCCGTCCATGCCGTAACCATACGCGCAGCAACGGCCTTTGATGTAGATGTCCGGCTGGACGAGATAGCGTTTGCCGACTTCGAATTCGGCGGGAACGCCCGAGCCTTTCTTGACGATGGTGAGAATGGCCTCGTGGCCGATGATGAGAGGGTGATTCTTAAGGTCTTTCTCCCACAGTTTCAAGTGGTTGCCGCCGAGACGGATGATTTTGATGTCGGAGAAGCAGAGACCGATGGCTTCGACTTTCGTGAGAATTTCGTCGTCTTTCAGCGGACGGATGTCGATATTGTCCGGAGCGTCCTGGTTGCCGAAATTTTCAAGACCTGCGCCGTAGAGGCGCCATGCGAGTGTTTTGGTAGGAATGCTTTCCATGTTGATGCCTTTTTATGGAAGATGTTGATGGTGAAAAACACAAACTATTTACCATAATTTATAAATGGGAGGATGCAAACAAACGCATCTGTGTTTTCAGCATTCGCATCCAAGATATTCGCCGCATTTGGCGAGATAGTTCAGCAGGACGGGCAGGAGTTCGTCCGGCAGGCGGCCATAGACCATTTCCCAGTTGAGGTTCCCTTGGTAGTTGTGTTTCTTGAGGATGGCGAACACCTCCTCAAACGGAATCGTGCCGAGGAAGGCGGGCAGATGGGAGTCCTCATGGTTCTTGTTGTCATGGACATGCGTGCAGGTCACGTAGTCGGCGATGGCGTTGACGAAGCCCAGAAAATGCTCCTTGTGGCCGACGTGGGCGTGGCCTGTGTCCAGGCAGATGCCGATGCGGCTGTCGTTGAATTTGCCAATCAACGTCAGAAGTTCTTCAGCGGTAGCGCAATAGCGGTCACGGCCTGTGTCTTTTGGGCGGGCGTTTTCGTCGAAAAGATTCTCGAAGGCGGGATTGACACCAAGCTTCAGACATTCATCGACAACTGGCGCGATGAGTTCGTAATTGTATTTCAATGCCTTGTGAATGTTGTACGGCTCGCCTTTCGGCGGCCATTCGTCTGCATGGACGACGATATGCTTCGCGCCAAGAATCGCGGAGGCTTTTACTGCGCGGAGGGATTGCACGGAGAAAATTTCGGGGCCATTCTCCTGGTAGCGGAAGAACGGGCAGTGCGTTTGGTGGACGGTCATGCCGAGCGAGTCCAGTATGTTTTTCGCTCTATATGCTTGATCTTCAAAATCTTCGCCATTAATGGGCGTCAGATAGTCCAGATTCATGAAGCCTGCGTCGCGGCAGAGTTTCAGAGCTTCTTCCATGGAGCGGTCTCCGCCATTGCGACGGTGCATGACATAGCTGAGAGTGATACTGAGCTGCATTTGTTTCCTTTTTCTTGTTGTGTATTTTTGATTTTCATTCGAATGATGGTTATTGATGTAATATATTGTATGAAATGAAAACCATACAGGCAAGTCGATGAATAAAAAACAAACAGACATGAACATACGGAACATCGGCGTCTTCGCGCATGTTGACGCGGGAAAGACAACGCTTTCGGAGCGGATGCTCGTCCATGCGGGAGCCGTGTCGCAGGCTGGAAGCGTCGATGACGGGACGGCCCATACGGACACGCTGCCCATCGAACGGCGGCGCGGCATTTCCGTGAAGGCGACTTGTGTCCGTCTCCAATGGAAAGGCATGGATATCAACTTGATAGACACGCCTGGACATACGGATTTCTCTGCGGAAATCGAACGCTCGCTGTGGGCGTTGGATGGCGCCGTCCTGCTGGCCGACGCCGTGGAAGGCGTGCAGCCGCAGACAGAAGTCTTGTTCCACGCACTTCATGAACAACATATTCCTGTCGTTTTCTTCATCAACAAAATCGACCGCATCGGTGCAAATGTGGCGGAAGCCGTCGCGCAGATTCGCAAGCTGCTGACGCAGGACGCAATCTTGATGTCGGATGAAGCTGAACTGACGGAATATGTCTGCGGCAATGACGATGAGCTGATGGAAGCCTATTTGGATGGAAAAGCCATTGCAAAGGAAACGCTTATGGCGAAAGTCACTGTATGGGCGCGTGCGGGAAAATGTCATCCCGTCTATGTCGGCAGCGCGTTGAAGGACGAAGGCGTCGAGGCGTTGTTGGATGCCGTTGTGGATTTTCTGCCGCCGCCGTCATCATGCGGCGATGAATTGTGCGGCGTGGTGTTCGCGTCTATGACGGATCGCGTCATGGGGCGCGGACTGTGGGTGCGGGTGTTTGGCGGTCGTCTGGAGAACCGGATGGTGCTGGACATTCCGCAAGGCGTTGATTTGCTGACAGATGCGGAGAAAATGGATCAGCGGAAAATCACGCAGATTCGTGGCGTGGATGGCGATGATTTGGGGGCGTTGCAGATGGGGGAGGTCGGTGTCGTCTATGGTTTGGGCGATGTGAAAATCGGCCATGTCTTCGGCGATCGTGCAAAATTGCCACGTCCTGTCCAGCCGGGCCAATTGCGTTCGCCGTTGATCAATGTGCAGGTTTTGCCAGAGAAGCCGGAGGAAATGCGCGCCTTGCGGACGGCTTGTGAAACGCTTTCCGAAGAGGATCCGCTGTTGCAGGTGAATTACATCAAGACGTTGGACCAGTTGAACTTGCGTGTCATGGGAACGGTCCAGTTGGAGATTCTGGAGGAGGTTCTGCGGACGCGATTCGACTTGAAGGCGACGTTTGCGAAACCGACCGTCATCTACAAGGAGACGATCCAGAAGGCCGCCCGCGGCCATGTCGATTACACGATGCCGAAGCCCTGTTGGGCTGTCATGGAATTTCTCATCGAACCCGCTCCGCGCGGCAGCGGTGTCACGTTCGAATCGAAAGTTCCTGTGAAAGACATCATGGCACGTTATCAGCATCAGGTGGAGCAGGCGTTGCCGATGGCGTTGAAGCAGGGGCGGCTCGGCTGGGAGGTGACGGACGTGCATATCACGCTGATCGGCGGCAACCACCATCTGGTCCATACACATCCGCTGGATTTCATTGTGGCGACGCCGATTGGCATCCAGGACGGCTTGCGAAACGGTGGCAGCCAGTTGCTGGAACCGATTCTGAAAGCGAGATTTAGGTTGCCAGCAGAGTGCATCGGACGAGTCATGAACGATGTCAATCTCATGCGAGGCGAAGTGCTGGAAACGACGATGGACGGCGAACGCGTCACGTTGGACGCGTTGATTCCCGTCAGCACGAGTTTGGACTACGCGACGACGCTCGCGATGGCGACAGGCGGGCGCGGTTCCATGAACGTTCGTCTGCATGGCTACCGTGAATGCGAATGCACACCGGACAAGACGACGCCGCGCCGCACGGTCGATCCACTGGACATGGCAAAATATATTTTGGTCGTTCGCAACGCATTGGACGGCAGCTTGTTCGATGATGAATAAAAAAACTTAAAGCCTAAAGTCAAAGCAGAAAGCAAAATATAAGTTTTTGATTGATATAAATAATATATGGATAAGGAGATAATGTCAAAAGTATGGATGCCGAATGGCGTCTCTGCCGTTGTTAAGGCTGAGACGGCCTCTATACTCCGAGTTTTGAAATAGGCTTGATAAGACATTGGCAATTTGACAGGGGAAAAATATAGTAATGAAATGGTAAGTTGCATGCTTTTGATGAAAGCGACAACGCCTTCAGATACGACAACAGTCAGATATGGAATAATGGACGGTTTTGATACATTCGAGCATGGAGGATGGAAGGGGCTGGCCTGCCATGAATGGAACGGCAGGATCGACGACTTGGAAACATGGCTGGAAACACATCCAGGCCAGCAACTTGTGAATCGTCCGACACGAACCGTGAGACGTGTTGTGGAAAACGGTGAGGAAGTGTATGTAAAAGTCGTGAAATCGCTGGATGGCGGCGGAAATCACCTGCTCAGCTTGTGGAAATGCTTCAAATGGCGATTCTTGGAAAACAGGGCGATGGCGACATTGGCGGTGATGGCCGCCATGCAGTCGGCTGGTGTTCGTTGCGCGGGAGCCGTGTTGGCGGCGCGTCGGACGCATGGTTTCTCGGCGGAGGAGGTGTTCATTTCACGCGGCGTGCCGCATCCGTCCGTCCTGAAAATCATGTCCGATGTAACGGATAATGAAAAACGTATGGATATTCTTCATGGTGTGGCACGTGGCCTGTGCGATTTCCATTGCCATGGTTTCATCCACGGCGACTGCATTCCAGGCAATCTCCTGTGGGACGGCGAGCATGTCCATTTCATTGACAACGACCGTACATCCCGTGCTGACGGCTGTCTTTTTCAACGTGGCATCCGTCGCAATCTTGTGCAATTCTGTTTCCGCTTAAGTTGGAATGTGAAGAATTTTGACTTGGCGGAGCACTTTCTTGCCTGCTATGCGGAGGCCATGAATGAACACGGACAAACTTTTGATGATTCAAAAGCCGTCATGGCGAAGACTCATCAGCGATATAAGCTGAAAGAGGCGGAGAAAGGCTAAGGCGATTTATCATTGAATTGATTGAATGTCTGAAAGGTCAAGATTGTATATCATTTTACCCGTGATAGGATTATGGTGTAGAAACATCATTAAAGAAAAGCGTACTCACAACCATTGCAAAGGAGCATAAGATGCAGAACATCAAAGTCGAAGGCCATGAAGACAGCCTCCTCCCGGAAGGCAGCTGGAAACTCGTATGGAGCGATGAATTCGACGGAACGGAACTCGATCGCACTAAATGGGACTTCCGTCTTTCCATGATGGGCAAGCGGCATCTCGCATGGACCGACAAGGCCGTCCATCTCGACGGAAACGGCAATGTCGTCTTCGACATCATCGATGAAGAGGGACATCCCGCTAGCTCGCAACTTCAAACAGGTTACAACTTTATGGATGAGCCAGTCCAGGAGACGACGTTCGGCCATGACCACCTCCAATGGCCCATCGGCAAGTTGAAAAAGAATCTGTTTACACATTTGTACGGCTATTATGAATGCCGTTGCCGACTACAGCAACGCCCCGAAGGTTGGTGGACTGCCTTCTGGATGCAGTCGCCGATAATCGGGGCCAGCCTGGATTCTGCCGTGACGGGTACGGAAATCGATATCATGGAATGCTTTAAAAAAGGTGAAGTAGTTCCGCATCATACATTTACTGGCGGCTATGGACAAGATATGAAGAAAGCCTTCGCTGGTGGTGTCAACGACCTCGACCAGACTGTCTTCCATCGTTTTGGAATGCTTTGGGACAAGTCGGGCTATACGTTCTATATCGATGGTGTCGAAGACGGCCATGTCTCCGAAAATGTCTCGCACTGCCCCGAATTCATTCTCATTTCGACGGAGGTCAAAGGATACCGCGGCAAATACCATTTCCCCCGCAAAGAAGCCTATGACATCATTGGCAAAGACCAATTCATCGTTGATTACGTCCGAGTATTCGACAAAGTTGAACCGTAATAACTTAGTTGAACCGTAATAACTTAGAAATAAGGAGTCCTCCATGCTGAAACGCTGTCTTGCATTGCTGTTGGCCGTCATGGCCGTCGCCATCCATGCGGATTATCTTGATGAAGGCTTCGCCGCGCCGCCCATGCAGGCCAGGCCGCAGACATGGTGGCATTGGATCGACTGCAACATTACGAAGGAAGGCATAAAGGCCGACATAGACGCCATGTATGAGGCTGGAATTGGCGGTTTTACGATTTTGGATATCGGCCAGGGCATTCCCGAAGGCGATGTCAAGACGCTTTCGCCGCAATGGTTCGAGATGGTGCAATACGCCATCGAATGCGCAGCGTCGCACGGCATGGAAGTCTGCCTCCACAACTGCCCGGGCTGGTCGTCCAGCGGCGGCCCGTGGATTCAGAAAGAAGATGGCATGAAGACCGTCACATTCTCCGAAACATTCGCGGAAGGCGGCAAACGGTTGGAAATCAATCTTCCGCAACCGAGAACCGTCATGGATTTCTATCGTGAAATCGCCGTGCTCGCGTTTCCGTGCGTCACGGGGGACAACATTGATTTCCGCGCCGCCAATCCGAAGCTGTCATCCACGTTGAAAGGCGAACAACATCTTGAATACGTCCTCAACGGCAATGGCCGCCAGACTGTCAAATTCCCGCGCCACAATAAGGCGGGCGAAGGCGACTCCATTACATTCGAGTTCGAGAAGCCGTTCGAAGCAGGGACGATCAATGTTCAACTAGCCGGCGTTTATCAGCTCAACGCTCGCCTCAATGTCTATTGTTCCAACGACGGCGCTACCTACAAGAAATTCATCAACAACGCCAGTCTGACAAACAGCCACAACAAGATAAGCTTCGATACGCAAAACGCGCGGTTCTATAAATTCGAGTTTGTCACCATCAACAAGCCCGAAATGCCGCTCATCCAAATTTCCATCCAGCCTGGACAGCGCATCCAGAACGTACAGGGCAAGGCCTATTTCATCGCCAATAACAATTTCGCGCGCGGTGCCAATCCGACGCCAGACTCCGTCATCGCAAAGGACAAGATTGTCGATATTTCCCAATTCATGTCCGCCGACGGCAAACTTGCATGGGATGCGCCGGCCGGCAAATGGACCATCATCCGCTTCGGCTACACACTGACGGGCCGCTACAACCATCCCACGACAAAATATGGCCGCGGCCTCGAATGCGACAAGATGTCCAAGAAAGCCGTCAAAGCCGCATGGGACGGCATGATGGGAATCATTGTCAAAAACGCGGGCCCTTTGGCGGGAACAGCTCTTAAAGGCGCGTTAATCGATAGTTATGAAGTCGGTGTCCAAAATTGGACAGACACGTTCCGCGATGATTTCCGCCGTCTGCGTGGCTATGACGTCCTCCCGCTCCTGCCGATTCTGACTGGCCGCTTCATGGAATCCGCCGATTACACGGAACGTTTCCTCAACGACTATCGTCGCACCGTAACGGATTTGTTTGCAGAATGCTACGCAGACTATTTCAAACAGCTCTGCCATGAGGCGAAGCTCGACTTCTTCTCCGAACCTTATGGTGGGCCGTTCGACCAGTTGTTACAAGGTCGTGAGGCAGACGTCCCCATGGGCGAGTTTTGGGGTGGTCCCAATGCCACGGGCACGGGCAACGCCAATCTCGCAGGCAATCTCGCGCAGGTTTATGGTCGCAAATACGCCAGTACGGAGACGTTCACCGCCACGCCCGCCAATGGTCGCTGGCAAATGCATCCCGCAGCCCGCAAGATTCAGGGCGACAATGCCTACATCGCAGGCGTAAACCGCTTCATTTTCCATAGTTATGCTCATCAGCCGTGGACTGTCTCCACGCCCGGCATGACGATGGGCCAGTGGGGCTTCCATTTCAATCGTCATAACACATTGTGGTGCACGTTCCCTGCGTGGCTCGCCTATCTTGGCCGCGCACAGTTCATGCTGCAACAAGGCCATGTTGTCAGCGATGCCCTCTACATCGCCTCCGAAAGTGCGCCTTGCGGCATGGATATGACACCCGCGCTGCCATACGGCTACCACGGCAACTGCGTCGATTCCAAGACGTTCATCGAATCTGCCACCATGAACGTGAAGGATGGCCGCGTTGTTCTGCCGAGCGG
>JAGCSE010000053.1 GCA_017964325.1 Victivallales bacterium | reverse complement strand
ACAACCGCTACATCTGCGCGGCGTTGATCACCTGCCTGAAGAAACTTTGATGGATAGAAGGTTGAATCATGCGCGCAACATACAAGCGTTTGTTTTTGAAAAAGCGTTATCCGTTGGCGATTAGCCGCGGCGTGATAACAGGATCGGAAAATCTATTCGTCTGCGTCGAGGCGTTCGGCAAGACGGGTGTCGGCGAACTGGCGAGTACGACAACGGAACAGGGCGAGAACTGCGATACGGGACTCGCTGAACTGCAACCATTTGTGGAGTCATTGCCAGACAGCCCGTCCATTGCGCAGGTTTGGAGCGAAGCGCGGGAGCGCGGCATTCGTCCGCGTGCTCTTGCGGCTTTGGACATCGCCTTGTGGGATGCCTTCGGAAAGGCCTGCAACCAACCGTTGTGGCGCGTTTTCGGACTGCGCCGCGAATCGCCCGCGACATCGTTGACAATCGGCATCAACCCGCCTGAGATCACGAAGGAACGCGTTCCTGAAATCCTGTCGCGGACGGGGGCCAAGTTCTTGAAAATCAAGCTTGGCTCGCCGGATGGACTGGATGCGGACCGTAGTCATTTCATGGCTGCTAAAGAGGCCGCCACGCCGTTCCATGCGGGGCTGCGCGTTGACGCCAACGGCGGCTGGTCGCTTGAAAATGCAAAAATCATGATGAAATGGCTGGCGGAGCAGGGCGTGGATTACGTCGAGCAGCCGCTTGTGAAGGGGGCTGAAGACCTGCTTCCGGAGCTGTTCAAGAATCGTCCGCTGCCGATATTCGTCGATGAATCAATATGGTATGCGGCTGATGTACCGAAACTTGCGGATCGCGTCGATGGCGTCAATCTGAAGCTGATGAAATGCGGCGGACTGACGGAGGCGTTGCGAATCGTAGCGGTCGCCCGTGCACATGGCCTGGGTACGATGATCGGCTGCATGGGCGAGTCGTCCATCGATATCTCCGCTGGCGCGTCTATCGGCGCATTGTTTGACCATATCGACTTGGATTCGCATTTCAATCTGTTGAACGATCCCGCCAGCGGCGCCGTCATGACGGACGGCGTCGTCCTGCCGACCGATGCGCCAGGGCATGGTGCTTCATTTGTCAAATCATTGGAATAAAGTTAGTTATATTGTGTTTAGCGGACAATCATCCGCAATGAAATCGAGGCTAGAATCAAGAATGTTCACACCATCAACACCAATCGCCATTTTCATGGAAGACTGCTATGGAGACACTCATGGCAAGATGTGCTATGACTTGCTCCGTTTTGCGGAAAATCCAATTCTCGGAATCATCGACAGCTCGAAAGCCGGCAAGCTCTCCAAAGACGTCATGCCGCAGTTGCCGCGCGGCAACACGCCGATAATCAAAGACGTAGATGAAGCGGCGGCTCTTGGGGCGCAAGCAGTCGTCATCGGCATGGCGCCATCTGGTGGACTTCTGCCCGATTCGTGGTATCCGATGCTGGATCGTGCGATTGAAATAGGCATGAGCATCGTGAACGGTCTGCATGTCAAGCTCGGTCTGCGTTATCCGAATTTAAAACCGAACCAGTGGGTTTGGGATGTCCGCCAGGAGCCGAGCGGCTTGGGCATCGGCAAAGGTCGTGCACACGAGTTGCACAACAAACGTATGTTGATTGTCGGCACGGATATGGCGAACGGCAAGATGACGGCTGGATTGAAGGTCTTGGAAGCGGCGCGAAAGCGCGGCATCAAGGCGGATTTCCTCGCGACGGGCCAGATCGGCATCGTCCTGCGCGGCAAAGGCGTCCCTCTGGATGCCATCAAGCTGGACTATGCCTGTGGCGCCATTGAAAAAGGTGTTTTGGAACTTGCTGACAATGAACTGATTATCATCGAAGGACAGGGCTCCGTCCTACATCCGGGCAGCACGGCGACAATGCCACTTCTGCGTGGCTCCTGTCCGACGCATCTGTTGCTGAACCACAAGTGCGGTCTTGACCATTTGCGCGATTTTACGTGGATCAAGTTCCCTCCGTTGAAGAAAGTCGCGCAGGTCTATGAAGATCTCGCGAGTGCGGGCGGTGCGCTTCCGCCTGCGAAAGTCTATGGCATTTCGTTGAATACGCAGATGCTGACCGAACAGGAAGCGAAGGATGCCGTGAAGCGCGCAGAAGACGAGACTGGTCTGCCCGCCAACGATCCCGTCCGCTTCGGAGCCGAAAATCTGGTACCTTAAAACACTAATAGCTTAAAGCTCAAGATTATTGGTATTAGGCATCATAGATAGTTGTAAAGAAGGGCTGTTGCAAAACTTTTCATGGAAAGCAACAGCCCCGTTTTTCTTTGACGCTGGATGTTCTGTATGTTTTTACATCCATAATACGATATTTATATATCTTCCACAGATCATCGAAAGGCGATTCATGGCGGTTCCACAAGAAATAGATGGACGACGATGCTATGTAGAAGTTTTTAGCTTAGCTCTAGAAGTTCTAGAGTTGCTAAAAAAACTAGATAATCTAGAAAACTATGCTATTTTTATAAAATCTTTTGGGAATCATGACGGAAGTTCCGTGCCGTCATTGGAGGAGAAGCGCGTCATAAACCGCACGGGCATCTAAAAAGTCTATCGTTTCCCTGTGGATGAATAAGGCAGCATCCACTTGGTGCTCAAGGCTAAATGAAGGAAATCCCTGTCAAACATGAATGGAGAATGGTTAAGAAAACTGATGATGGCTTTGTCCATTATACCATTGATGCTGAAGGCGTTGGAGAGTTTTGCCCCGGATTTCACGAATCTGCAAAGCCTTACGACGTCTTTCGGAGCATTGAAAGACCAGCGGAAGCTGGCGTTCACGGATGATGGCAGGATGTTGCTGTGGCGCGGCGGGCCATGGCCGTTTGTGGAAATGGCGCGTGAATTGTCGGAATCGGAGGATTTTGGCTATTCCTTTGATTTGACGCGGCTTGACGATATTTCTTCGATGTGTTGCGGTTTCGACGATGGAAAGCAGCACTACACGGGAATGATTTATTTCAATCCGGACGGCGTTCTCCATGTGCTGAATCCGGAAGGGCTTTACGACCGTACGAAGCTGGCGTTGAAGCATGGTGTGCAATATCATGTGTCGGTGGCGGTCTGCCGTGCGGCAAGCCGTGTCACGGTCGAAATCGACGGCGTCGGAAAGCATGTCGGAACGGTTGCGTTGCATCCGCATCTGCGTTTCTTTCGTCTGAATCCACAAGCTCCAGACGGCAACCGAAACGCCATTGGCAATTTCGAATTGCATCGTTTGCCGTCTCGCATGGCGGACCATGAAAATGCGGCGGCGGCCCTTGAAATGGAAATCGTTGGACCAGATGGAAATGTGACGAAAACGTCGGCGTTGTCCGACGGCGATTTTCGGAAAAGCGTCCTGTTTTCGGAAAAAACATCGCTGATGGTTGGTTTTCAGCATCCCGTCGAACTGGCTGCCATTCAATTATATGGCGGTTCCGAAGATGGGATGTCTTCGCCAAAACGCCTTGCCGTGGAAGGATTTGTGGATGGACAATGGCGGATATTGTATTACTGTTCGGATGCGCAGGATTTTGCAGGAATCCGCTGCCGCCATGCAGAAGAATGCGTAACCATTGGGATGTTCACGCCGACAGTTGTGGAACGTGCGCGAATCAGGCTGGATGCCGCGCATGGAGCAGGACAGGTGGCGTTGCGCGAAATCGAATGGCTCAGCACAAAAAAGCGTGAACAGATGGTGCCACTGTCGGACCTGTTGCAGATGGAATTCCGCCTGCCAGTCTATCGGAATCCAACAGAGGCCAAGTTGACATTTGTCGTGTCCGATCATCGGCAGGCTCCTCATGAAGGTGTCCTCTCTATCATTCAGGAAAAGGGCAAGTTGTTCCAGAAACGTACGATACAGCTTGAGAAAGGACGATTTGACGTGACGTTGACAGGATTGGCGACGCTGCCCGCCGGACGTCATATGGCGGTTTTTGAGACAGAACATGGTACTTTGAAACGATTGCTGCGGGTGGAGCGGACGTCGTCTGAACAGGGCTCGTCTGAGACGCGTTTGGTCGCAGGAAAGAAATGGATGTTCACGCCGGACATGTACGAATTGGCCGATTGGGATCTTGTGAATGTACGCGTGTTTCCGCCTGAAATCCATAAGATCGCCCAAACGCCTGATGAGCAATATCTTATCATGACAGGAAATGAATTCTACCAGACGGCGGATGGCCGTTATTGCCTGACGGTGACGGATTTCGGCTATGGCGGCGGCATGTTTTCTGAAAAACGGCAGAAACGATTCTTTGTTTCGGACAAACCAGACAGCGGGTATATGCAAGTCACGGAGAAGCCGCCTGTGGGAAAGCGTGTCAATCCGCTCCGTCCGTTCCGTCCCGCCGCATTTCCGAAAGCGCCGCAGGGCACGCAGTTCGAATTTTATGATCCGCAGAAGCACGGCAAGATCGCCTTGGGTGATTTGAATTATGTATATAGTTATGAATCAAAGGACTATGGATGTGTAAAAGCGAAGCCGAAGACGTATTGGGTGACGGGGCGGACGGCGGACAAGAAGTTCGTCATGATGCGTAAAGAGCCGCTCTTCACGGATTTCGGAAACTATGGCGAAGAGGATTTCGACGACGGTTTCATGACGAATGACAATTTCGGCGGTATATGGCTGTCGTTCGACGGGACGGAGTGCTATTGGGCTCAGGGGCAGACGGTTAAGCGCTCGCCGCCGTACGCCGTGCCGTACGACAATCTTCAGACGGGATTCCGTCTGATGACCGTCTATTCGACGCGTGACGGCATCGACTGGCAGTATCGTCATTGTCTGGAGCTTCCTTCTGAGAATGATTCGGAAGGCGCGCAGCATTATGGCGCGAAGCTGATGCCGCTTGCGGATGCGAATCTGATGCTCGCCATGCTCTATAACTACGACGCGGACGCCCAGCAAATCTACAATGAGTTGCTGTACAGTCGCGACGGGCTTCATTTTCATCGTTTCCCCCGATGCAAGCCGTTCGTACGCGGCAAGATCGGTGAATGGTACTATGGACATGCCTTCCTGGGGCAGCAGTGGGTGCAGGACGGCAACGACTGGTATCAGTTGGCGAACTACTGCACGCCGCTGCCGCATTTCGCGCATGAAGTCGTCATGATGCACAACAAATTAAAACTCGTGACGGCGGATGACTTGCGGCTCCGTTTTGAAAAACGTCAGTTGGCCACCCGCTGGCCGCATTTCAAAGCCGTCGGCGGTTGGGAGGGGCTGGCGGAGTTGATCCGTCGGTCCTATTACGCTGTAGGAGTGGTTAAGATGCGTGTTGACGGATGGTTCGGACTTTGCGCATACGAACCGGAAGGCACGTTCACGACGCACAAGCTGCGCGGTT
>JAGCSE010000052.1 GCA_017964325.1 Victivallales bacterium | reverse complement strand
GTCGCTGCCGTCCTCGTCCATCTCGATCAGGTTGCCGTTCGAGTCATAGACGTACAGGTCGAGGTCCGTGTCGCCGTCGCCGGAGACGATGATCATGGCCGCCTGCCCGCCCGCGAACCAGCGGGTGTGCTGGTTGGTCGTGTTCCCGTTCACCCGGAACGTGAGGACGGTGCTAGCCGACGCGCACGGCGCGTGGAACGCGAAGGCGGTGAAGATGACGGCGGCGGCGAGGATCGTGTTCATGGCTTTCTTCATGGTGGTACTCCTTTTATTGTTTGTTTTTTTTGTTTCCAGCTCTTTCTTCCGACATGGCCCTGTGCGGCCGGTGGAATCCTTTGTTAAGCTTTTTTCCGGCCTCCCTGCGCAGGACGGCGTTTTTTTCTGCTCATTTTCTAGATTAGTCGCATATCCTATTAATTCACTGTAAAGGTATAATTGGCGTAAATGTTGTTTTTGTTGATGATTTCAATTTTGTAGTTGCCTGTCTTTTGGGGCATCAAATGGATGACTCCATCATGATGATTCTCCTTATAGGATGTTATGAGTTCATGGTTGTCGTCATATATCTTCATGGCAAATTTCATGTTTTCGTCACCCATGATGGTAACCATCGCAGGTTCACCGGCATTGAAATGCACATCGTATTGATCACTCTTTCCCGCACCTACGCAAGTCGTATTGCTGTAGCCATCACTGCTGTTGAATTCCATTGAATACCTATCGAACACACCTCCGCAATTGACGACCTTGACAGTGAAATAACCCGTTCTGGCTGGGGACCAGCGGACATCGCACGTGTTCATGCAGTTTGTGTCGGATGCGACAAGATTGCCTTTCTCATCGTACACATACAGATTCAAGGCATTGTGGCCATTGCCCATAACATGGGCGAAAGCCTTTTGTCCACCAATGAAATGAATTTTGTATGTATTGGCTTTCCAAGGCATTATAGTATCCTTAAAAAATGATTTGACATATCCGGCATCTGTTTTGTTTTCTGGCATGGATATAATAAGATTCAAGGCAAGGAGCATCACAGATGCAAGCAAGGTGATGATAAGAATATCATTCAGATTTTTCTTCATTTCCTTGACTCCTTTTGTATTGTATTGAGGCTGTTATCCGTTTCAGTTTTCTTTTAGCACAATGTTCTATTCAGTTTCCTGTTTCCGTTTGACATAGACACCATGCGGATCCCTGAACCAAATGTTAAGCTTTTTTCATTATTTCTTGCTTTGTGCTCAATTTTTTTTGCTGACTGTGATCATCAGGCATTTCTGATCGCAGTATTCTGAAATATGCGCCATTTTGCTTGGCAAACTCAATTAGCATCCGCCATGCCAAAATTGGATAAATCAATTTATCATGTTCAAAAATGCGCCTTTTATGCTTCAATAACATATATTTTCTCTGCAAGGTCCAAACATGGATTTATCTAAATATATAAATCTTATTTTTAAATATAAAAAAATATAGATAAAAAGAAATGTATGGAGCTGCAACGTATTCATTGCCACCAAAAAGGCATCATTGCTTCACATATTGACTGAAACGTAAACACAGCCGTCATTCAAACATCATTAAAACGGCTTGTCACAAAGCGGCTTATCTACAAATACAGATTCACCTATTCTTTTAGATAGTTCTTCTGGCCTTTCTAGGCCATCTAGTTTCCCTAGCCCATCTAGCCCGTCTAACCCCCTAGCCTATCTAGCGCTCCCATCCCTTCTATCCTTCTTATCCTTATAATCTTATATTTCTAATAAACAGTTTTAAATATACCTATCTTTTGCTTACGTTTCATTGTTGTTTCCTTGAATCAAATTCAATTTATAGAGGTAATTTCAAACGTTCATTTTCTTGTTTTTTCACAAAAATTTTCCTGCCGTCTAATCGTCTAATCGTTTCCCGTCTAATCGTCTAATCGTCTCCCATCTCCCATCTCACGTCTCACGTCTCACGTCTCACGTCTCACGTCTCACGCCCTCCCCCCAGCAGAAGGACGCAATGGCGTCGCCATCGCGCGGTTTGACATGAGACGCGAGACATGAGACGTGAACAAAGACGCAAGACGTCAAGACAAAGAGACCATATTGATTGTTTTGGTTTCGGCCAAAGGCTGCTCCATGTAATCTGTGGTTTCCTTAACAAAGACATTTGAGCAATTTTGAAATTGCCTCTATAAAAAATATCCCTTGGCGGCAATATGTTTTCATGAACCGCCAAGGGACGATATAAAATCAAATTGACGAAGCCTTACCAATCAACTTCATCTACTTTGTGGGTGAGTTCCGCCGGCTTGAGTTCGCGTGGATCGCCGATGACGTTGCGGAGCTTGTAGTGGATGACCGGGCTGCTGGGTCTCAAGGAGGGCATATTATACTCTGTAACAACGCAGAGACGCAGCTTGTTCCAGCCGGCTTCCAGTTCGACATCAAGTTGGCCTTGGCTTGTGCTATTCTCACGAAAATTGTTACAAAGTACCTTTTGATCTTTTACCTGCAGTCCAATTGAGCCTAAATTAGTCAAATGAGCATGATTAGGAACTACCCATGTGAACATGAAGGTATAAGTTCCTGCCTTCTTAATGTTGACGAAACCATCCCAAACAATCATGTTGTACCGGACGTCTTTGCCGGCCTTGGCCTGCAGGAGATTGAATTTGGCGCCGTCTTCATCGTAGAACGCAGCAAGGGAGCTCAGTGAATCGATTTTCTCAAATGTTTCCTTGATGTCAGCTTCGACGTTGACGGAATACACACGGCATTCGGGGAATTTCTGGAAAAAAACATCCGTAGAGCCTGAAATTGTCAAAGTGGTAGCCGAATGGCTCGTGGAGGAGTGAGTATTTATAGCTTTGGAAGAATGATCGATGACGGTTGTACTTTGGGGTGTTTCGATTTTTTCCATCAAGGTTGGTTGAGGCGTTGGCTGTTTGGGCGTGTCGTCTTCTTTGACCGGAGGATTGCGAGTTTCTTCCACAATGTTTGCCGGATTTTCTATGACGGGTTCGACAATGATGCCTTTATTCTCGATAGGCTTTTTGACTATTTCCTTGATATCAGGATCCAGGCTTTCTTCATGGGGCTTTTTATGTCGAAGAATTGTTTTGCCTCCTTTTTGAGCAACCGCTTTGTTCCCGATAAATGGAAAAGATGATTTTTGCAGAAGGATGATATAAGGAATACAGGCGATGATAAGGCAAATGATAATGAATATTGTTTGCTTGCGTTCCATTGTTGTTTCCTTTTACTGTACTGGCCATATATAATTTGATTCTTGTTGAGTGTTTTCAGTGGCGCACCCCGCGCGCTATGACAGGAGGGGTTCCTTCATCCGCAGGCTGCGCACCACTCCGGGCGCTTGACAGCGGCTAAGCATGGTTTCGCACTCCGCGCGATGTCGCTTCGCGACGGAATCCCGCTGCCATCGGCAGCGGGATTTGCTGGATCATGCAGTCTTTTATCAAATTAAGTATGGCCAGCACAGTAGTCAAATCCAATCTGCAAAATAATCTTCCCTTGGCGGCGATATGTTTTCATGAACCGCCAAGGGACGATATAAAATCAAATTGACGAAGCCTTACCAATCAATTTCTTCGACTTTGTGGGTGAGTTCCGCCGGTTTGAGCTCGCGTGGATCGGCGATGACATTGCGGAGCTTGTAGCGGATGACCGGGCTGCTGGGCTTCAAGGAGGGCATATTCTGCGTTGTAATAACGCAGAGACGAAGCTTGTTCCAGCCGGCTTTCAATTCGACATCCAACTGGCCTTGACTTGTGGTCCCTTCACGATATCGGTTACAAAATACCTCTTGATCTTTTACCTGCAGTCCAATTGAGCCAATAGGATAAGAAGGAACTACCCATGTGAACAGGAAGGTATAAGTTCCTGCCTTCTTGATATTGACGAAGGCGTCCCAAACAATCATGTTGTACAGAACATCTTTGCCGGCCTTGGCCTGCTGGAGATTGAATTTGGCGCCGTCTTCATCGTAGAACGCCGCCAAAGAGCTCAAGGAATCAATTTTCTCGAATATTTCCTTGATGTCAGTTTGGCCATCGACGGAATATACACGGCATTCGGGGAATTTCTGGTAGTCGGTTTCCTGTGCAGACAAATAAACCATGGAACCAGTCAGGCAGAGAGTCAGGAGCATCAGTTTCGTGAGTTTCATTCTTGTTTCCTTTTATTGTTGTTTTTAATGAAGAGAATCCGCTGAATCCATATATATGCGCCATTTCCAGCGGATTCCCACAATTATGACGGATGGAAATGGACACTTTTCTTTTCATGCCTTATAGCTTATGTTGCACCTCCTTATGACTATCATTCGATTTGATGGTTTCAGAGAAAATTTTTCGGTATGATTTGGTGATGGTTAATATCTTTTGACTTTATAGTCCACCTTTGGCGAGCAGAGAAGTTGCTTTGTAACTTTAACTCTTTGGCAAAGGCAAAAAACATAATCAATAGTTGATTGTTAATTGTTTAACGGCCATACATTTCGAACTTTGAGAATGTCATCGTCATCAAGTACGCGGAGATTGCCAGCTGCTCCTTCCAAGTTTTCCGCTTGGTCTTTCAGACCCTTCAGGCAGCTCCTTCGGTTGCCTTTCTTCAGATTTAGGAGTCGATTCTCTTGCGCTTCCAGCAACGCCTTGATTTTATCCTTCATTTCCGCATTCAGACTCTCCACGTCTTTCCGCCTCAAGACCCTCGGTCCAAGCATCTCTTCGTAATGCCATGAATCATTGTTGTCCTCCGGTATGAGTCCATTGAAATAGGCGATGAAACCGCGCGCCTTCCGCTCGAGTTCCTTGCTGCGGAGTACGATTTCCTGATAGATCCTATCCTTGATTTCGGTTCGACGAGCCTTGATTTCTTCCCGTGTCAAACCATCAATCTCCTGCCGCTTGGCCTGGAGTTTGACCTGACATTCTTTGATTTCCCGCTCCAGGTCATTCAAAGCCTCCACCTTCTCCCAGAAATTTGTTTGATTCTGCAAGAAGACCACTTCCACCTGCTTGTACTGGCATTCCTGCTTGCAGTTCAAGGCTCTACGTTGCATGGAGACCCATCCATCCAGAACAGCGTTCAGACGTGTCCGGTAGGTTCTGACATCCATTGTGACCTGACGATTCTCAAGTATGAACGCATCCGTGAGCTTAGTATTCAGATATTCCTTGACGCTTCGGGAGCTTTCACTGCACGTCGTCTCCCACTTGCTGGCAATACCTTCCTGTTGCTTGTACCATTCTTTTGTCTGGCCCGTTTGCACGGCAGAGGGAATCTCCTTGCGGAAATCCGCCTGGGTTGCCTTCAATGCCTCTTCGGCTTCCTCCACATATTTGGCCGCCGCTCCGCGGCGAATCTCAACCACCTTGTGAGCCTTCGCCTGCCAGCGAGCCTCGTTGATTTGCTTGGTCAAAGTGCCCAACTGCGTCAGCATCGTCTTGTATGCAGCAGCCTGTTTTTCCAACTGTTTCTGATGTGCGGTCGCCAACCTTTGAAGATTAATTTGTGATCTATATTGATCAGGCTTGACCTCATTCTGGAATTTGGTCAATTCCTCAACAGCGACCTCCATTTTGCCTCCCAGAATCTG
This sequence comes from Victivallales bacterium, assembly GCA_017964325.1. The sequence goes on along the minus strand of JAGCSE010000052.1, from coordinate 54,340 downwards.
AAGCTGATCCAGTAACTCAGCGTATTTGTCATCAGCGTCGTCTTCACGGACACGAGCCTGAATCCTTGCCAGATCTTCTTCCAGCTGTTTAGCTTTGTCGGTTATCTGTCTTGATTGACATTCCTGCTTGCAGTTCAAAGCCTTGCCACATATTGTTGACCATCCTTCTAAAACAGCATTCAAACGTTCCCGATAAGGGTTTACATTCATTGCCACTTCCTTCTTGTTCTCTAACAAGAACTTTTCCTTCAGTTCCGTGTTACGATAGTTTTCGATGCCTTTAATGGCTTCGAAGCACTTGTTCTCCCACCGACGGGCGGTCTGCTGTTGGTTGTCGTACCAGGATTTCGCCTGACCGGCGGGTATGCTGTCAGGAATCTCCTGACGGAAAGCCTTCTGGACTTCTTTCAAGTCCATTTCGGCCTTCGTGGTGTACATGTCCGCCGTATTGTGGCGATGAGCGATTTCCAGTTTTCCGGCCAGATCATCAATCTTGTTCTTCAAATCCACAACGGTTTCTTTTTGCAGTTTTTCCAGTTCTTTCTGATGATCGTCAGCCAATTTTTGAATTTTTCCATCCAATCCGGACCGATATCCAGTGATTTCTTTTTGCAGTTGCTCCAAATCCTTCATGGCTGTTTGTTGCCGTTGCCACAGAGTCTGAAGTTGCTTCTTAAACTTCTCATATTCCGTGTCTGCTACTTTTTTAGGTATTTCAATCGCCTTTATCTCTTTTTTCAGTCCGTCTGCCTTGGCCATTATGCCATCATGCAATTTCTTCTCTTCGTTGTTCCACCAATTGAGTTTTTGCTGTTTGTCCTTTTCTTCCAGGCCTCTTTTTTCAATTTCTTCCGGGCTCATCTTGAAAATCAGCCGACCGTTCTTGCCGTCTTTATCTTCAATGCAAGTGACATTGACTCTTTTCCCTGCAACGAACGCCTTCTGCAACTTTTCCACCTGGCTGTTGGTAAGATGCTCAGGTTCTGCTACTTTTCCTTTTTTGAAATAAACATCACGGGACAGTTCGTCTTTAAACGCTATTTTGACGACGTCGAGCAGTTCATCGTATGCGAGTTCTGTCAAATCCAGCTGATAGTTCAGTGTATAGTCTTTGACCGATATGACGATTTCGTGCTCCGCATCATGACGCACGACCACGCCTTTGCCTGCCAAGGCCTTGTCGTCATGCAAGGCTTGTTTCAGGATGTCCACGTCTCCGTCGCGAAGCTTAAGCGATTTGTATTCGGTGACGCCTTTCTTCGTCTTGCCCTTCGCTAGAAGCATGTCGTCCAAACAGCGTTTGACACTGCCATCATAGTCGTTTTCGACTACGAGATGGTAGGGGTCCGGTTCCAGTCTCCCTTCCATTCCGACGGTGCATTGGTATGTCGGGCGGGACCAGCCGAGAATTTTAGGAATGCCGTGCGGATGGTTGTATTCGTTTTTCACATGGCGCAACGTGCCATGGCGTGCGTTCACATAGGAATCCACCCAGCCGCGGACGGTCTGTGCGTCCTCTTCGGCAAAATGGTAGGTCTCCCCGAATTTGAAGCCGCCGAACGGCTTGCCTTTTGATGTGGAGCTCTTGCTGAACTTGTCCGCCATGTACGTTTCCAATAGGAATTTCTGGATATTGCAGGAGGCGGTTTTCTCGCTCTTGAAATTAATCTCGCTTTTGCGTGCGAAAGGCGAGCCGCCGCCCAACATGAAGACAATCATCCGCAACGCCCATGCGCCGAAAAGAAGAAGAAGCAGGGTTGTGCAGCATAACCGCTTGAATTTGACCATGTTGTCGAATGGATGCTTTAGGACGTCAATTACATTTTTCTTCCAGAATGGCCATACCTGCTCAATGAACACTTCAAGAAGACCTTCATGTTTTTTCTTTTCTTCAATTTCCTGTCTTCTCAACGCTTCGGCAACCGTTTGGGTGTAGCGGCTGGCTGTGGCCGTTCCATCGACCGCCAGCATCACTTTTACAACTTCGCACCAGTTTGGAAGCTGGCCAGGCAGGGCGCTGATATCCGCCGCCTCTACACCATGCTTTTGGATTTGTTCGACATTCTCCGTGTTGACGACATGGTTCAAGTAGGGTTCGAGATTGAGTTCCAGTCCTCTGGCGAACTCCACTGTAATTTGACCCGTGGTAAGTCCATCACCGTCATGCGACAAGATATATTCTCTGAATGCGGCATTCGGATTGATGCGAAGCCATACCGCGCCGGAGACGTTCACACGCTTATGCGTCTCATGGATTTCCGTTCCCAATGACGTAAATGGCGCAATGAAGGGAACCGCCGTGATGCCGACGATGCTACGGCCTTGTCTTTTCGCCTCTTCGGCCTGCGCCTTGTTGGCGCATTCCACGAAGGGCGTGTCCTGTCCGTTACGGATGTCGGCCATGCCGTAGATTTTCAAGCTCTTATATTGATCGTCATCCAGACGCTTGCTTGAATCAAATTTCTTGTAGATGAACATTTGGGAGAAGTTCCTTCTGGGTGTATTCTATATTGAAGAGGTATTGATCAAACCGTCTCTATTGTTCCTCTTTTGTATTTTGAGGTTCCGGGGCTTTCTGTGGCTTTTCCCCCATCAATTCGGCATAGTCGCGTTCGAGGCGGGCGGCAGCCTCGGCCTCGGCCGCCTTGGCGGCTTTTTCGGCGGCAGCAGTCTCTTCAGGCGACACGCTAGGCTGGTAGGTGTTCTTCTCCAATCGATCACGGGCCTTGTCCCGTTCGTTGAGATCATGGAGGAGGTCTGTCTTGTCATCGGCAGCCTCTTCCAACGCCTCGGCTTCAATAGGATGGAGCAACTGCTCCAATTCCAGCCGCTGCTGTTGAAGGAGGGCCTGGACGGCATCACGACGGGCGATTGTAACCTGCTGCCGTTCCTGCACATTCTTACATTCCTTCATCAACGAGCGAACCAATGCTTCGCGGCCCGCCTTCACCGAGCCCATGGCGTCGTCATACTGCGCCTTGGCGTTGCGGAGGCGCTGTTCCGTAGCCTTAAGCTCATCTTCCAGAGAAGACACGGCGTCGTTAGCGTCCCGAAGCTCCTCCTCCAGATGCGCGATTTCATCTTGAATGCGTCTTTTCGCATCCTTTTTCAAACCGAGCCTCTCCAGCAACTTGCAAAGCAAATCGTTGATGTCCATACCGTTGACTCCTTATCGCTTGGCAACCATGTCCCCTTTAATCTGGAAATCATGTGCAAATCTGTTGATTGCAACCGAAACCAATTCCTCACAAAAGCCTGCGGCCTTCGCCACCTTCGAAATGGTCACATGGCCGCCCGTCGCGACGACCGTCTCGTATGCCAATTCCAATTGCGCCCCCCATTGGGCAGGCGTGTTCGGAATGAGACGAAGCAACCATTCAGGCCAGGCATCGTCGCCCGCCAGAGCTTCGACCCCGATCCGCCAGCCAGTCTCGACCGTGTAGTTGTCCAGCACGACACGAACTTCCGATTCGGAAACATACGGCTGCACGGATGTCGCAATCGACTCGTTGCAGCCGATGACGAAGATGGTGCAGGCACACGGCTCGAACGGATGTTGGGCATTGTACTCCTCCAAAAGGGCACGCACCTTTCCAACGAATCCATCTGCACCATCAGCATCCTTGAGGTACATGGCGGCGATACGGAACGTGCTCTTCGGCCCGCTCACGCTGTAGAGCTTCAATGGATTTCCAGCCCGTGCGGAGAGGTCGGCTATGCGATTGAACGCCGTCGCCTTGCCTGTACCGCTGAACCATCCCTTACGAAGACCTCCCAACTGCGGGAATGGCAACGGCATCTGGCGGAAGGCGGCCTCCAGCCCAGAGAAGAAACGCTCCTCCATGGGCGTGAGAACGGGCTGTGCGGGAGTTGCTTCGGCGGACGTTCCCTTGCTGTTTTCAGCCGTATTTTCAACGGACGGAGTCCACGAGAAGCCCTGACGGCGGAAAATCATCGCATTCTGCTCGGTATAGCGGTCAGTGACACCCGCCTTGTCGATGATGACCAAGCTGCCCTTCGCGATGGTCCAGCGGCCATGGCGATCCTTCTGCTCGCGGTCGGCTGTCACGACATATTCCTTCATGTCTTCAGGCACCTCCATGGTGACCGTTGTCGTTGCAGCCGTCGCGTATGTGTTGGAACCAGAATAGACCTTCATTGGTTGAACAATGGTGACAGCTTCATCGATAAACAGTTCCGCAAATGCGTATGGCATTTTGCAGTAGCCTTCCTGCCCCCAGTCCTTGTGCCAACTGTTGCGGACGATGAAATAGCCGCCGCCTGCAAAGGATTCATCGTCCTGATAACCGACAATCAGCATTTCATGACCGCCTGTCAGACGCATATCCATTGCGGGAATGGGATCCTCCTCCTTGAGGCTGGCCTTGTCAATGCCCGTCACCTCTAAATTCACAACGTCACCATCTGCATCCTTCTCGACTGCAACATCGCACAGGATGCTTTCAATTTGCCAATATTTGACTTTTGGAATTCGGATGACATCGCCTTCGATTTCCAGATTGTCCAAAGTAAAGACACCAATCATCACGGGCATTGGACGATGTTCGTATGTTCCGACAAGATAGCGTTTTATCTCTTCCACGTTGTTCGGCGCAGGGAAGACATAGGATTGAGCGGTCAGCCGATGGAAGGCGGCCTCCTCGTCGGCTCCCGGCGGCACGTCGGGGCGTGTGGCATCCACATCTGCCGTCATTTCAAGAATCTGCCGCGAGTACGGCCATTTCTCGTATGTGCAAATGCCCCACTTGGACAAGACCTCCATGGCCATGTAGCCCAGACTGCCGTTGGAAAGCGAGACTTTCTTATTGTACAGCATTTTTGCGACATTTTCAGGAGTTGCTTCTTTTTGCTCCTCCCGTAGCTGGGCTCTGACAAAAGCGGCCACCTTGGCAACATGGGGATCCGAGATGCCATTTCCATTGATGAGTTCAAGAGCGGCCTGTTCGTATTTCTCCTTTTCCAGACGTTTGATCCGTTCGAAGAGGTACTGCATACTGAAACGAAATTTGCAATCACAGAAATATTCCATCAGCGCAGTCGCTGCCTGCGCCACGCAGGTGCCGCGGCCATATTGGTCATAGACAGGGGGCATCTTGTCCTGCAATGATAATCCTGCGGGAAGGTCAGACGACGTCGGAACTGGCCGATAGGCTCCTTTTTCGATTTCCTTGAGCGTGTCCAAGCCGTTTTCCAAGCCGCGAGGATAATAGTGGTCTCTGAAAATCTCGGCGAGTTGTTCGATGCTTGGACAAAATTGGTTGGTCACAAACGACTCGTCGTTGCAACGGTACATTCGAATCTGCATGACAACTACCTCCAAACGCTCTTTTTACCGCAAACCACGCGGGATGCGAATTCATTGATATTGCAATAAACCATAGTCATCTGCCAGATTCCTCGTTTGAAATGTACACAAAAAAACCACTGTATATTATATTGTCTTTCAACAAAAAAACAAACAGATTTTATCTCCGTTCCCTGAAAAACTTTGAAAATGTTAATATATGTAACTTATAATGTTACGAAAAATAACAAGTCCAAAGTATAAACAACAATGATTCCAAACAGCAAAGCCATAAAAACACCTGTCTTGAACAAGACCGGCGTCTTCACCATGTCCATTGACTGGCATCATCGCTTTCAATAAACCAATAGAAACCAAGAATGGATTTTTCTAAAAAATCTGTCTATGAAAGTGTTTTTTGTTTCACAAAGCCAAATGCCTGAAAGCCTATTGTTCTAGGCCATATTTAATTTGACTACTGTGCTTGTCACAGTTATTTTGACAAAAAAAGCATGATTAGGTGGAGATTGTCGTTGTCCGGTAACGGGATTCCGTCGCGAAGCGACATCGCATGGAGTGCGAAACCATGTCCATGTTATCCATTTATTTCCGCATATAACTGACTCTCAGCCATGCGATGGAGCCGCCCCAGCCTTGCGTCGTGTCCGTATTGCTGATGCGAATGTACATCTTCTTTCCCGCGAGATCGTGGTCGGCCGCCTTGACGGTCAGGACTGTCTGATTGCCACCGTTCTTCAGATGCTCCACCGTCCCGTTCTGCGAATAATCGGCGATCATCTTCCAATGCTTCATGTCGCCAGAGATTTCGATATAGTAGTTTTGCAGGATGAACAGGTCAACCGTATAATCTGTAGTTCCCTTGGTATCAAAGACATACACCAATTGTCCCATTCTATCGCAGAAGCGAAGGCCGTCATTGGCGGCGGCGGAATTCTTCAACAGGAAATCACCGTCAAGATTCGAATTGTTCGTCTTAACCGTCCGGCTGATCGTCTTTACGCCGTCCTTTTCCGACACGACAAAATCGCCATCGTCAAACACGCCGGTCGCAGGCCGCAGAACCATATTGTCGTCGTCGCGTTCGATGATTTCCGCCTCGACATCCGGCACGGATTCGACAGGCTTGTCGCTCCATGTCACCGTTACGACCGTCCGCTTCGCATTGCCCGCCGATTGCAACAGCAACGACGACGAACCGCCGTTCCATGTCGTTTCCATCTTGATGGGTTCTCCTTCGCAAAGAGCCGTGATTTCAGCGGGATACATTCCCGCCGGCACGAGAATCCGCGTTGCGATCGTACTGTCCGAAGCCGCCGTATAGGTAAACTGCGTCATCACATCATCTTCCGCCAGAGAACCCTCCAAGATTTCACCGCCGCTGAAGGCAAGACGCGGGATTTTCATGTCGAATCCACTTATATCAAACAGCAGACGACTGTTCACCGCCTTCACGACTGGATTCACCACAATGGGCAGACGACCGTCATACAAGTCGATGTAACGGCCAGGAAGCGCTTCGTCCTGCCGCAAGGCATGGGTTGCCACGACTCTGCCACGGCGTATCGTCATCAGATTCATCTCCACATATTGCAAGCCCGCCGCCTTGGCGGCATGCGCCGTCAAAGCCCGCATCAAACCGCAACCATCATCTGTGCTGTAATATGTGCTCGGCAAACCAACCGCCAGCAAACGGCCTTTGCCAACTGCCGTCTCGAAGCCGACCATGCGGCCACCGCTCTTGAACAACGCCTTTCCCTCATCAATTCCGCTATACGAAATCATGAAACGGCGGTCTTTCTTCGAAGGAACCAATTCCGCAAAATCACTTTTTCCAAAATCTCCGCAGCCGTTCACGACGGCATTGTCCGCAAACGCTTCCGTTTCCACCTTTGCTTCCACGCCCAGCTTGGAGAGCAAATCCGCCACAGGTGAGCCTTTTTCCGCCCAGAAGCGGTCGGGCATGCGCCAATAGTCGTTCTGCCCCGAAAGCAACATCAGCACGCCACCATTGCGCACCCACGCCGCTATTGCGTCGTTCACGACGCCGCTCATCGGCAACATATTGTCATAGCTGACGATCAGCACCTTCACATCCGATAAATCATCCGCCGTGTAAAGCTGCTCCATGGACTTGACGCTCACGGGAATGCCGACCGTCGTCAACGGCATCATGATACCATAGAATCCGACGGATGTCGCAGGAGACCACGCGTTCTTTTTCAACCACGACATCGTATCCGACAGCGCATACGCAATGCCAGGTGTACCAGCCTCAAGTTCTATCTCCTTGCCGCTGACCATGTTCAGCGCGTTGAAGCACTGTTGTAGCATCGTCCTGTACTGCTGCGACACATTGCCAAAAGCACGATACACCCATGGGCAAAGCTCGAAACGATGAATTTCAGGCCGCATCAGCGAGGCGACAATCGTCTGAAGATAGGCGTAGCGGTTTTTCATTTCCGTTGATGAATGCGAGTCGCACATAGGATCCGCCAGCGCGAAGAAATTCGTCCCTTCCGTCGAATCGACGTATGATGCAAAATCAACGTATGCGGCAAGATATTCATCGCGGACAGCATCTCCGCGGAAACGGAACGGCGTACGGATTGTGTCGCTCCACGTCTGCCCGATAATGCCATCGACCTTGCCCGTCGCCATGTAGTGGTTCAGCCCCGCCGTAATGCCCCATGCGTTGTAGTTAACGGTCGAATGCGTCGCGATGTACATCTTCGTACCAGGAGCCAACTTTTCAATCCGCTCGTACATCACGCCGATGATACGCTCGAAGAGCCATGTCTTCAATTCCATGCTCTTCAGCATCGCCTCGGGGCTCGACTGCGGATCCTGCCATTCCTCCTTGAAATACGCCTTCCATTCCGCCTTGAAGCCATCGGAATAGCCAGATTGGTTCCACATTTCAGGCTCTTCGAAAGCGATGGTCACGGGGCGGAACATGATAATCGCCCTTTTCACGATATCCCACGTGTATTCAATGAAATCCAACGTCGGTACCATGTAGTACGAGCCTTTCGCGCCATGAAGCATGCGCGAGCCGTCGCTCTTCGTCTGGATGCACTCGGGATGCGCGTCCGCCCATTTCAGCCCCGCGCGGTTGATGGCCAGCATCATGTCGATGTTATAGATGTCGTCCTTCTCCATCCATGTCCTGACGACGTTCTCATTGAGGCTGTAGATCATGACGGAATCGCAGTTGAAGGCGATTGCGTCCGAATAACCGTTCGCCACCTGAATGGAGCTGCGGCAACCCTTAACATCCCATGGCGCAAATAATTGATGGTATTTTCCATCGCGCAGGACAATAGCAGGCGTATTGTATTTCGCGGGAGTCACCGTCACGACGGCGTTCTTCCGTAGCTCAAGCGGTCCTTCCTGCCCGTTCGACGTCATCGCGCCAAACACCGCCATTGACATCATCAACCCGACAAGACGACTCCGTGAACCAGTCATGGCAAAACCTCTATGTTATTGTATGTGATGATAATATGCTTTGGAAAAGATTAAAACATGATCCGTCCAGGCGACACCGACATGCGGCCGCCGCGCTCCTCCAGACGGCGGTAAATCGCGTCCATTTCCGCATCACGCAACGGCGGCAGTAGATGATGGGCGATTTCAATATCCACCTTGCCCGCCACATCGCCCAACATGTCGCACAGCGAATATGACTCCACATGCACCGCGCTCGGACGTTCGCCCATGCGGACAACCACTTCGTTGAACGTCGTCAACAGCGAATCGCGGAATTTCTGCAATTTCAGTCCAGGCTCGTCAATACGCGCCGCCAGCAGGTCGCCCGACTCGTAGTCGCTGACCGTAAACAAAAACGTCGCGGGAATCTCCTCCGAATCGTCCGTTGTGAACGGCGATACAAGCAAATCCATGCGCAACTGCCGTGTTCCAAGCGGAAGTTCCTTCAACGTCGTGATTTCCGCGCGTTTCAGCTTCGGATATTTCTTCGGCAGCTTCTCGTCGAGGTCCATGTCGATCTTGGCGTCCTCCCAGACCAGCCCTCCGTCTGTCTCGACAGGCTTGCGCAGATAATATTCATCCTCTTGTCCTTCAGTCACTTCCAGACTCAATGAACCATCGTTCAACTTCTGCACAACTTCATACGTCTGGCGAATGACATGGGACAGCAACCGCAAGTCCTTTTCTTCAAGATGGTTCGGCTGGAAGCCTGGACGGCATTCGCGGAACACGGGATAGCCGTCCGTTCCTTCGACACTGAGATCCGCCAGCACTTCCCTGTCCTTTTCATCCAGTTCGTCCTCAGTGACATACGTAAAGAACAACGCGGGCACTTCATAGTTCAAATCGCTCACAAATGCCTCTTCGGGGCTGTTGTTGAGCTCCCACAAAATTTCCAAACCGCGCGAACCGCGATATGCCGTCAGCATGAATGGTTCGCCATCGACGCCGCCACTCGCCTGCACGAACACGACTTCATCGCTGTCAGGATCCTGCACCGCAAATACATCCGTGCTTTCCAAAGACATCCACGGCTTCGCAGAAAGCAGATCAGCCGCATTCCGCACCAACGTCGGATACATCGAACTTTCCAATGGTGATAATGGCATCGTCCTCTCCTATATATAATTATGTTGCCTTATTATTTATAAATGCTATCCTCGCATCTTACGTAAAGCAATATCCAATACTCGCCGTGCGACATCCTCTTTGGACATCTGCGGCAGCTCCGTGACGCTTCCGTCACGCATGAAAACCGTCACTTGATTCGTGCCGACAGCGAAGCCGCTGCCGGGCTTCGTCACATCGTTCGCGCACAGCATATCGCAGTTCTTCGCCTCCAGTTTCGCCTGAGCGTATGCCTGAACATGATCGCTCTCCGCCGCGAATCCCACGAGAAACGGATGACGATCAGCTAAATGACCTATTGAATCCAAAATATCTGGCGTCCGTTTCATCTCCAAGCTGAACACGCCATCTGCACGGCTCTGCTTCTTGATTTTCACGGAGGAACATTCAATCGGTGTAAAGTCCGCAACCGCAGCGCACAATATCGCCATGTCGGCTTCGCCGACACGAGCCATGACGGCCTCGTACATCGACTGTGCACTCCGCACAGGGCACGCATGAATCCCGTCATGCGGCGGAACGGGCCAGCTCATCGGGCCATGGACCAATGTCACATCCGCTCCACGCCAAGCCGCCATCCGCGCCAACGCCACCCCCATGCGACCAGTGGAACGGTTCGTCACAAATCGCACAGGATCAAAGTCTTCTGCCGTTGGACCGCATGTAATCAAAATACGTATTCCTGCGAGTTCAGGCTTCGTCAGCGCTGTCATCGCCGTTTCGAGGCAACGTGCGGAAGACGCGACATTCAACATACCGAGCGAACCCATGTCCGTCGCCTCGCCGTCAGCCAGAAGCCAGCACACAACACCGTTTCCAAGCCGCAACAGCCCGTTGCGGGCTTCCGATGTATCTTCCTGCGGCAGAAAGCCTGGCGCAATCACCACAGGGCCTTTGACGCGCCGCCATCTGACAAGCCAATCATCTTCACATAACTGTCGTGCAAGTTTCTCGGAAGCGGGAGCGACCAATACCGCATCGCTGTCATCCAACACTTTTTCAGGGATGTCTGGAAACGGAAGCAACGGAGAACCGCTGAGCATCGTCGCGAAATAATCGCCGACCAAAAGGCGGGCAGATTCTGTCAACGCCACGCGCACCGCTACGCCCTGTCTGAGCAGAGACGTGACGAGCGGTGCCGTGTGCGTCATCACGCCCGGCCCGTCAACCACCAGCAACAACCGTTTCAATGAAAGCATAATTTACTAAATAACAACTCTTTACTGCAAAGAAGCCTCTATCTTCTTCAAGTATTGGATTCCATCGGAGAATTTTTCTTCGACATCGACGTTTGCACGGAAATCTTCAATCGATATATACCCTTTGTAATCAATCTTTTTCAGCCATTTCATGGCCGTCGGGAAATGGAACAGTCCTTCGCACATACGGCAACCCTCCCATTTCCACTGGACAGTCCCATTTTCGTCAGGCTCGCCCGCATACGGACGATGCGCGCCAAAATGGCAGTGGGCAAGATAATCGCCAAGAAACGGAATCGCAATCGCGACCGTCTCGAAACCGTCGCGGACCATGTTCTGCGGATCGTAGATGATGCCGACTTCGCTCGGCGAGAAATTGCTTGCGATGCGATACGCGAGAGACGCACTCGGATGAATCGTCCCGCCATGCATTTCGATGATCACCTTCACGCCCGTGCCGCGGCAGAGGTCGATGCAGCGGGCGAATCCCGCAACCGTCTCGCCATAAATCACTTTGTACTTTTCATTGTCCTTTCCCGTGAAGCCAGCTGCAGCCCCAAGGCGAATCAACGGCGCACCGATGGCCACCGCGCCTTCCAAAGCGTGCTTGAACTGCTCCAAATCAAGACAGGACATATTCGTCGCCAATCCCGCAATCCCAATCCCCGTGTCATCCAGAATGCGGCGCAGTTCCGGAGCCTTTTCCGCAAGATTTTCAGGAGTCACATCATTGACGTGATAGCCCCAGGTGCTCGGCTCCGCTTTCGCACGCACTTCGTCTGAAATGCGCCGTGCACGAAGCTCAATTCCATCATAGCCAAGACGTTTCAGGAAATTGCACTGCGCGGCCATGTCCATCGCAGGAAGGCAGACTGACGTAACACTGTATTTCATTATCGTTTTCTCCTTCTAGTTCCTACTATCATCTCGCGTTTTGGACATTGTCCTTGCGCATGATATTTTCCACTTTGATAAGCGGATACCGCCAGCCTTCGACCTGCAGCAAACGCCCTGTGACCGTCACATCACGGTTGCCCCAAGGATTCAAATCCAAATGTTCACTATGCACGAAGCAAACGGGTATCAGACGACCATTTTCCACTTTGTACAGAATATGCGTCGCCTGTTGTGTCGCGTATTGCTGCAATGACACAAGCCGACCTGTAAGAGCCGTCGTTTGCGGAATTTCCGGCTGCGGTTTCGAAGCGATTTCGGCAAGCTCCTTTTCATCCGCCTTCCGCTTCTCATCCACTTTCGCCTTTTCTTCAGCCGCTTTCCGACTGACTTCCTCCGCACGAGTCTTCGATTCGACCAATTTGCCCTTTTCCTCCTCTGCTTTCGCCTCGGCTTCCGCCTTCGCCTTTTCCGCTTCCGCTTTCGCCTTTTCCGCTTCAGATTGCGCTTTTTCCGCTTTCGACTTTGCAGCTTCGGCATCCTGACGTGCACGTTCCGCCGCTTCCTTTTCAGCCGCCAACTTCTTCGTCGCCGTCTGTTCCTCCTTGAGGGTGGATTCCAGCGTTTCCTTTTCCGCACGGATTTTCTTCAATTCAGCCTCCAAGGCGGCACGTTCTCCCATAAGAGACTCTTTCTGTTTCTGCAACTTTTCGCTTTCGCGCTTCTCGCGAGCGGCCGCCGTCACCTGCGCGGCCTCCGCATCTGTCGCAGCCCTTTCTGACACGAGCCGCGATGCCTCGGCCGCCGCACGAGCCTTCTCCGCTTTCTCCCTTTCCGCCGTATGTTTCTTCACGGAATCCTGCAACTCTTTTGTCTCGCGCTTCTCCGAAGTCACCCTCGCCTGAGCTTCTTTGGTTTCTTCACGCACTTTCTTCAACTCGGCCTCAGCGACGGCACGTTCCGCCTTCATCGTCTCCAACTGCTTCCGCAGTTTCGCAAGTTCCTCCAACTCCTTGTCGCTTGTCCTTTCCAATTCGCTCTTCTCACGTTTGACATTCGCCGCTTTCTCCTCCAATTTAATTTTCTCCGCATCCAACGTCGCGACAGCAGATTGCAGACCTGAAACCTTCTCCTCCGCGTCTTTTCTCTTCTTTTCCAACGCTTCGTTCTCGCGTTTTAAATCCGCCAGTTCACGCTCCGCTTCCGTTCGCGCCATCATAATTTCCTTGATTGATGTCTCCAACTGCGCAAGACGACCTTCGCTCAGCTTCATGTTTTCCTCCGCCTTGCGAACCTGCTCGCGCGTCTGTTCCGCCTTGCGCAATAACGCCGCCTTTTCCTCCTCCAACTGCCTCGCCGTAACAGCCGCCTCCATCTTCTGCTTGACAAGCTCCTCCTGAGCTTTTTTGATCTCCTCGTTGCGTTTCTTTATATCCTGTTCCCATTCAGCCTTTTCCATCTTGGAATCACCAGCCTTTCCAAGAGCTTCGTCACGCTCTTTCTCCATGCGGGCAAGAGCACCCTCGGCGCGTTTTTCAGACGCTTCCTGCTCTTTCCGCAACTCTGCGGACTTCGCTTCGACTTCCTTCGTTTCCTTTTCCAAACGCGCTGTTTCCTGCCGCAATTCCTGCAGTGTTCCCGTCGCCTTCGTCTGATTCTTGCGAAGATCCTCCGCCTCACGGTTGAGTTCCGACAGCCGCGTCTCCACTTCTTCAGGGCGCGTTTCCACCGCCGCCGTGCCCCCCGTCTGGCTGCCTTCCACAATTTGGATGTACGCCTTGCTCACCCACGCATAGACTCCCGCAGGAGGATCGATCTCCCTGAAACCATCAACCAATTTCTCACGTGCCGTCAAATGATCACCAATCTGCGACTTGCCGATCGTCGTGAACACAATGCCAGGGCCGGAATAAATCAAAATGTTCTTATGAACTATACCCGCATCGTCCATGCCGTCCGCAGGAACCCAACCGGACACGCTTTTCGGCACTTCGACACGATACCATCCTTCAACTTCCCCTACGATTGTGATGACATCCCCTTCTTCAAATTTCCCAAGATTTTCGTAATTTGTGCCTGGTCGCGCACGAATCACAACGGCCCGCGCACTCACACGCCCTTTCATCGTCCCTCCGGCGATGCCCTGTCCATGAACCTCCATGGCAAACACGCCGAATAGCAAAAGCACTATCAAGCCAAGCTTTCCGTAAGTCATCTCGTTCCTCCAAACCTTGCGTCCCGTTTTAACGGCTTTCAGCATTTTTGAGTTTCCTGTCATTAACTACGCTATCTCGACCATTCCAGCAATAAGTGCAAAGACATTCCTTTGTAAGTTCCGTATTTCCAGACTCCCGCGCGACGATCATGACCGCCTCCAACAAATCGTCCAACTTCTGGTATTTCAGTGAATCCAGTTTCAAATCCTTGCAAATCCACTCTACCATCTTCTTGTAACGTTCGGATGTCTCATCCATGTATTCGTCCAGATGGGCGTTGTAGTTGCCGTCTTCAAGGTCGGCAATCGCCCTGCGCGCCGCTAGCTCCATCAGGCTTTTCGCACGCGAGAAATTCAGATACGGGCAGTTGAAGAGAATCGGTGGACAAGCCGAACGGATATGGACTTCCTTCACGCTGATGTCCCCCTGCCGCAGACGCATGAACGTGTTGCCCAACTGCGTGCCGCGCACAATCGAATCTTCGCAGAACAGCAGTTTCTTATCCTTGATGAAATGCGGGATTGAAATCAATTTCATCTTCGCAACCATCGCACGGTCAGACTGGTCTGGTGGAATGAAACTGCGCGGCCACGTCGGCGTGTATTTCACAAACGACCTCTTATAAGGAAGATGCGACTCGCTTGCATAGCCCAAAGCGTGCGCCGTGCCAGAATCTGGAACGCCAGCAACGGCATCGAAATCATAGTTCCCCGCATCCCGCCGAGCCAACGCCGCGCCGCATTCATAGCGCACTGCCTCTACGTTGACGTTTTCGTATGACGACGCAGGATATCCGTAATAGACCCACATGAACGTGCAGAAATGCAGCGAATTTTCAAGAGGCGGCAACACCTGCTGCACGCCATCGGGCGTCATCAACACGGCCTCGCCTGGTCCGAGCCATTGTTCAATCTTGTATTCCAAGTTGTTAAACGCGCAGGTCTCGAATGTCACTGCATACGACTTCTCCTCCTTCTTCACTACACGTTCGCAACGGACACCGTCGTCCGTCGTCCATGTTTCGACTTCATCCACAACTTCCGTCTTCGAGCCGATGACTACGGGCGTACGGCCGTAGCGGTCACGTACAGCGTAGATGCCTTCCTTTGTCAAAAGCAATATGGAACATGAGCCCTGCACCTTTTCCTGCACCTGGCGGAAGCCGTCCGCATACGAACCCGACATGCTGATCAGCGAGGCGACCATCTCCGCAGGGTTCACGTTCTCGCCCGTCATCTCTGAAAAATGCGTCCGTATGCTGCGGAAAGCACTGCGTTCCAACTGCTCAATGTTCGTCACGGCACCGACCATCACGATGCCGAACGTCCCGACATGGCTGAACGCCATCAACGGCTGGTCACCTGTGTCGCTGATCGAACCGATGCCCATGTTGCCTTTGAGACTTTCGACATCATATTGGAATTTGCTGCGGAACTGTGAGTTGCGAATGTCGTGAATGTAACGTGTAAAGCCCTTTTCCTTGTCATAGACGAGCAGACCGCCGCGCTGATTGCCCAGATGCGAATGGTAGTCCGTCCCGTAAAACAGGTCTTTCACGCAATTTCCAGTCGATACAACACCAAAAAAACCACCCATTTTACTGTATTTCCTTATAAATTTACGATCCTTGGCGATTCAAGACGCATCGCGCCTCGATCTTTCCGATTCGTACAAAAAACCATTGGCTGCAACGACCGCCCGTCAGAACTCTGCGCTCTGGGGAGTACGCGGATATGGAATCACGTCGCGGATGTTGCCCATGCCCGTGCAGAAACGCACCATGCGTTCAAAGCCCAACCCGAAGCCTGCGTGCGGAACCGTGCCGAAACGGCGCAAGTCACAGTACCACCAGTAGTTCTCTGGATTCATGCCCGACTCTTTGATGCGCCTTTCCAAAACGTCCAGACGTTCTTCACGCTGGCTACCGCCGATGATTTCGCCAACGTTCGGCAACAGCACATCCATTGCCGCAACCGTCTTCTGATCATCGTTCAATCGCATGTAGAACGCTTTGATTTCACGCGGGTAATCCATTACGATCACAGGACCGTGGAACGTTTCTTCCGCGAGATAACGCTCGTGCTCGGACTGTAAATCGACACCCCAGCTCGGTTTGAATTCAAACTTGTCCGCCGCTTTCTCCAGAATCTTGATGGCCTCCGTGTAGCTGATGCGCGTAAACTCCGCGTCCGCCAGCCGCGTCAAGTTGTCCAACAAACCCTTTTCAATGCGGTCGTTGAAAAATTTCAGCTCTTCGGGGCATTCCTTCAGGACGGCGCGGAACAGATAGCGGAGGTAGTCCTCTGCCAAATCTGCATCGTCGTTCAAATCCGCGAAAGCAAATTCAGGCTCGATCATCCAGAACTCCGCCAGATGGCGCGTCGTGTTGGAATTCTCCGCGCGGAACGTCGGACCGAATGTGTAGATGCTGCCCAACGCGCAGGCATAAGTTTCGCCTTCCAATTGGCCGCTGACCGTCAAATTTGCTGGACGGCCAAAGAAATCCTTTGAATAATCAACGCGACCCGTCTCCTTCATGCGAGGCGGATTCTCAAGATCAAGCGTCGTCACTTGGAACATTTCGCCCGCCCCCTCGCAGTCGCTGGCCGTAATCAGCGGCGCGTTGAAATAATAGAAGCCGCGGCTCTGGAAGAACTGATGCGTTGCAAAGCCAAGCGTGTTGCGCACGCGAGCCACCGCGCCGAATGTGTTTGTACGAGCCCTCAGATGCGCCACTTCACGCAGCCGTTCAAATGAAATCCGCTGCTTGCCAAGAGGATATTCCAGCGGGTCGCAGAAGCCTAACACCTTTATTTCCTTTGCTTTAATCTCGACTGCCTGGCCCTTCCCTTCGGAGGCGACCAACTCGCCGACCACCTTCACGGAGGCCCCTGGATGCAATTTCACAATCTCCGTGGAATAGTTTGGCAGATCCGTTGGCGCCAAAATCTGGAGGTTGCCCTGGCAACTGCCGTCGTTCAATTCAATGAAAGAAAAGCCCGCCTTCGAATCACGACGGGTCCGAACCCAGCCCGCCACTGTCATTTCCTTGCCAAAATCACGGCATGACAACGCATCCCGCACTACTGTCCGCTTCATCTCTTGTCTTGCTCCAATGTTTTTCAAACTCATCTTCAACTCTCCCCCAGAGAACCACTTGCATACGGATCTCCCCTTCCGTTCCGTGCTTCGCACCAATCCGTTATTTGTAATTCGGATTGGAAATGACATCCTCTCCGAGCGCATTGCGCAGCGGATCGATATCCTCCGCCGAATATCCAAGATACGAACGGCGTGTAAAGCCCTCCGCATAATCGAACTTGCCTGAACGCTCACCCAAATCACGCATGAACGTCTGCATTGTCTTCTGGTAGGCATCCATGCCTTGGCTGACGTCCAGCCATTCCTTCTGCGACCTGTGACAGCTCAAAAGATCCCATTTCTTGTGCATCATCGGCGCCACATTCACGAACATCTCAGGCTCGATCTTCCGCCGATATGGATCCATAAGACCATGCGGAATAGCATGATACAATGTAATGTCATCTTGGAAGACATCGCGATGCGGCACGCATTTCGCGTTCAGCATCCCGCGGCAGAACGCCGCCGTCACGACGACACGGCACGTGTTCACATGGTCTTCCATGTAATCATCCATCGACTGCGTCAGGATGATTTTCGGCTTGACTTCACGGATGACACTCAGCACCTTGCTGATAATGTCCCACGTATGAAACACTTCCAAATCGTTGCAAATCGACTCGTGGTAAATCGCACCGCTCATCGCGCAGCTCGCCAGACATTCGCCACGCCGTTTGCTGATGATCGTCTTGCTGTCATCGACCGCCGTGCCGCAGTTGCCGTTCGCCACGGTCATGTAGTGGATATCCCACCCTTTTTGCTGCAACATCAGAAGCGTGCCCATGAACATGAACTCAATGTCGTCGGGATGCGCCACGATGGCCATTACTGCAGGTTTGTTACCCATTGGTCTCCATCCTTATTATGTGTTTTTATTACAATTGCTTTTGGCTTTAAGCTTTAAGCTTTTGGCTTTAAGCTTATTAGTGCATTTCGACTTCGCACTTGCCGATGCCCGGGCGGAAGAAATTGAACTGAACGTTCGGGTGGTCCGCCAGCAGGCTCATCGGCACCGCCGAATCCGCGATCTTTTTCGAAATCATGAACGTCGAAAGGCGCATACCGAAAGCGTTGTCATGGCATCCAGCCTGCCAGATGGAAATCTTGTCCGCCTTCCACGTCTCCTTCGGGCCGACCGTCGCCGCCTGTGTCGGAACAAGCGCGATATTTCCGCCGCCTGACGTACGGGCGTTCTGCATGACCGTCATCGGATGCAGATCGACAATGCGCGTCGTCAATTGACGGTACTGCTCGGGGGTCGGCGGTTCATCGACGTATGCGCCTTTGCGGGGCAACGGATCATTGAACGCCCAGTGTTTTGTATCGCCCTGTCCGCCCTGCATCAGCACGCAATGGAAATCGTCGAACGTCTTGCTGTATGCCGCAAGGTCGCCCGTCGGAAAATGCAGATTCGCTTCTGGCATACGCAATTCAGGACGTATGCGGTTGAAGCACAACTCCTTGTCGCATTTCGCGAATGACAGTGGATGATCCGTCGGAACAGCCTTTCCGTTTTCGACCCATTCGTCCATGCCCCAAAAATGGGCATCCAATTTCGCAAGATTCATGTCCATCGCATTGACGATGCGCGCCACCAGCGGCAATTGCTCCGTCGGTCCAATCGGCCCGCAAACACCGCACGGATGCGCAGGAGACGACTGCTTCCACGCTTCGATATATTCCAACGCTTCAGCCAGATAGAACTCTTCAATCGTATCATACATGACAACTTTGAAGCCAGGGCGGCTCAACTGCGCCATGTCTTCGACCGTCAAACGCGCGACATCCGCCACCAGTTCGTCGCTGATCGTCGTGTAATCCCACCATTCTGGAGCAACAACACTCTTCTTTCTCATTTGATTTTTCTCCGTCGTTTTTGATACGTATTCGTTACTTTGACATGAAAACCGCTGAACTTTCTCTTTTACCTTATAGTAAACTATTATTGTAATCCATATTCATGGTCTTGCAACTTTTCTGCACATCGTTTGTCGTCGGCTTCCCTAAAAAATTCTGCGGACAGCCATTAGCGGTGAACATCAGTGTCCTGCTGTGCCTTTTTTCAATCCATCGGCCTGCTTCTGGTAATAGTCTGCCGTTTCACTTATACCGAATTCCTTCAGAATCGCTGCAAGATGCTCACGCAACTCACCGTCTGGATCTTGTTCCAATCCATTGTATTTCAATACCTTGGCCATTTCATCCAATGCTTCTTCAAACCTTCCCTGCCGATAGCGGACCCAAGCGAGGCTATCAATGTACGCCACATTGTCAGGCTCCTGTGCAAGTGCCTTGTTGATAAGGCTTTCTGCAAAATCCAACTCCTGGTTGAAATCCGCCAGCAGATATCCGTAGAAATTGCATCCATGCGGATCTTCCGGATCTAGTTCATACATCTCCTTCACATATTTGAGGGCCTCGTCCCGCTTGTTCAAGCTGAGGCACGTCATGATGATTCCATTGTAGAAGCCGTGATCAGGCTTCCAATGGCCTTCCATGCCTTCCTTTCCAGCGATTTTCAGCAGAGATATGTATTCCCTGTACGCCGCCTCGTGGTCACCATGCTGTTCTAGAAGACGCGCCTTCAATACGCAACCTACAGGCGGCAGCCCACGCAACGGTGCCAACGCCGCAAGTCCTTTGACACTATTCCCTTGCACAAGACTGATATGCGCAATCATCAACCGCCAGCGGATTTCACGCGGCTCCTTCTGCGACAGCATTTCGTATATTTCAACGGTGCGACCGTAATCCTCCAACGCCATGTACATTTCGGCCGCGCAAATCAGCACGTCGCGATGCCAATCCGTCCCAAATTTAACCAATCCAAGGATTTCCCGCAGTTCGTCCGTGCGCCCCGCCTCTTTCAAGGCATGGCACGAATGAATGAAAAACCACACCATGGACGCCATGTTTCCAACCAGTTCGTCCCCTTCAAGCCCCTCAAGAAACGCGACCTGCTCGTCCCAAAGTTCGTAATCACCTAGAATGCTTGACAATACGTATGACGACATCGACTCCAAATCTTCAGGCTTCTCCGCCGCCCTCCGTGCGTATTTCAGGCATTTGCGACGGTAACGCGAGGATAATATCTTTGTTTTGAACCTTTTATACCAACCAATAGCTTCATCGTGAAGAATCGCGTTTTCATCTTCATGACAGGCCCGCCAATAACACGCCGCCGCTACATTCGCACGTGTCAATTCTTCGTCCTTGCAGGACAACAGCGCACGACGGAGCATTTCCTCCACAATGTCGGAACGACCTTCTATATGCGCAAGTTCCACATAACGAAGCGTTAGTACGCCTGAATTCCAGTTATTCAGCTCTTGGCAGCGCAGGACGACTTCCAGAGCCTCCTTCCGCTTGTCCGCCTGCATGAGCAAATCCATGTAAAGCATGGTCAGATTGGCGCTTTCGGGAGTCTTTTCCCAAATCTCCTTCAAATCCGCGAAATGCTTTTCAGGATGCTCCTTCAAATCCCTCCCGTAACGCCATTGGTTGATCAAATGCCTTGAATCAGGAGCAAGTCCCAGCGCTTCAGAAAGATAGCGATTGTACAAACGCAACCCGAACGACGAATCCTCCTTGCACAACAGGGCTTTCATGTAGCTCGACCACGACTGGTATTCCCGTTCCTCCAACGCAGAAAGGCGCGAATCAAATTTCAGATTCGCGCCTACGTCTTTGGCGTTTTCTCCGCAGACAACGGAAACTAACAGCATGACAGACACACAGGCGAGCCTTAAATCCATTCCCAACCTGCTGATATGTCTGAACATCTGCTGCCTCTATGCTTCGTTGAATCCACCGCGTCCTATTCAGAAATCACAAGATTCGTTCTCGTCACTTCTTCTTATGACGCATGGCCTTCAACTGCTTCCGTCTCTTGTGCTTCGCAATCTTCTTACGGCGTTTCTTCTTGACTGATCCCATGGTTTCGCGTCCTTTTTAAAGACTTCCTTTGATACAATACATGACTATTGAAAAACAAACGTGAATTTAACATAAAGCTAAATTTCGTTTTTGCAAATCAGCACGACATTTTTCCCTCTTTTCAACCTCAAGAAGGGCAAAAGACTTTTTTCTGTCTCATGGTCTCTTTGTCGTGCATCTTCACTCATTTCATGTCAAACAAAAAAGGGCTTGCCCAAACAAGCCCTTTTTACTCCAACTAGCCACTAGCCACTAACTTTTCATGGCTTCCTGCACAAGCTTCAGCAGATTCAGATAGACCTTCTGCTTCGGAGCAACGCCATTGTCATGAGCGAATTTTGCGAAGAAATCGTCTTCCTGCTTGGCGCCGCCAAGAACCGTCTTGCAGACGTCTTCCATCTTCTTCAAGATGGCTTTCGCTTCTTTAGCGCGACCGAGCTCCTTCAACGCAAGTGCTTGGTAATACGGAACTGCTGCAAGGCAGAGACGAGTATTGGCGGTCGGTTCAATCATGTCCGCGACGGCCAATTCGAATTCCTCCTGCGCCTTCTTCGGCTTGTTGGAGAGCTGCCATGACTTGCCGATGAGATAATGCGTCATGCGGCAACGTACGTCGCGATATGGACGCCCCACGCCGAGATTGACAGGATACAGCAACGCCGCCTCGAAATCCTTGCGGGCCTTCGCGCCCGTTCCCTTCTCAAGTTCGCGTTTGCCGCGCTCCAGATGCGCCTCCGCGTATGCGTCATGGACGATGACTTCATTGCCTTCCCACACATAGAAGCGACGATCGCCAATCAGTTCCAGCGCCTTGTCATACTCGCCTTCACGGTTCAGAAGGACGATTTCACGCAACAACACATCATCACGCATATCCACAACCGACTGGTGTTCTTTGAGATACGCCAATCTGACAGCGGCACTTTCATTCTGAGATTCCATCAGCTTGTCGTATTCGCGGATGAAAATCGGATTGTCAGGCTCGAATTTAATTGCCTTCAACAGCATATCCTTTGCTTCGTCCAATCGTTTTGCACGGTCGTATTCATGACCGAGACAGTAATAGAGGTTGCCAAGCTTCGAGCCGTCCTTCGCAGCCTGTTCCCAACAGGCGAACGCCTCGTCAATGCGTTCGTAGTAGCGCATGAGACAACCCAGCAAGTAGTTGGCCTGGAAATCTTTGGGATTGGCTTTCAATACTGTGCGCAAGACCTGCTCCGTTTCCCAACGGAACGGGAAGCAGTAGGCGGACGACAGTCCGTGTGCATGTTTCCACGTCGTCTTCGCCTCACTCTCATAACCCATCCGCCACTGGCAATAGCCGCGATAGTAATAGACCAGCGGATTGAACGTGTTCAGCGGTTCCAATTGTGCGAGAGCCGCCTGCCACTGATGGGCGCGGATGGCCGCCGCCGCATTCTCCAACGCAATGTTGGCAGGTTCGCAGTGTTTGTAACCATCATTGTGCCAAACACCTGCCAAAATATCCTTTAGCAACGCGGCAGGCTCTTTGGGTGCCTTCTCCAGCATGGCGGCAGCTTCCGCTTTGCGATCCAACGCCATCAGAAGTTCCACCAGCGACAGCGCCGCCGCAGCCGCCTGGCCCGGATACCACAACGCCTTCTTCAGCATATCCTCCGCTTCATCGAACTTGTCCTGCGCCTTCAATGCGACACCGAGTTCGTAATAGGCCGCGCCGTCCTGTGGTGTCGTGTTGTTGTATTCCGCTCGTGCAAGTGCTTTGCGGAAATGCGTTTCCGCATCCGCCCACAAGCCGCGCTTCGCCAAACGGATGCCGACCGCGATGTTCGTGCGATAGTCGTCTGGATCACGTTTCAACGCTTCCGCATAGTATGGATCGGCAGAACGCACCGAATTATGGAATTGCTCCAACCTCTGTCCCGCCAAATACAGTTCTTCAATCGTCTTGAACTCTTCGGGCTTCGGCGGTGGCACCGTCAGCGTCGGCATCGGCCGTTCGGGATACGGATGATGATAATAGGTAAGAATCAGGCGGTCCTCCGCCGTCCACAGCGTTACCGTAGCTTCTTCCGCCGTAACGCCTTCCATCGTGTAGGAGAACGGCTGATCGGGAGCCAGCGTCGCCGTCAGTTTTTCGCATTTGTCTCCCGCCTTGATTTCGATTTTGGCGTCTTCAAACAGTTTGGTGGCAATGAAGGAAACACGCAAGTCTTTGCCAGTCTGGACATTGACTGCCGCCTCAGGTGTCGCGTGGTTGAAGCCGTCCAAATCATGGACAGGGAAGAAATACTGCTTCGACCGCTTCACTTCGCCAGGCTGCAACCATGTGTAGTCAGGCTGGTTGTCTGAATACGACCCTGCCATCAGTTCCAAATACGGGCCGTTGTCGTCCGTCAAAATCTGATCCCACACACGCGCCGTTTCGTTGTTGCCCCACAAGAAGAATTTCTTGCCTTCCGCGACATGGCGATCCGCCCAAATCACGACGCCTGCGTTCTTTCCGTGATCGTAACCGCCGAAGAAATTCTCCTTCGACTTGCCGCAGAAGAACGACGCGGGCGCCGGATGGACCTTCCACCAGCTGATGTCCGCATGGTCAAATTTGATTCCCTTGTACTTGCCATTGAATTTTGGCCATGGACAGGCTTCATCTTTCGCATGGTGGATGGCGTAATAGACATCTGGCGGGAAGATCACCTGATACTGCTCGTTCGCATGGACGGCCGCGTTCGCCCAGTAGAGAAACGACTGCGGCAGCTCGCCGTCGTTGCGGAACGTCAGATTCACTTCCAGACAGGATGTGTCCGGCTTCAAACACAGGCCGACTTCCGACCGCATGCGATGCCGTTTCTCCGTCTCCGCAATCCACACCATCGCCGAGCCATCCGCGTAGCGTTCGATACGGTAGTCCGCAGGCATAAACGTCGTCGTCCGATGATGATGCGGAAAATTCCACTCCACGCCGCCGGACATCCACGCGCCCAACACGCCGATCAGCGCGGGCTTCACGACATCCTGTCGATAGAAGAAATCATAATTGTTTGTCTTGTCCAACGCCCGCACGATGCGACCGCCCAATTCGGGCAGGATTTCATAGCGGACATATTCATTTTCCATGACAAGGCATTTCCACTTGCGCGGCGCTTTGTCCGCCGTCAACTTATCCTGCAACGGATACGGATAAACATGGCCCTGCGCCCCCTGGTTGCCACGCCCTTCATAGAAAATCGGCACGGTCGGGCTGACACCAATGCCATACGTATCCAACGTTTTCCACGTTTCCGTTAAACTGGTCGTCTTCATATATTTCCTTGTTATTATGGGACTAATGGGACTAATGGGACGATTATCACTCCGTAATGCAAGTGATTTCGTTTGGTGCCCTTACGACGGGCTTTTGGCCTTTCACAGCTTCAATTTCAATCTTGCCGTACGGCGTCGGATAGCTACCGCGAACGAAATCCAAATCCACAAGATTCGGCTTGACAACGACTTTCCTGCATCCAGGCTCCACGACGCGCACGCCGAGAATCTTCTCCGATAACCATGCGGCAGGACCTCCCGCCCAACCATGGCAAAGACTGTGGCGCAGTCCAATGTAGCAGTATTTGCCAAAATCCGCGTGCAAATCCTTCTTGCCTGGAATCGGCGGCTCGTCAATGCGGTTGGAGTTCGCGATCCAATCCAGATCGAAATCTTCCCAGAATGTTGTCGCACCATGGGAAAGCATTGCACCCCAATACTTTCGGATGACATTCAATGCACTTTCCTCTGGCTGAGCCAGCAGCATGTAGTAGCCAAAGAACGTGCTCACGCCACGTGTCGCATCCGTCGTCAAAACTTTCGAGCAATCCGCAATACCACCCAACGTCAACATGGCTGCGGCCGTCTTGTAGCCAAGCGAATCGGGCACGACCTTCTTCAGCCAGTCCAGTCGCTCCAATGCGAGTTTCATCGTATCGTATTCGCCCAACGCATCGCACAGCACGGCGGCACGTTCGAACATCATGGCGTAGAGACCGCGGCCACCCGCCTGCTGGACAGCTTTGTTGTCGTTCGTCGGCCAGTCCAAAAAACACCAGTTGCCTTTTGTATCAAACGTGCCATCCTCCATCACCATTTCGCTGAAATGGCGAACCAATCCGACCAAATAATCCTTCTGCGACTTAAGATATTCCAAATCACCAATATGCATGAAATAATCGTATTGGTTGACAACCCACCACGCGGAATACGTGATGATGCCGTTCATATAATGTGGCAGCGGCGTATGGTCGCGCAGGAAATCGAGGCTCTTCGGAATAAGGCTAGCGTCTGAAAAAGCGGACAGAATCACGCGGATTTCAGGATTCAAGTCGCCGAGCCACACGAGACGGTCCCGTTTGATGCCGTCGTAGATGTAATCCTGCATATTTAGTTGGACAGTGTAAACACCTGTGTCCCAAATCTTATTAAGCAATGGATCACTGCTCTCGAATGACCCGCCGCGCTCCAAATCACGGTACAGGGCGACGGCTATTACATTAATTAAATTCAACTGATCCGCCAGAATATCAATCCGCACAAATCGGAAGCCTGTGCAACCGTATTCCATCATACCCATCATGGGCACTTCCAGCTCCGCATCATGAATTGAATGGTCTTGATTCGGAGTCTGCATCGCCTCGCTAACCGATTCGCCGAAGCGGACGCGCAGCTTGCCACGACCGCCGCCACCCGTCACGATGCGGATGCCGCCATGTAGTTCCAATCCAAAGTCCAAAAGGATGTAAGCTCCTTTCTTTACGTTGATTTGGTCTGCATCCATCAACGTGTTCAGACTCTGCAACGCCTGACGGCCGACGAAAAAATCAGGCTTCGAAAAGCCTTCGCTCATCACGGTCCGCACTGCCGGAACATATTCACGCACACGATCGTCTCGAATCGACTTTTTGTACAGAGTCATCGCTTGTCCTTTGATTAACATGGCCCATGTTGACGTTTTCGCTTCTCCTGTCCAAAACAGGACTTACCTTTACAATATAACCCTGTACTCGAAAACCAAAAATCAAAACAGCATTTTTCAGAAAAATATTATTCTTTGATGGCAAAGCGCATCTCTCATGTCTCATGGCAATTTCTAGTTCTTCTAGATGTTCTAGATACTCTAAATACTATACATAAGATATAATATCTATTTTGGATATGAGACATGAGAAAAAGCTCTGCACCACTGAATCTCCGCGACTCTACGTTAAGCAAAACCAGTCTCACGTCTCATGTCTCGGATGTCAATAATCTGTATCGGATTTGCAATTGACTGCCTTTGCCTCAACGACGATCCCCTCCGAATTTTCCGCAAGACGAGCCGCAGGAATCCAGTCCAGCAAAGTCCCTCCGCTGATTGGATAATACGGTGAGACGATGAAATTCCCCTCGCCTTCGCGAATCACACGGAACTCACTTACTTTGAATGTCTTATCTTCATGGATGTCCAGCATGATGGTATCCATTGATGGTATCTTGTCAAACAAATACAGCTCTTGGAACACGGCCTCCCGTAACTCTTCGGGAATCTCATATTCCTGCGTGAATGTCCCGTCTGACATTTGCAGAACATGCTTCGGATACGGCAGTTCCGGCTGCGGTCCCGTAATCGTCAAAATCATCTGCCGTTCATCGTAGCCGAGCTTGCTTTCCGTCTTCCCCTCCTGCTGTTCCCCCTGCACATCAGGCTTCTTCACCTGCTTGACCGTCATTGCAACAATCACTTTTTTCTTTTTCTTTTGTTTTCCTTTCTCTGAATCCATGCGTTGCACTCCTTTATTAGCCTTTCTCTCGCCAATAATCTAATAAAAAATATCGTTATTTTTGGAAAATATCCCTATCATTGTATCACATAAAGTTGAAAATGCAAATTCTTTTTAATCGAATCATTCATTATCATAAAGAATCATAATGAATGATAGAGAATCATCAAGATTCTTCTCGGAACCTTTTGGCTATCATGACTAAAAAACAACCGCAAACATTGAAAATCGGCTATTTACATGGATATTAATACAGTTGCACACCATCTTCATTCCAATCCATATCTATGACTCGCAAGCCTTCATACGCCTGCTTCTTCGTCCGCTTCATCAAGCGGGCATGCAGCAGCGGTTCATTTTGGTACAAGCTCGGCCTGTGGCTGTTCGGCCTCAACTGGTTCGTCGGCTACGGTGGCATCGCCATCTGCACGGCCCTCGCCTCTGCGACTTCCCGCAAAGGCTGGCTCGTCATGGGCGGCGTGTGCTACGCCGTTTCATGGGCCATGCTCGGAATCGGTACGCTCCTCCTTGGAGCAGAAGCAAAAAATCGACTGATTGGCGATTTCAAACGTCAACTAAAGGCATTTAAGCGCCTCCGTAACATATCATCAACCAACTCCAATACAGCACGTTAAAAATGTTGAAAGCCATTCTGATTCTCATCGCCCTCACGTTTATTCCCGGACTCGAACTCCGTGCGTCGATTCCCATCGGTGCATTCAAATACAACGACATTCTCCCGATTTGGCTCACTGTCATGGTCTGCATCGTCTCCAACGTCCTCATAGGTTGGCTGGTATTCTCTCTTATCACACCTTGTGCCAACCTCTTCCGTAAAAATTCATGGATCGACAAACTCTTCACAAAATATTTGGAAAGGGCGCAACGCAAGCTGAAGCCGCAAGTCGATAAATATGGAGCCTTGGGGCTGGCGTTCTTCATCGGCATTCCGTTGCCAGGCACGGGAGCCTATACAGGAGCTGCAGGAGCATTCGCACTCGGTATGAACCGCCGCCAGTTCGCCATGGCGAATGTCATCGGCGTCTGTATCGCGGGCATTGCCGTCACGATCATCGTCCTTCTCATTCGGGCGGGTGTCGAATCCCCCTTCTTTGATTTCCTCATCAAACGATAAAATACTAATGATTAACATTAATCATTAATCATTAAGCATTAAGCATTAAGCATTAAGCATTATCAATGAATCTCTGGAACACATACGATACCGTCCGCCCATTGCTCGCCGCCCAATGCAATCCAGACGGATATAATCCAGACACGGGACTGGCCATTCCTGAACTTGAAAAGCTCATCGCAGACTACGTTGCCGAACATAGCGACCAGCCGCGCATCATCCTGCGCGCCAATATGTTCGCGCTTCTATTGGAAAATGGGCGGCTTCGTGTCGATCCATTCGACTGGTTTGCGGACCACATCGCCACAGGTCGCATTATGTGGAAATACCAGTCGAAATGGCACGGCGAAGAAGGCCGTAAACACGTCCCGCCGTCCGCTCGTGCAACAAATCCCATCGGTTTTCCCACTTTGGACTTGAGCCATACGTCGCCAAGCTGGAAGAATATTTTGAAATATGGAATCTCTGGGCTTCTGAAACGCGCACAAGATGCCCTGCAATCTCCTAACGATCAAGAAGCAAAGGACTTCTACACCGCCGTCGTCATCGCCTACACGGCCATTCGCAACTACATGATCCGTCTGGCGGACGAATCGGAGCGAGTCAACGCCGTCCGCACAACCTTTGCACTGCGCCATCTTATCGACAACCCGCCAGCCACTTTTCACGAAGCTCTCCAATTGTCGTTCATCTACAACCAGATGCAGGAAATAGAAGGTGAATACGTCCGCTCGCAGGGAACGTTCGACCAACTCTATATCGATTTCTACCGCAATGACATCGCCACAGGCCGCATCACCCGCGACCAGGCAAAGGAGCTCATCAAATTCTTCTTCGACAAATTCTATTCACAGCATTTCGGCGCAGGCAACAACATCTGTTTCGGCGGTCGCCGTCCCGACGGCACCGATCTCTGCAACGAACTGACCGAAATTGCTTTCGAAGCCTTCGCGGAACGTGGCGACATCGACCCTAAATTCTCTTTTCGCATCCATAAAAACACTCCACCCAATATCTTACGGCTGGCTGCGGAATGCGTCAAAAACGGTACGAACGCCATTGTCTTCGCTAATGATGACATTGCCTATCCGATGTTCATCAAGCATGGAAAATCGCCAGAGGATGTCATTGATTTTGTCCCCATCGGCTGCTATGAGCCAGCCATCATGGGCAAGGAATTAAGTTGCACAATGTCAGCGACATACAATCTCGCCAAATTGCCTGAATATGTCATGGCCGAATTAAAGGAAGCCTCTGATTTTCAGTCGGTTGTCGATTTCACAAAACAACTCATGAAAGAGACGTTGGACGAAACGCTGTCACGCGCAAAGGCATGGGAGGCTCTTTGGCCAACCGTCAACCCCTCCCCTGTCCTTTCCGGCACGATGGACTCCTGCATGGAAAAGGGCCGCGACGTCTCCCACCATGGCACGCAGTACAGCACAAGCGGCGTGATGTGCGCGGGAATCGGCACGCTTGCCGACTCCATGGCCGCCATCCATTATCTTGTCTTCGACAAACACTTATGCACATGGTCCGAACTCCGCTCCATCATCGTCGCCAATTGGGAAGGCCATGAACATCTTCGTGAAATCGCTCGCAAACGCGCCCCGAAGTGGGGCAACAACAACAATTTGGCCGATAATATCGGCGTCGATTTGGCCATGACAGCCGCCCACATCATCAACAA
Organism: Victivallales bacterium; assembly: GCA_017964325.1. The sequence continues at coordinate 24,415 of JAGCSE010000052.1, read as the reverse complement.
TACACCCAATTCCAAAGGCGGTTATTTCCAAATGGGCTGCTGGTCGATCGACTACACCCACACCTTCGGTAAGCAGACAAAAGCAACGCCCGACGGCCGCAAAGATTTCGACCTTATCTCCAAGAATCTCGGCGCCACCATCGCCGCCGACCGCAACGGCGTCACCGCCCTCATCGCCTCCGCCGCCAAATTCGACCATACGGATTTTCCCGACGGCTCCGTTCTCGACGTCGCCCTCCATCCTTCCGCCCTGCAAGGCCGCGACGGCGCAGATGTCATCATGGGTCTCATCCGTACATTCTTCGATGCAGGCGGCTTCTACTGCCATTTCAATATCTTCGATGCCAATACCTTACGCAAAGCCCAAAATGAGCCCGAAAAATACGCCAACCTGCAAGTCCGCGTCTGCGGCTGGAACACTAAATTCGTCGATCTTTCAAAATCCATGCAGGATGCCTTCATCGCACAGGCGGACAATCTTTAATTCACAATTCATAATTTATGATTTGTAAGCTACATTTTACTCTCTGCTATTTCGCGACTCTGCGTTAAATAATCCAATATGCCTTTCATCATTAAGCATTAATAAGTTGTAGCCATGTGTAAATCCATACGTCATTTGGGATGACGTTCGGAATAGTATTGCCTGGGTTGGCGACCATTACCGTGTCCATCCCAGCCTCCTTCGCCGCCTGAAGCCCCGTCTCCGAATCCTCGAAAGCAAGACAATCCTCAACGGTTAAACCTGCCGTCTGAGCGGCCAGCAGGAAAATGTCGGGCTTCGGTTTGAATCGTTTTGCATCGTCACCAGTCACAACAAAATCCATAATTCCCGTCAGACGAGCACGTTCCAACGCCATGTCGATAAAAATGTGCGGAGAATTGGTTGCCAATGCTAAAATCTTTTTTCCCTTGTATTTATGCAGAAATTCAGGCACGCCTGGATAGACGATGGCACGGAAATCCTCCTCCGTATAGCGGCGTTTCAAAACGGTTACGTCCCACGGTGTCACATCCGTACGGCCCAAACGTTTCAAGATCTTCTCCGCCAACCACATACTGGTGTTACCCACGAAATCGTGATAGTCCTCCTCCATCATATCATAATCAAGCATATCGTGAATGGCACGAGCAAATGCCCGCACATGGAACTGCTCTGTCGCCACCAGCGTGTTGTCAAAATCAAACAAAAACGCTTTGTATTTCGTCAAATCCAATGTCCGCATTGAAAAAAACATCCCGTTGAGTTGATGATTTACGTTTACCATTTAATTTAAATATTTTTGCGTTTTTAGCCAATCAGCCAGATAAAAAAGGAATCCGACCATGCCAGCCTTCAACAACGACCAATATCTTCGCGAGCAGACACAGCACATCATGGAACGAGTCGGCACGTCAGGACAGCGGCTTTATCTGGAATTTGGCGGCAAACTCATCGGCGACTTCCACGCCGCACGCGTCCTCCCAGGCTTCGATCCAAATGTCAAAATGCGTCTGTTGCAGAATCTTGCAGCCAATGCTGACATCATTATCTGTATCCATGCAGGCGATATCGAACGCAAGAAAATCCGCGCAGACCTCGGCATCACCTACGACAACGACGCCCTCCGACTCATCGACGACCTTCGCAACCGCAACGTCAACATCGCGGGAGTTGTCATCACACGATTTAACGGCCAACCCTCCGCGCTCGACTTCAAACGCCGCCTCGAAAAATACGGCATCGGCGTCTTTCTGCACCGCGAAATCGCGGGCTATCCGGACAATTTCGACTATATCGTCAGCGAAAACGGCTTTGGAAGCAATCCATATATTCCTGTAAAACAACCACTTGTCGTTGTCACTGGTCCTGGCCCGAACAGTGGAAAAATGGGTACCTGCCTGTCGCAGATATATCATGAATACCGTCTCGGCAACCAAGCCCATTATGCGAAATTCGAAACCTTCCCTGTCTGGAACCTGCCATTGAACCATCCCGTCAACATTGCATACGAAGCCGCCACGGCCGATTTGCAGGATGCCAATGCACTTGACCATTTCCATTATGACGCCCACGGCATAGTTTCAGTCAATTACAACCGCGACCTTCAAGCCTTTCCGCTTCTAAAATCACTCCTTACGCGCATCACAGGAAAGGAATGTCCCTACCAGTCGCCGACAGACATGGGCGTCAACTGCATCGCCTCTGGCATCGTCGATGACGCAGCCGTAAGCGAAGCCGCCCGACTCGAAATCGCCCGTCGTTATTTCCGCATCAAGGCAGACTATATGCTCGGTCGTGCGGAAGAGACGACCTTCAACCGCATCGTCGAAATCATCGGTAAATCAAAGGTCGATCCCGAACAACGAGACGTCGTCGTCGCCGCCCGTGAGGCCGCCAAAGAGGGAGCAGAGCGCGACAAAGGCAACATGGACATTCATTGCGGTGCCGCAATCAAGACACCCGACGGTACAATCATTACGGGCAAGAACTCGCCTCTCATGCACGCCGCCGCCGCAACATTTCTCAATGCCGCCAAGCATCTTGCGGGCATTGCAGACAGCCAGCATCTCCTTCTGCCCGACATTTTGGAGGCCGTCGCCAACTTCAAGGCGGGCCTCGGTTCGCGCCGTCAGTCAAGCCTCAACTTGACCGAAACGCTCATCACACTCGTCGCCTCCAGCAATCGCGACAAATATGCGCAGGACGCCATCGGCTGTATGTCGCTTTTCCAGCAGTGCGATATGCATTTGACACACATCCCCAGTACGGGCGACGAAGACGGCCTCCGGCGCCTCGGCATCAACTACACTTACGATCCCGTCAAGGCCACTAAAAATCTTTTCAAATAATCTTCTTTTCTCGCTGCCTTCTCTCATCTATTGTCCCATGTCAATGACAACAGATGAAGAAGGAATAAATTAGAAATATAAAAAGAATCTTGATATATAAATATAATATATATCTAGAATTATATATTTGTCTTTTTTCGCCTCTTTCTTGTCTGGCGTCTTGTAACATTTCTTCAAAAATAGCTCTCTATTTTAAAAAAGCTTATTTTTTCCTTTACAGACGCGCATAATCGCTGTGTAAAAAGAGAAACAACACAAATGACAGGAGGACAGCCATGTTGACAATAGCGTTGAGCGAAACCCTTATACAAATGTTGAGCATCATTCCTTTGCTTTTATTTGTGCTGACAGCAACCTGCCTGGTCTTTTCGGTCATTGCCGCCTACTACGAGACCATTACGACAATCGTCTCGCACATAACCGACAGTAAACACAGTATTTCAAAGAATGATACCACATCCCGTATGGCAACCACCATTTGAATCGACTCCAGTCTCTTCAAAACTGATTTCCTGTAATTCATTAGGAGACAATCATGATTGATACCAGCCTGATGACATTAACCTCAATTTCCAACTTTCTGCTTTTTGCTAGTAAAATTAAGACTGTGCTGACGGTTGTCTTCATGCTCATTTCAGCCATCGCAGCAATTTGGGAAGCTATTGTTGTATCACCCAACCTTTCCTAAAATAATCACGCGATTTCCATGTCAAACCATTGAACAATAAAAATCCATTTATTTTTTCAACATCATTCTCTTTTTCAAAAATTTCGCTTAATTTCCATCCAATTGACGCGCATAATGGCTGTGTAAGATGAAAATACACCACAAATGACAGGGAGACAGCCATGATTGAAACCACCATTACAATCTCAACAATCACCCTTTGCCAGATTATGACCATCATCCCTCTGCTTTTATCCGTGCTGACAACAGGTTGCTTTGTTTTCTCGATAATTGCCGCCTACTACAACACTGTCAAGGCGGTCGTCTCATCCGAACATCATCATTAAGTTATAATATAAGACTATTAAATATAAGACATTGCAACGGCGAGAAAAATCAATTGCATAAAGTGCAATCATCGCCAGGCTTCGCAAATAGAAAATAAAAAAAGGAAGGTATAGAGAGTCTTTCAAACGAAAGGAAGTGGGATAGGAAGAACCGCAAAACGTTACGCCTGGCGGACGGGGGGAGCCGCCAGGCATACGATTAATGAAACAGATTCATAAGTAGCCATAACTCAATTTATTGAGCATTTTCAATCCAATCATTCACAAATCATGGCTGATTTTATTATCCCATGCCAATGGCCATGATGCCAAGCAGACAGATGACAATGCCCAAAATAGTAATGAGACGGTAGCGTTCGCGGAAACGAATGGACGTGTAAAGAAAAAAGAAAAGCAAAGAGGCCGTGCTGCTGATGCAGGTGGTGAAAGAACCTGCGCCGACCTTCGCCATGGCGTCCATCGCGACAAAGAAGATGAGATTCGTCGCCGTTCCGACGACCGCCCAGATGGCCGCCCATGGCAGAATGGACTTGATGCCATGAAGCGGATTCACTTTCACAACCACGCAGGCCAGCAAGTTGCCGACACTTGAAAGCGTCATGAGCAACGCAGCGCGGAACATTCCTGAAACCTCCTCAAAACCCATCCATGAGGAAAGGCTCTGCAAAATCGCTCCGCAGCCGTTGAGCATGATGCAGAGCATCGTTAAGGCAAACCATTTCAGATAGTTGTTGCCTCTCATCCCGTCCTCCTCTTCCTTTTGCTTGCCTGTCAAGACACAAATGACCATGCCGACAATCAGGCAGAGTGCACCTAAATACCCAAACAATTTCGGGCGTTCACCCATCGCAATGACACCGAAAAGGAACGGAATAATGATGGCGGACGTTGTGCAAGCTGATGTAAGTCCCTTCCGCCCAAGCGTGAAGCATTGAATCTGGACAAAGAGGGCGACAACATACGTGAAGCCGCATGCTCCAAGAATCAACGTCAGAAGCGGCAGGCGCTCAGGGACTTCCGAATGGCAGAACGGGACGATGCACCATGCGAGCACGCCACCGAGAAGATTGGAGAGGGCATAGAATGAAAATGGCTGTACTTTGCGGGCGCTGATTTCGCTCATATAGACGGAAATCAACGCGCCGCAGAAGCCATGCCCGATGCAGGCCGCCAAGGCGAGAAGAAGCGGATTCATGTATATGCCTTAGATTTCGGTCTTTTCGTATCCAAGATAACGCTGGAACGCCTCGTTGATGGCAAAATCCCAATGACCCGATGTCACACTGACATGGTGGCGATAGCCTGCGTAGCCAATGCGGTTGATTTTCCGCTGGAGATTGTCAATATGCGCGACTCCGCCGCAGCCAAAGAAGCCTTCGCCAAGCGGTTCGCCCGTGAAATCGCCTTCGCCCGAATAGTAGAGCAGCTTGCCATTTTCGGTCATTGTGGAGAGGAAGGAGAAATCCATGGCGCGGATGAAGCCTGTGTTGCAGCCGAAGGAGAAACCTGGGCCAAGTGCCTTCTTGAACATGGCATGATCGACAACTAACCCCTTGCCCGCCATGAGCTTCTGCGGAATGGAGCCGCAATGGAAGAGGATGCACTTGTCGGGATCGTCTTCGTAATTGTTGTTCCAGTCGAGACAGGTGGCGGGCTCCTGCGAAGCAAGATGGAGGGCGAGCATTCCGACGGCATTGCAAACGTCGAGTTCACAACCCGCTGGTATGCCGCGGTCATTGAGTTCGCTTAACAACACGCAGGGAGAAATTTTGGCAGTCAGCTGCAAGTCATTCCAGCAACGGAGGCCGATGGCATCCAGCGAATATTCTTTGATGAACTGGTCGATGGCGACGGAAGCCTTCGCCAACGAAACCATCGCATCCTTCGGAACTTCAGAGAAATTGGAATAATTGTTAAAGAAATCAATCTTGGCGCGTATGTCCGCGCTGTCCGCATCCAGCTTGTCCATCTTGACGAGCAGATCGGAATTGTCGAACGTTTCGGTTGTGACGCCGTATTTCTGGAGGGTCGCCTCGTCGAAGCGGATGGTCTTGAATGCGGTCGGCCTCGCACCGATGGCTCCGATGCGTATCCTCTTCATTCCCTTGACGATACGGCAGACGGCCGCAAATTGGCGCATCTGTTCGAGAAAATCAGGCGACAATGGGCTGAGAGTGTGAGGCGGCCATGCGGTATAGGGGACTCGGAACTGATGGAACACATCCATGACGGAAAGCTTTCCGCAGAATGCATCGCGGCGGGAATTGAAATCCATCTTGTCCAGCTCATCTGGGAATGCGAGAATGTAAATCGGGACGCCGCAGTCTCGCAGGGCTTCGACCGCGCCTGTCTCGTCACCGAAATTCGGGAGGCATAAGATGACGCCGTCGAACTCGCCTTTGTGCTTTTCCAGGAACTGGTTGAAAACGAGTCCTTCGGCATAGCCTTCAACGGCGCCATAGTGGGTCAGACCATCGGGAAGACAGAGCGTATCAATGCCGACTTTGGCAAGCTGTTCGATGACCTGCTGTTTGGCAGAGACGATGAGGCGTTCGGGAAAGAAGCCGCGATTGCCGAGGAAAAGCGCAAATTTCATAGATGATGATTCCTTATATCTTGCTGATTATAATGATTTTACCAATTCTGCAGAAGCCGCTCTTTTGGAATAATTACATCCCCATGTCTCCACGGCTGGCGAAATTGTAATTGCCGAGGTTGAAATTCAATTGCGGCGGAATCGCCATGCCGCCAACCTGCTTTTGAAGATTGTTCTTGATGACGATGCGGACGGGAACGGCTCCGTATTTGTTTCCGTTGTCGCCGTTGATTTTCTGGTGGTTGATGGTGATGTCGATGTTTTTGCCGCCCAGCAACTTGAGCGAGACAAAATCAACGGTATTGAAGCGTTTGTTAAAGCAGATGTTGGCACCAATGACCTTCATCCCTTCGGTGAATTCTTCATCAAGCCCGCTGATGGTGACGACGAACTGGTTCGGGTTTTCCTGAAGGAGCTTGCAAGTATTGTCGCTGGCGAGTTCCGCGATGTCTTTCAGGCCGTCGAGCGTGAGGGCGGAGCACATTTCACCAAATGCGTCCAACTGGCTGTCGATTTTATCCTGCGCCTGTGCAAGCATCTCCTTCGGCAGTTTGCGGCCCCAGCCGATATCGTATTTATCTTGATTCTTGCTTGCCTTGTGGGTCCTGCGGACGTATGAAATGGAGGGAATTGGCACGTTCGCCGGCGCTCCCGCAGCTTTTGCCTGCGCAAAGAGCATCCCGTTGATGAGCCCGAAAATCTGCGGGCAGTTGATGTTGACCGTAAAATCCTGCTTGAGAATGCTCGAGTAGTGTTTAACCGTATTTTCGATGACCTTCTCATGGACCTCGGAAATCTCAAGGGCGGTCGCGCTCAGGCAGAGGCAGACGCATAGGAGAAAAGACAGTTTTTTCATTGCGCGTTCCTTAAGTTGGATAATAAGGTGAAAAATAAAAAATAACCATTACAATTAATCACTATTATGGAAAAATTCAAATAGATGTTTTATATTTTTCATGGAAAGCCTTTGGAAAAAGTGCAGTCTGTTAAAAATATTCAATCCAAATCGGAGGAAACCATGAAAAAATTGAGCATTCTTGTGGTCGTGATGCTGGCCACAGTGTTGTCGGCGGCACCGAAAGTCCAGGAGGACGGTGCGGAAAAAGGTGCGTGGACGATGGACTACGAAGCGGCAAAGGCAAAGGCGAAAGAAACCAAAACGCCTCTGTTCGTGTTGTTTACAGGATCGGATTGGTGCAAATGGTGCAAAGTCATGGATGACCAGGTCTTCTCCAAGCCCGAATGGCAGGAATTCGCGAAGGCGAATCTCTTCCTCGCGTATATTGATTTTCCGCAGGACGAGAAACTGGTTCCCGAAAAGTACAAGGAACGCAACAAGAAATTGCAGGAGGAAATGGATGTCGATGGATATCCTACGATGATTCTGTTCGACGGCGAAGGCAAGGAACTGGAACGCCTTCAGGCGGAACAGTCGATCACGGCGAAGAAATTTGTCGGAATGATCCGTCTGCGTATGCTCTACACACCATCAGAATTGGAGAAAGTGTATGCGAAACTGCCAAAGGAAGAAGCGGATGCGCTACGTAAACGCGGTGAACGCAAGGCGTTTCTGGAAGCGGAACTGATGAAGGCAGACAAGATTCTGGAAGCAGAGATTGAAGCGGCCGAAAAGAAGCACGAAGCGGTCGCCGCGCCGATAAACGAAGAATTGGAAAAAATAGGAGACTCTTTCGACAAGGAAATCATCTACCAGCTCATCAAGCAGAAATCTCCCGAAAAATTGGAAGAATTCAAGAAGGCGCAGGCGGAGCTTGAAGATGCCATGCAGAAGGCCATGGAGTGGATTCAGACCAGGCCCGAACAGAACGAAGCCAACAACAAGATTTTCATGGAGCATCGGACGAAAATCGAAGCGCTGCGCGACAAGACACAGGGAATGGTTCTCGACGCTTTGCCGTAACAAGTCGATAACGACAGGGGTGCATTTAAATGCGCCCCTTTTTTATTATCTCTTTTCAATGCAAAGACTTAACATCCTGGAAAGTCAGATTGAAATGCGCGAGGTATTTCTTCAGGCGGTCTGCGTCATTCGGATTGGATTTCGCCTGACGCGAAACGGCGAATAGCTTGCGCCCCGCCTCGGACAATGTTGCACATCCACGGCAGATTTCCAATACGTCTGACAACTGCATGATGTCGAACAAATCATATTGCGATTTGTAGTCGTCTCCCAGTAGAGGACTGAGGTCATGCATTCCGTTGACGAATGCGGTATTTTCATTGCGCTGCTGTCGCTCAAACTCGGCCTGCACCGTCGGAAAGTCGATACGCCCTTCAGGCGCGAGCGTTGCCAATCGGGTCAGCATCGCATTCAATTCACGAAAGTTACCACGCCATGGATGTGTCATGGCAAACGACATGAACGCCTTGTGAGCCTCCGCGTTGAATGTGACATGCGTACCGATATCATGGGAGATGATTTCCAGTTCGTAGTCGATATTCGGTTCGATGTCTTCGCGGCGTTCCGCCAATCCAGGCAGACGGAAATCCCAGAGATTGATCCGTTCATAGAGGTCTTCACGGAATTTTCCTTCCTCTATCTCCTTCTCCAAGTTGCGGTTTGTGCCACAAATGAGCTGGAAGGAACTTGTCTCTTCATCGTCAGAACCAAGCGGAAGGAAAGTCTTCTCCTCGATCGCACGCAAAAGCATCGCCTGCTCGTCCAGCCTGAGTTCGCCGATTTCATCAAGAAACAGGACGCCGCCGTCTGCCGTCTTCAACAGTCCCTCGCGGTCTTTCACAGCACCAGTAAACGCACCCCTCTTATGTCCGAATAGCGTCGCCATTGCCTGGTCACCTCGCAACGTGGCGCAGTTCGCATCCACAAACCGTCCTGTGACCTGATTCGTCTTTTTCTTCAGTTCATAGATGCGCTTCGCCAGATGTGACTTGCCCGCCCCCGTCGGCCCCGTCAGCAACATCGGCTTCTGGGAACGGATGGCAACACGTTCAATGGTCTCTATCAACAAGTTGAATGCCTGATTCTTCGTCTCAATGCCCGATTTTAAAAATGCCAAATCGTCGTTCCGCTGCATGGCGAAACGTCGGGCGATCATGTCGTAGCGCGCCAAGTTGAGGTCAATGATGCTGTAGCTGCTGCGGGCCTTGTTGCCTTCTTCATCCCGTCTGGTCTGTATCAGCTTGCCAGGCAGGTGCTTTGATTCCGTCAGAAGGAAAAGGCATATCTGGGCAACATGTGTGCCCGTTGTCAGATGGATGTAGTAGTTGTGAATGTCTGGCTGGAATGTCATTTTCTGGAAAAAATCATAAAGTCTTGAATAGACCTCCTCGAAATTCCATGGGTCTTCAAAATTGATGAGTTCAGGGATGATTTTTGTCTTCGGCGACACGGTTTTTATGTCGGCCACCACTTCTTTCAATAGCTTTTTGTGCTCTTCCTGATCTTGATATAATATATGGTATTGGTCAAAATGCAGGTCAGGCTGCATTACCAAGGCGATGGATGGACGCCAATTGTCCCATCGCTCCTCTTTATTCTCCCATTTCGCGTCCAATGTCGTACCTAAAAATGATATGACGATATTCATGGTGTTTATTTATTCATATAATGTTTTATTATTCTAGATAAGAAAATATACATGACAACTCTATTTCGTCAACGATATAACCATCATTTCATTATTCATCTATGTCTCGTAGGCTCAATTTAAACTTCCTAAAACTTTTTTTATACCTCTACATCTGTTTTCCACAAAAGTTGGCACAGTAGTTGCTTTAATTGATTCGTCCGCTGAAAACAGCAGACGAGCTCTTTGAAAAACAACTGTTGGAAATGAACTTCTGGACGGCACGGCCGAGCAGAGAAGGTCGAGAGGATGAAGCGGTGGAACTGCCCTCAAGACAGGCAGTTCCGACCGATTCTTAAGATTATGGAAGATTGTGCAAGCAGTTGGACTGCTGGGAAACGTCCGCTGTCTTCAGAACATTTCCAATAGGAGTTTTCAACGGCCAAAGCCGTTGCTCTTTGAAAACAAAAACAAGTCAATACAAGGCCAGGGGTCAGTCGCTATGCGACCAAAGCGTATCGGAAAGCGGCAGGGGGTGAAAGTCCCTCAAATCCTGGAAAGAGACACCAGGTGCGGTCAGTCCGGCAACCGTGGACAATAACTGGACGACAACCGGGGGCGTCCGATAGCCCCCTTCCAGCACAAAGACGCAGTAACACGTTCAACCGAGGCGGGACGCCAGCGAACGTCCAACGCCTCGTTTCCCAAAAGGAAACCCACCTTCCTATGGATGCCAACCATGGTACAAATATAAGGATGCAGCAAATGAGGCATATTACTTTGGCCCAAGCTCTTAAGGAAAAGAACCGCATCTCCGGAGAAATCCGCCGCCTATGGGAGGCCCTCCAACAGGAAAACTCCCGCCGCGAGGATGAGACGCGCTCCATCGACATCCGCGAAACCCTCAAGACCATCGAGCTTTACACCGAAAAACTGGTGGAGCTCAAGACCAAGATCGGTCTCGCGAACGCCGGAAACCTCAAGCATATCTACCGCATGGAAGAATGCAAGGGCAAACTGGCGAAGCTGGCTGACGTCAATACCGACGACGCACCTTTCTATCTGCAAGTTTACAGCAACAACGGGAAGTTAATTTCCCGCAATGTCGTGATTTCCAAAAAGGAAATCCGCGAAATGCAGAATAGACTCCAGCTAGAGTGCAACAAGCTCCAGGATGAGATGGACGCATACAACGCCCTGACCAAGATTGACTTCGAGACGCCCCTCATCTAAAAAAGGGGCTGCCTCGCAACTGAAAACCTCCGGGTGGCACGTCACTGATATTGATATGAAGTCGTGGAGCATATCTCCGTGTGAGTATGCACAAACATGGCTCAAATATTTAAAGGATAAGGACTTAAACATCAATCATCAATCATCAGCCCTTAAAACTCTTAATTACGCCACACGGAGGCTTTCAGCCGGAGAACTCGGTTGACCCCTGGGTTCTCCGGTCTTTTCAGACTTTCATGGGGCCGAGAAAGGTTTCGACGGGAATGAAAGCCAAAGCGCACGCTCCCGGACGCGGGCTCGATACCCGCCGGCTCCACCATCATTCTCCAAAGCCCTCTCAAGCAAAGACTTGAGGGGGCTTTTTGTGTTTCCATTACAATCCATGCAACGTGACAAGCAAGCCCATGCTTAAGAGCCACCCTGTTCATGCATTTTCACCCTTGCGTTCTCAAATTTGTCTTGTCTATACACTTGCGCCACAGGCGTCCGTCCAAGCATCTGATTACAACCAGAACCGAGACGGACATCACGACGGAAAAGGCGCCCATGACCACCGTCGAATGACTTTAGCAGAGAACATCGTCACGGCGATCCACCGCCGGACGACTTTTGATGTTTCACTATTGTGGAATGTCCTGTACCTACGGTAATGTTCCTGCCAACGCTCATACGGAGGAGAAGGCTAAAAGCAAAGTTCACTGTTATGGTTCGATCATGAAAATGTAGGTGTTCGGTTCAGGAGCGGTGAAGGTGACTTCAGTTTGAACTTCTAGATAGGTGCGCTTCTCTGGATAGACCATGGTCCATTTCACAGGAGCTTTGGCACGCAGTGTGTATTCTCCGGGCGTTCCCGTGTGGAAGGAGATCATGGATTTGTTGGCGAAGACAACGCCTTTATTGCTGTCGCAGTAGATGTGCACGCCAGCCCCCCTCGCAATTTTACGCAGTTCCTGGGAAGTCATGACGGGAGCGCCGTTCACGTAAGACGTCGTGCCGTCCACATTCTTTTTGGTGGCATAAGAGAATACATCCATGCCGTCCTCCAGTTTGACACTGCCCAGAAGGGTTGCCTGAGGATCCGTGATTTTCAGCACGGGGGCGTGTTTCCAGCCGATCTCAGTCGGATGTTCGAAATAATCCATTACGGAGCCATCGGTGAGAGTCATCGTGACCGTCGATTTGCAATGCAGGATTTCCGCACGGATTCCGCTGGTTTTGAAAAGCGATTCGGTATCCTGACCATTGGGCGAAAGGTATCCAGGCAAGCTCATGAAGAGGAAGGTCTTTCCCGCTTTTTTGAGCATGTTCAGCTTGGCGAGCTTCTCGGGTGTCATGTAGATCAGATTTGGGAAGACATACAGTTTGTAGTTCTGCAGGACGGGATTGTCGATATCAGCGAAGGAGTATGCGTCAAACTGGAGTCCGGCGGTCTTCAGTTCATGCGCCACATAGTTGACGCTCATGTAGGCACCTGGCCCGCCGTATGCGGCCTGTACCGCATAGTAATAAGGGCTCTCCCAGTCCGCGATGACGGCGACATCCGCACTGGAACTGAAATCCTTGACGGCATCGATTACAGGAGCGATCTTATGGAAAAACTGGAAGATTTCAGGAGAATTATACCAATCACGACCGAAGTCGTAGTACCAATAGGCGCAGCCTTTGCTAATTGCCTGGGCCAAATCGCGTGACAGCATGGCGATGCTGTCCTGAGGCGTATTGCAATGTTTGTTGCCTTCCCCTGCGGCAAGGTGTGTCCGTCCATCCGCCTCGAAGATGCATATCTTATTATGGAGACGATAGGAGGACCACAAGCTACGTGCAAGCATGGGGCTGCCGATTTTGCGATAGAATCCGGAATAACAGCAGGGGGAGACCTGAAAGTCCACGTATGGAGAACTGATGAAATCGTCGTTCACGAGATGCCATCCTTCTGCCGTGTAGCCCATGCCAAAGAAATAGCCGCAGTAGTTTCCTACCAAGGCGCGGCCTTTGCTGGCATCCTTGGCCGCTTTGTTCATCGTGAGGAGAGCCGTGCGGAGCGAGCGTTGGATGCAATGGATGAAATCAATGCTCCAAGCATGTTCCACTGGATCGCGCAGAAGGCCGTCGATATACTGCAAGCGGACTTCAGCAGGTGGCGGGGCGGCGTTCTCGAAGGTGACATCAGACTGCTTCCATGCCTTGCGAAGCTGCTCCACGTCGTTTTTGTATTTTTCGCGGAGATAGGAGCGGAAGAGCTTTGTCATGGGCGCGCTGATATCGGGCATTGAGCCACCCATGCCGTGGTAGTGCCATTCGGCGTAAACGCCGGAGTCGATCCTGTATGCGAAGACGTGTTTTCCGTAGGGGCTGTTTTCGATATGTTCGACGAGTTTACGGACGGCTTCGGAGGCTTCCTTGAGCCAGAGTTCCGAAGCGTATGAGGGAGCCAAAAATGGACCTAGTCCATCACGGCTGGAATATTTATCATCTTTTCTTCCATACTTGATGGTTTCCTCCAGATGGAGCTGATTCCACCACTGGGGACCATGTGAGAAGCCTAAACCTATGAGAAAACGGCCCTTGGGAGCGATAGCCATGGCATTGGCCAGCATTTTGTCCACGCTTTCGAAATCATATTGATCGGGGCCTTTCCAGAAAGAACTACCAAGGCCCATGGAAAACAGATTCATGTCCGCGGCTGTGAAATTATTGATCTTGTCGAAGCTATTCTGGCTGTCTCTGAACCATCCGTTATAGAGGACGGGACGATACAGTTTTCCACCGATATCGAAGAAGGGACCATTGTTTTTGTAGGTGATTTTAACCTCTTCCAACGACTCTGTTTCAAGCTGTTCATGGAGTTGTTTAAGGAGCAATTCTACCTGACGTCTGCGTTCTGCGTCTTTAATCGCCTCCACTCGCCTGCGTTCACGTTCTACCGCCGCGTCAACATTGGCGTAGATGGCGAGCATGTCGATTCTGTCCGCCCATGGATGTACGGTGCGATCTCCTGGTGAATCCGGCGTCTTCCAGTCGTCGGTGGCAACGAAACCGATCTTGTCCCATCCGTCGGTTTTCACTTTGGAGACTTTCCATGTGGCTGTGTCAGTGAAGAGTTCCAGCTCACTGTCATCTTGGAAGGTGATGGATATGTGCAAGATGAAGCCGCCAGGACCACCCGCATTGACAGCGGTGACGGCGAATACATTGCGTCCGGGAACCACGAGTTTCGTGATGTCGTACTGTTTGGCCGTGGGAATCTCAGTTCTTGGGAGGGGGGCATTGGCGACGTTTTGTCCATTCAGAAAAACAGTGCCGTAATCGTCAATGATGTATCCGACGAAGGCCTGCTTGATTTCCTTTTGTGGAACTTCAAACTCCGTTCTCAGATAACGTTCTTTATCGACACCTTCTTTCAGAGGCTCCGGATAGACGATCCACAATGCCTTGGGACCGGCACAAAGACCGAAGGCAGCACAACATAGGGGCAACAGGATTTTACGCATGAACTACTCCATTGATAGAAGGAACTCCTTTTTCATTATACTCCAGAGGTATTTTCAAAATAACCATCCGCGCCAATCATGCCAGCATACCCCTGTTCTTGTCCTCAAAAATCTTCTCGCTGGTGAACTCTTCAAATGCACCAGCCGCTGATAGTTCAGCATTGCGTTCGATAGCCTTTCCGTTATCATCGCCGAACTTAAGGTTGATGTTCTCCAAAGCCACGCCGGAGACTTTGACAGAGTTGGTGCCGTCGGTGTAGGTGAGCGTCTGGTCATTCCATTTGGTCTCATCGCCATCTTCGAACCACAGCGTCACCTTGCCTATGGCGAGCTGCTCCACAGTATCCTGTCCCCAGTTGCCGCCAAAGGCGAAGATATCGTCGCCACCGCCGCCATGCATTGTATCGTTGCCAGCGCCGCCGACAATGACATCATCGCTAGATGAGCCAACGATGCGATCATTGCCAGCGTCTCCGAACAGCCAGTTATTGCCATTGTTCGCCCAGATGACATCGTCACCAAAGCCGCCTCGAACAGTCATGCCGTAGCCAACATACTCGAAGCGCTGGCTGGTCAAATCAATGATGTCATTGCCTGCACCCGCGCGGATTTCGTTGATTTGCGCGATACGCGCCTGCTGTTCCTCCAAGGTACCTGGCAATTCGGAGTAGATGTCATCGATAAACAGGGCGTCGCCGTTGGCATCGTCGGTGAGATAGAGTAGATTTCTGTCGGTCGAGCCATGGAAAACGTCTGTTATCATGTTCTTGCCATCCAAAGGACTCGTTTCATCGGTGCCATTCCAACCGTTAATCACACCAGTATGTCGTGCTTGATAGTTGCCATTCCAAACATCATACTTGTGCGCGAAGAACAAATCAAGCGCGCCATCCTCATTGGACTGAACCAGTTGCGGTGTCTGGACCTGTTCAGGAGCGACAATCTCCTCGCCATATTCCCAATCGTCAGATTCGGCCGCGCGCACACGCCACTGGTAGCTCGCCTGCGGGAGGCTGAAGGAATCAAGCGAAGTTCCAATCACTTGGATACGAACAAAATGCTCGAAAGCATCCGTCGAATATTCGACGACGTAACTTTCCGCTCCGGCAACAGGTTTCCAAGAAAGCCCCATGGCATCGCCCTCCAATTCAGTCGGTATCCCGCTAAAGGCAACAGACTGGATTTCCGACCATTCAGATGTCAAGCCGACCGCATCGACCGCCTGGATCTGGAAATAATAGGTCATGCCACCGCGGCCAGGCAGTTGCAGTTGCGTATAGGTGGTGTAGCCGTAGTCGCTGAAATGCTCGCCGTCCGTGGACCAGCGGATGTTGTATCCTTCCACGCCCGCGCCGACATCTTCTGCACTCATGGCAAGGGTGATAATGCCCTTGTCGTCAGCGGAAAGCGTAAGGCTGGCTGTGCAAGGCGCGTCTGCATCGATGGTATTGAGGGTGGTAGGGGTTTCAATCGGGTCGTTGAAGTCGAAGAAGATTTCCGCCGTGTTGTGAATTTGCGTATCGGTCGGCAAATCGGGCAAGGCCTGGATGGAGTAGCTGACGTTTCCTTCGCCGCGGCCGGATTCATCGTTGACCAGCAGCACGCCTTTCGTGAGGTCTTGCAGCTCAAAGCCAGTTTCAGGATCGATGGCCGTGAAGGATGCGATGAGTTCGCGTGTTTCATAATCAATGTTGATTGCGACGGCGACGGTGATTTCCGCATCGCCCAAATCCAGAACCACGTTGCCGTTGAAGGAATCGCGTCCTTCTGGTAACTGGTAGGCGTGTCCCGCCAATGTGAAACCATGCAACTGGAAAGTGTTGATATCCAGGTTGTCGTCCATCACATCCCGCACATAGACCTTACGCGCGGGGGCGGTGGCATTTTCAGGATCGTTTTCGAAGAGGACCGTGTATTGCAGGCGGCTGCCGTCTTGGACGAAATGCAATTCGGTGGCGCCTTGGGTGGCCAGCTTGTCGTTGGGGTCGTGGCTTGAGGCCGACTGCGTCTTGCTGCTGGTGACATTGGTGCCGCCCTTCTGCTTGGCTTTGTCGGCTTTGTTCTTGTCCACCAACGACCAGAAACGGCGCCAGGCCTGCTGGATGAACTCTTCCTTGCCGCTTTGAGTCGTGGCCTCTTGGTAACGCTCGAAGCTGTGGTTGATATAGCGGTCATTCAGTTCCGTATCAAGGGCTGGCGGCCAGATCGTGCCGTCCTTCGTGGATACGGTGCCTTTTTCGTACAGGCTCCGTGCCACATTGATGCCACCGTTATAGTAGTCGCCGACAGCATCGCATGCATCAGGCATCCCATTGTCTATCGCGGTACTCATCGTGTTGAACAACCCTGAGGGAGAGTCGCCCGTGCCAATCCTCGGAGTGTTCGAAGGCAGGTTGGTTGTGAGGTCGTCGGCAGTCTTGTCATTTAGGAAGGAGAAAATCTCTTTCAAGTTGAAGATATCGCCATTGGCAATCTTGTCAACGACGGAGCCCGATTCATGTTTTGTGGGCAGGCTCGTCATATCGCCTTTCATTCCATCTAAATCAAGGTAGTTGATTGGGTCGTTGTAGGCGTAGGTGTAGAGGTTTGCGCCGTCATTGAACCAGGAGGGATCCGTGGAGATGAAGCGTCCGTCTGCTGCGTTGTAGTTCCGCGCCAGGACATGGTAGGAGCCGTCGGGGTTCAAGAGGGTGCCGAAGTGGCCGTGCCAGGTCAGGGCATTGTCCGTGATGTCCCCTGCCTGTTCGATGATATTGCCGAAGGCATCATAGACGTATGTCGCCGACTTGCCGTTGGTTCCAGTGACAGCTGTCACGTTGCCGCCCAAATCGTATGTGAAGGTGTAGATTGCGCCATTCGCATCGACATAGCCTTCGATGCCAGTGGCCCCCCTGATATAGAACTGGTAGGCCTCGCCGTTCTTGTACTGGGCAAGGAGGTTGCCAGTACCATCATAGTAGAACGTGTAGGTATCAACGCCGTTGCTGGCGCTGTCTCGGTAGCCGAGTGCGTTGTAGGTGAAGGTCCAGGTGGTGTCGTCCACGGTCATGGTCGCCATACGGCTGTCCTCAGTCCAGGTGTAGGCGGCATGTCCGTCCGACAGCAGATTGCCGTTGAGGTCATACGTATAATCCACGGCCTCGGCCTCTCCGACCTGGACAGTCAGGATCTGGTTCATGGAGCCATACGTCCATGTGGTGGTGACATTGGCGACCACATCCGTTTGGGAGAGGCGGTTTCCAGCGGCATCGTAGGTATAGGTGCAATGGTAGGCCGTGCCGTCGCCAAGCATTTCACTGGCGAGGTTGCCGTCGAGGTCATACGTATAGGTCCAGTTCTCTTCACCTGTGCTCTTGGTGATGATTTGCGCCACGGAGTTGTAGGTGTAGTCCGTGTCGCCGACTCGCGTGATGTTACTGCGGACATCGTACTCGTATGCAATGCCATTGCCACTTGTCAGGTTGCCATTGGCATTGCGCATGTAGGCAGTGAACGCATTGCCGTTGACAGAGATGGTACTCATCTTGCCGCCCTGCCAGGTGTAGGCAAAAGTCTGCCCACCGATGGTGTAGGAGGCAAGCTTGCCAGTCGTGTCACAGTCGATGGCGATGGCCGTACCGTCCTGGTAGGTGAGTCCCGCCAGGCTGCCGTTCGCATTGTATCCAAATGCAAGGTTCTGGACAGAGTTCGAGGCGGCAGTCGTCAGCAAGCCCGCGTTGTTATAGGTGTATTCGTACTGGGTGCCCGCAAATGCAGCACTGTTCAGGGAACCATCAGTGTTCCACTGATAGGCAAGCATGTCCCCCGCACGTGTGGTGTGCGACATCAGGTTGCCTGTGGCATCGTATCCCCAGCTCACTTTTGAGCCGTCGGCAAAAACAGCCTCTGTCAGGTTCTCATTGCCGTCATAGCTCATCTGCGCCTGGTTGCCATTGGCGTCGGTCAACGATGTGAGCAGCCCTCTGGGAGTGTACTCGTAGGAGGTAGTGTGTCCGTTCTGGGTGACGGTGGCGATGTAGCCGAAATTGTCGTATGTCACGGCAGACGAGTAGTCGCCATAGATGACGCGGCTGATGCGCCATGAATCATCATACTCGCAGGTCATTGAGTTGCCCAGCTGGTCCGTGAATCGTGTCAGGTTGCCGTTTTCATCGTAGTCGAAGGAGATGACAGAACCATCGCTGTAGGTGAACTCGGTGATGTTCCAGTTTTGGTCGTAACTGATATTGACGGCATAGCCCGTGGCATTCTGGGCGGTCTTCAGATGGCCTTGGAAGTAGGTGTAGCTGGACGTGTTGCCATAAATATCGGTGAAGCGAAGTATCTCGCCTTCGGCGTTGCACACGTAGGATTCGCTGAGGCCAGCGGAATTGGAGACTGTCTGCAGCCAGCCGTTGGCATCATACGTGTAATGGTTCCAGTTGCCGGAGACATTGTCGGTCAATTTGGCCAGATTGCCGTCGGCATAGTACACTGCGGTGAAGCTGTGGTCGCAGTTGTCCGTGACGGTGATGACGCCTGGCTGCTCCGTTGTGACCGTGGTGATGAGGTTGCCGTGGGTAGCCTGCACGACTGCGCCGTTGTCATCATAGATATAGGAGGAGACCAACTTGCCCCCCTGGTAAACTCCAGTCAGGGCGTCGCCGTCGTACTGGTAGGTCAACGGATTGCGACCGTCGTTATAGGAGACGCCAGTCAGCTGGCCGTCAGCCGAACGCTGATAGGTGACTTCCAAGCCGTTGGAGGCTGTCAGACCGTCCTTTGCGACGCGGATGAACTCGCCGTCGTTGGATTTGAGTTTGGAGAGTTCGCCGTTCTTGTCGTAGGTGAGCTGAATGCTGTTGCCATGGGTGTCGCTGACCTGCGCCAGGCGCCAGTTCTGGGCATCGACCTGCTTCATGGTCCACGTGCGTTCATAGTCGGGAGACTGAAGGATTGCCTGGCTTCCCTTGAAGGTTAGGGTGAGGCTGGAGTCGTTTTCGCAGAAATACTTGCCGTATGCGCCCATGCGGAACGTGAATACGCCTTGTTCGGGCGAGAAGAATGTCACGGCGTCGTTTCCTTCCTTCACCAGGCTGTATTCCCAGTTTGTGTGCCAGCCTTGGTCGTCCATGCGATTGGAGTAGAAGCGTTCGAAACTCAGCGACAAGGTGCCGCGGGTTTCCACATTCAAATCAGATATAGACTCAAATGAGATATATGGATTGAAATTACCTGAAACGGATTGCACGGTAAGCGCCAGCAGGTCGGTGGCATCGCTTGCATCGGTGCCCACACTCTGCAGGGTCTGCGCATTCGTCTGGAGCATCTTCACGTAATCGCCCCAGGTCGTGCCAACCGCATTTTCCATGGCGACGTAGAATGCGTCGCTCTGGCCAGGCATCGTCTCCCGCCAGTCCAGGACTTCTGTGCTGTACTCATCAAAGTAGTTGTTTTCCCAAAGCAGGTTGTTGTTGCCGCTGGTGTTCCACGGCTGGAGCAAACCAACCAGGTCGATGGTGACGGAGCCGCTGGCGCCCGCCTCCAACTGGCCAGGCACCTTGCCCTGAGCGTAAATGGTAGCAGTCGAAACATAACCCGTTGGCAGCGAGTTATACGAACCGTTATAAGCACTGTGGTTCTGGTCCGTGGACTTGTTTATCCCCATGATGCCAACAGAGCGCAGCTTGTTGCCGTCATTGTCCACTTCATAGATATCAACCGTCAGTAGAACAGCCCCCATGGAGGCGTTGCCCGTGTTCGCATAGTTGACGTCGAAGCTGGTGATGAAATGGTTTGCAACCCTCAGGGGCAGGTCAGCCGTAACTTCGAGGTTCGGGGCCCCCTCCGCTGCAAGCGTGATGGTATCGGAGAGAACGCTCACGGCACCGTCTGTCGCCTTCAGCACATAGTCGCCTGCCTCAAGCAGGCCAGTTTCAAAGGTCAGCAGAAGCTGATGGTCGTTGATGAAGGTCACTACGCCGTTGGTTGCCACTTCGTTGGCATTGATGGCGGAGACGGTGGTGCCTGGCGTGAAGCAAAGACCCTCCACCACAAATGTCAGCGCCTGTCCGTCTGAAATACTCTGCTGGCCAGGCATAACCGCCGTAATGTCAAGCCCGACTTTTTCGGCGGTCAACGTGTAGTTGCCGTAGCCGTTCTTGGCATACACCATCACATAGATGTCCTGGTCATAGTTCTGGGAGGCAAGCGCCAACTGGGCATCATTGACATTGCGCAGGACGGTGTCATAGTTCTCGCGTGTCGGCGAATAGCCATAGCCGACGTAGAGCTCCATACCTGAAAAGTCGTTGCGCAGGGTGTCCAGCGTCAACTGGTAGGAGTCCCCTGCAGCCGCAGTAAACTTATAGGTCGCACTGTGGCCAGAATTGATGGTCTGTGCCCCAGCGGGCAAAGGATTCGTGCTCACGGAGATGGCGATGGATTCCACGTTGCGCTCCGAGGCGCCAGTGGGTTTGTCATTGTAGATGTCGGGGCGGACTATCAAGTAGTAGCTGCCGTCCGTGACGCCAGAGAGCGCAACCTGCGTCTGCCCTTCGACTGAACTGCCTTGCGGCAGGCCGTTGTAGTGTACAACAGACGCAAGCAGCGTGTCCGAATTGTCCCAGAGATTGTCCTTGGAGAGGTAAACACCGTCCGTCCATTTGCCGTAGAGTTCGGCGTCTTCATGGTTGAAGGTCTTCCACTGGACGGTGAAGGTCTCGTCCTGGACGACATCGGTCTTGGAAGAGGCCAGGTCCTTGATATCCAGGTTGATGCGGGTCATTTCAATGACGCCTTCAAACGATTCCTGGAGAGGATTGCCAGCCTTGTCGGCGGTTTTGTCGGCGGCTATGGAAACCGTATATTCACCTGGCACGTTGATTGCGACTTTCGAAGTGACCAAGGCCACACGATCAGTGAGCATCGCAACTTCCACATTGACGTTCTGCCCCTCTGGCGATGTCACCTTCAGGGCATTGCGCAGCGTGGATATATCAACATCCGAGGAAAATGTGATTTGGAAATCAGGCAGTTTGCCAGTCAGGTTCAGCGTCTTCTCAATGTTCAGGACCTTGGGTGCGGTACGGTCCACCGTGAAGGCGACAGTGCCCTTGAACTCCGTGTTCAACATACTGCCATCCAATGACTTAATCTCCTCGGAGAGGATGACGCGGTACGAGTGCCCGTCATTCAACAAGTCATTGTCGAAGATAAGCTGGTTGCCTTGCACGGTGGGGAATCGTTCTGCCAGGGAAACTTGCTGGTTTGCGGTATCATCCCACAACTGAACGGTCTCTTCGGTAATGCTCTGCGGATCAAGCTTCGAGAGGAAGGTCAACTTGAGATTGTCCTGTGCGAGTGAGAGATATTTCTCGTTTGACAAGTCTGCGCCAATCAAGAAGAAGGCTCTGCCCTCGGGTGCCGTAGTCATGGCGTTACTGACGTTGACTTTAGCGCCAAGGCCAAATCTCGCGCGGATTTCGTCTTCGTCCGTCAAACCGCCCCAGTAGTTGCCTGAGAGGTCGATATTTCCATTGCCGCGAATGGTCACGGTGGCATCGGTGAAGTCATTCCCCAGAATGGTATATCGAGCGGCATACGCCGTGTTCAGAACCAGCTCAAAGAGACCGCAGTTGCCCAAGATGGAAACCTGACTGGGGTTGTCATAGGCATTAACCGTGCCCGCCAGCGTCACGTTGGACAATTCAAGCGAGCCGTTGTACTCCACATTGAAATCCGCCAGCGCCATCAGGTTTCGTGCCGTGAAGGTTCCGTTGCCAGTTACTGTGATTTTTCCGTCTCGGATGCAGTCGTGTTCATCCAAGAGGACGGAAGCGCCATTGGACACTTGCAGCGCACCGCCGAGCGTGCCGCCCGTCACCGTAGTGCCAGCACCGAGGTAAACGGTGTTGTCACCACCAATCATGGAGCCCCCCTTGTTGTCCATGGTCACATACGTGAACGTCATCGTCTTGCTTCCGCTTCGGATGGTGCCGCTATTGCGGAAGGAGAGCGGTGCATCATTCGCGCCAGCAATGTACAGTTCGCCTGCTTCGGTGGTGATTTCGCCCTGGTTGGTCACATTGGCGTAAATGTATGCTGAGGTATAGCCGAGTGTCGTGACCGTCAGGTCATCGCCGACGGTGAAGGCGCCGCGGTTTGTTGTGGTGCCCAATGAACCAGAGGTGCCGTTGCCGCTCAGGTTCAGCGTGCCCGTGCCCGTCAGCGTGACCGCCGTCTCATTAGACGCATTGTATAGCCCCTTGTTGTTTTCCACCGTGACCTTGCCGTCGATGGAGAGCGTGTCCTGCGCAACGACATTGGCCTGAATGTCAAGGTCGCCGTCTTCATCCACCGTCACCTGGTTCAGGGTGACGGTGTCCCCGTAAACCTTGAGCGTGCCGTTCAGCGTGCTGTTGTTGACGGTGGTGCCGTTCAGCTGGAGTTCGCCGTGGGCGCCGCCCAGCGTGCCGCCGTTGACCGTCGCGTTCTGCAGGGTGATGTTCTTCCCCCCCGTAACGATGTTACCTGTGTTCTCAATCGTGTTTCCATTCAGCGTCAGTTCTCCGGCCTCTGTGGTGATGGTGCCTTCGTTGGTGAGATGCGAATAAATGTAGCCAGTTGAGTAGCCGAGAGTTGTTACCGTCAGCTCCTTGCCAATGGTGAAAGTCCCTCGGTTGGTTGAGCTTCCCAAATAGCCTAATGTGCCGTTGCCGCTCAGGCTCAGCGTGCCGAAGCCTGCCAGCGCGACTGGCGTGTCCACTTCGTTCACCAAATGGACATTGTTCTGGACCGACACCGTGCCGTCGATGGTGAAATTCTCCTGCAGGACGACATCGGCAGTTGCAGTGAACTTGCCGCCAACGTCAACTGTGACATTCTTCAGGGTGGATTTGTTGCCCGTCGTCTGTACCTGACCCACCAGAATCGCCCCGGTAAGCGTGCTGTTGTTCAGATAGACAATCCCTTTCTTGCCATTCAAAGAACCGTTTCCACTGACGGTTGCCCCAGTCAAGGTGATAGATTTGTTCCCGCCTGTGACGATGGCACCTGCATTCTCAATCGTATTGCCACTCAGCGTGAGTTCTCCAGCCTCCGTGGTGATGGTGCCCGCGTTGGTGAGGTTCGCATAGATGTAGCCAACCGAATAGCCCAGGGTCGTGACCGTCAGTCCCTCGCCGATGGTGAAGGCACCACGGTTTCCTGCGCTTCCCAAGGAGCCGGACGTGCCATCGCCGCTCAGGCTCAATATGCCGTTGCCGTCCAGCGCGACTGTCGCATCAGACGCGTTGTAGAGCTTGCAGTTGTTCTGCACCTTGACCTTGCCATCGATGGAGAGCGTTTCCTGCGCAATGACATTTGCCTGGATGTCGAGGTCGCCGTTTTCATCCACCGTGACTCGGTTCAGGGTGCTAGTCTCTCCGTATGCCTCGAGCTTGCCAGTCAGGGTGCCGTTGTTGACGGTGGCGCCGTTCAGTTGAAGCTTCCCGTTTGCGCCGTTCAGCGTGCCGACGCCGTTGACCGTCGCGTTCTGCAGGAACATGGTCCTTCCGCCGGTGACGAGGACGCCGTTATTCTGAATCGTGTTGCCGTTCAGCGTGAGTTCTCCGACCGCCGTGGCGATGGTGCCCTCGTTGGTGAGATTGGCAAAGATGTAGCCGACGGAGTAGCCGAGTGTCGTGACCGTCAGGCCCTCGCCGATGACGAAGGCGCCTCTG